>NZ_KB903216.1:0-12019 GCF_000379565.1 Cupriavidus sp. UYPR2.512 | reverse complement strand
TAGGCGGCCTGGTAGGCCGGGTGTTCCAGCGAGGTGCCCTTCAGGTATTCCGGATAGAGCAACTCCATGATGTTCATCTGCGTGGTGTTGATCGCCACGGTCACCTGGTCGGGCTTGGGCTCCAGCTCCGCCAGCATGTGGCGGGTGTCGTCGGACAGCCACTTNGCCTCCTGGCCGTCGTCTTCCGGCGCAAACGAGATCGAGCCACCAACCTGGATGATCATGTCCGGCACCGCGGCGCGCACGCCGGCGATCAGCTCGTTGAACTTGGACAGCCGCTTGGAACCCTTGCCGTCCAGCTCGCGCACATGCAGGTGCAACACCGTGGCGCCAGCGTTATAGCAGTCCACCGCTTTCTGGACCTGCTCTTCCATGGTGACGGGGATGTCCTCGGGGAAGTCCTGCGGCATCCATTCCGGGCCATAGGGCGCAACGGTGATCACCACTTTGTCCATGTTCTCGGGGTGCAGGGAATCGTCGAGGAATTGCATTTTGCTCCTGGTATGTTGTGAGCGGACCGCCTGGGTACGCCGGCATGGCGTTGCCGGACGGTCGCGTTTTCGGTATCAAGTTCAGTGCCTGAAGTATCGTGTATCCGCCCACAGCGATTTAACGATCCGGGACGATCGATTGACATTTCGGGACACTCAGGGAAACCACCGAATTAGCCCAATGTCGTACCTCAACGAGGCGTGTGAAGCCCTGGTGACCGGCCATGTCGAAACCCCGGCCTTGCGCGGTCTGAAGGGCCATGCAGGTGGGTTTGTCGTCCTTGAGTGGAGCGCTGACGGATGCACCGGCGCAGGCTCCGGGGCCTGCTCTAGGCATCGCCCCGCATGTTCAACCCGCACATGCTGTGACAGAATGTGGCGTCATCGTTTCTCCGGCATGCATAGCGTGCGCCCCGCGTGATCGGCCTGCCCCCTACCGTCCCCATCTCTGTCGTCAACGGCTTCCTGTCCGGCGCAGACCCCATGGCGATCGCACGGCTGGCCGAGTGCTCGGGCATTGCCAGCGAGCTGTTGTCCGAGCCCGCGGCGCGCGTGACGCAGGAACAGTTCGCTACGCTGTACCGGCTGCTCGCCAGGGAGGCCGACGATGAAATGCCGGGCATCTTCAGCCGGCCTCTGCGCAACGGCACGCTCAAGTACCTTTGCCTGAGCTTGCTAGATGCGCCAAGGCTGGAGGTGGCACTTCACCGCTTTGGACAGTTCTTCCACCTGATCCTCGACGACTTCCGGATCGTGTCCCGGCGCGACGGTGCCTCAGGCTTTGTGGAGTTGGCCGACAACCCGGCCGGTCCCTGCGCCAGCGTGCTGGGGCGGGAACTGATGCTCAAGCTCGTGCATGGCGTGGCATCGTGGCTGATCCGCCAGAAGATCCCCCTGCAGGCTGTCGAGTTCCCGTTTCCGCGGCCGCCGCTGGCCAGCGACCATCTCTACCTGTTTCCAGGCCCCGTGCACTTCAGCTGCGGCCACACCCGCATTGGCTTCGATGCGGCCTACCTGGACATGCCGGTGCGCCAGCGCAAGCCCGACCTGGAGAAGTTCCTGTCGCGCGCGCCGGAGGACTGGATCTTCGTCTCCTTTGCCGAGCAGATGACCTGCCACCGGGTCAGGCAATACGTGGCCGACTGCCTGCCGGTGTCGCCCACCATCGAAGCCGTGGCACAGGCGCTGCATTGCTCGGTGCGCACGCTGTGTCGCCGCCTGGCCGCCGAGGGCACCGCCTTCCAGGCGATCAAGGACGACGTCCGGCGCGATATCGCCATCCAGCGCCTGACGCGGTCCGAGGATCCCATCGCGGCCATCGCCTTCGACGTGGGCTTCGACAATCCCACCGCCTTCCATCGCGCCTTCCGCCACTGGACCGGAAGCACGCCTAACGCCTATCGCCGGTCGCTGTAGGCCGCCGGCACGGCTGGCAAAGCCCGCCGTCGGCTGACAAATCCTGCCAAGCTAAAAGCCTCTTGCGACGCGCGGCGCGCGCGCAGGGCGGTTTGCGCGCAAAGCGGCAGGATTTGTCAGCGAATGGGCAAGTTTGGGTATCCGCCTTTGCGCCCGCCGCCCCTACGATCGGCACATAACGTTGCAGTGCCGCCGGTCAGTGGATCGGACGCCGGCGCTGTGAACATCGCACAGAGGCCGATGATGAGCTATACCGCACCTACCAAAGACATCCTGTTCGTCATCCGCGAGCTGGCCGGACTGACAAAGATTGCCAGCCTGCCGGGCTATGAAGACGCCACCCCCGACACCGTCGAAGCCGTGATCGGCGAAGCCGCGAAGTTCCACGGCGAGGTGATCGCTCCCCTCAACGTCGCCGGCGACAAGCAACCCAGCAGCTGGCACGACGGCGAAGTCAGAACCACCCCCGGCTTCCCGGAAGCCTTCCGCCAGTTCGGCGAAGGCGCCTGGCAGGGCATCGTGCACCCGGTCGAGTTTGGCGGCCAGGGACTGCCCAAGCTGGTCGGCACCCCGTGCATGGAAATGATGAACGCGGCCAACCTGTCGTTCGCGCTGTGTGCGATGCTGACCGACGGCGCGATCGAAGCGCTGCTGACCGCTGGCTCCGACGAGCTGAAGCAGCGCTTCCTGCCGCGCCTGATCGCCGGCGAGTGGACCGGCACCATGAACCTGACCGAGCCCCAGGCCGGTTCCGACCTGGCGCTGCTGCGCACCCGCGCCGAGCCGCAGCCTGACGGCAGCTACAAGGTCTCTGGCACCAAGATCTTCATCACCTACGGCGAGCACGACATGGCGGACAACATCGTCCACCTGGTGCTGGCGCGCACGCCGGGCGCGCCCGAAGGGATCAAGGGCATCTCGCTGTTCGTGGTGCCGAAATTCCTGGTCAACGACGACGGCTCGCTGGGTGCGCGCAACGACGTGCAATGCGTGTCGATCGAACACAAGCTCGGTATCAAGGCGAGCCCGACCGCGGTGCTGCAGTTTGGCGATCATGGCGGTGCCGTCGGCTACCTGGTCGGCGAGGAGAACCGCGGCCTGGAATACATGTTCGTGATGATGAACGCCGCGCGCTTCGGCGTGGGCGTGCAGGGCATCGCCATCTCCGACCGTGCCTACCAGCAGGCGGTGGCCTATGCGAAGGACCGCGTGCAAAGCCGCCCGGTCGATGGCTCGGCCCGCGAAGCGGTGACGATCATCCATCACCCCGACGTGCGCCGCATGCTGACCGAGATGCGCGCGCTGACCGAAGGCGCGCGTGCGCTGTCGCTGGTGGCCGCTGCGTACTCGGATCTTGCCCACCATGCGCCGGATGCCCATACGCGGGCGCAATTCAAGTCGGCCTACGAGTTCCTGGTGCCTGTCATCAAGGGCTGGAGCACCGAGATGTCGCTGGACGTGACCAGCCTGGGCGTGCAGGTGCATGGGGGAATGGGCTTTATCGAGGAGACCGGTGCCGCGCAGCACTTGCGCGACGCGCGCATCCTGCCAATCTACGAAGGCACCACCGCCATCCAGGCCAACGACCTGGTGGGCCGCAAGACCGTGCGCGATGGCGGCCTCGCCGCGCGGGCCATCCTGGCCGAAGTCGACGAGACCATCGATGCGCTCAGGGACTGCGCCGGCAGCGGCGCGGATGCGGCATGCAGCGCCATGCTCGTGCAACTCGGCTACGCGCGCATGGCGCTGGCGCGGGTGGTCGACTTCGTGCTGGAGAACGCCGCCAGGGAGCCCAACGCCGTTTTCGGCGCGAGCGTGGCCTACCTCAAGCTGGCCGGCATCGTGCTGACGGGTTGGCAGATGGCGCGCGCTCTGGTCGTGGCAACGCAGAAGCGCAGCGAGGATGAAGCGTTCTACACCGCCAAGATCGCCACCGCTGAGTTCTTCGCCAAGCAAATCCTGCCGCGCGCCACGGCGCTGGAAGCCGCCATTACCGGTGCGTCGGACCAGGACGGCTTCCTGAACCTGGATGAATCCCGGTTCTGACGCCCAATCCGCGGCGTGATGTGACGTGACGCGGCACGGTGCAACAGATCAACAATCGAGGAGGCCATATGGCAATCGAAAACTACCGCATGGCGACGCTCGACGCGTTCGTCGGCAAGGAACTCGGCGTGTCCGAATGGGTGGAAGTGGACCAGGCGCGCATCGACGCGTTCGCGCAATGCACCAACGATAACCAGTGGATCCACGTCGACGTGGAGCGCGCCAGCAAGGAAAGCCCCTTTGGCGGCACCATCTCCCACGGCTACCTGACGCTGTCACTGGTCGCGGGCCAATTGCTGGAGATGGGCGTGATCCCCCCGGATGCCAGCGCCGCGGTCAACTACGGACTGGAAAAGACGCGCTTCCTGGCGCCGGTGAAGGCGGGCTCGCGCGTGCGCAATCGCGTCAGCCTGCTGGCAGCAGACAACAAGGGCGGTGGCCGCGTGCTGCTGCGCACGGAGAACACGGTCGAGATCGAAGGCGAGCCCAGGCCCGCGCTGGTGGCGGAAGCCCTGGCGCTGCTGGTCGTCTGAAACACGAGCAAGGTAATAAAAGCCAGGAATAGGGCAGGAGACGCAGGATGACTAGGGTCAGCAGTGCAAGAGAGCAGGGCGGCAAGGGCGCCAGGGCCGGCAGGGTCGATAGGGTCAAGGCCGACAGGGTCAAGGTCGACAGGGCCGCTAGTGCAGACCGGGCTGCGGCCGTGATCGCGCCCAGGGCGGCGGAGTCCATCGACCGTACACCGGACCTGATGGCCGGCCCCAACCCCTTCGTGGGCTTGCGCCCGGAAGACCTGGTCAGCACCGCGCAGCAGATCGGCGCGCAGTGTCTGCAGGAACCGGTGCTGGTGCTGGAGCAGCAGGCACAACTGGCGCAGGACCTGGTCAGCGTGCTGGACGGCTCGGCCCCGTTGCCGTCGGCGCGCGACCGGCGCTTTGGCGACCCTGCATGGCAGGACAACCCGCTGTATCGGATGTCGCTGCAGGGCTACGAGGCCTGGCGCAATGCAATCAGCGGCTTTGTCCGCCGCTCTGTGATGGACGAGCGCAGCAAGCACCGCGCAGCGTACTTCACCTCGCTGGTGGCCGATGCGCTGGCACCGACGAACACGTTGCTGGGCAACCCGGCGGCACTCAGGAAGATCATGGAGTCTGGCGGCATGAACCTGATCAGCGGGTTGACCAACCTGGTCACCGACACCCTTGCCAACGGGGGCATGCCTGCCCAGGTGGACAAGGAAGCGTTCAGCGTTGGCAAGAACCTTGCCACCACGCCCGGCACGGTGGTGTTCTGCAATGATGTGCTGGAACTGATCCAGTACGCGCCGTCGACGGCGAAGGTGCACGCACGGTCGCAGCTCATCGTGCCGCCGCAGGTCAACAAGTTCTACGTGTTCGACCTGGCGCAGGGCAAGAGCATGGTGGAGTACCTGCTGGCCCAGGAGCTGCAGGTATTCATCGTGAGCTGGCGCAACCCCACCGCGGCGCATCGCGACTGGGATATGGATACCTATGTCGGCGCGCTGATTGAAGCCATCCACGCCATCCGCGACATCACCGGCAGCCCGGACGTGAACCTGCACGGCGCCTGCTCGGGCGCGATGACAATGTCGGCGCTGATGGGCTACTGTGCCGCGAGCGGCGAGCAGCTGGTGCATGCGGCCACGCTGATGGTGTCGGTATTCGGGCTGGATGCCCAGTCACAGCTTGGCCTGTTCAGCACGCCCGAAGCCGTCACGGCTGCCCGGCAGGGCAGCCAGGCACGCGGGGTGCTCGACGGCGAAGAGCTGGGGAGGGTCTTTGCCTGGCTACGCCCCAATGACCTGGTGTGGAACTACTGGGTCAACAACTACCTGCTGGGCAACGCGCCGCCGGCATTCGATGTCCTCTACTGGAACAACGATACCACCCGGCTGCCGGCCGGCCTGCACGGACAGTTCCTGGACATGCTCACGCTGAACCAGCTGGCGACGCCGGGCACGCTGCGCGTGCTGGGCCGTGCCATCAACCTGTCCGAAGTCCAGTGCGACAAATACGTGCTGGCCGGCATGACCGACCACATCACGCCGTGGAAGGCCGTGTACCGCTCGGTGCGCGCCTTTGGCGGACACACGGAGTTCGTGCTCAGTTCCAGCGGGCATGTCCAGAGCCTGATCAACCCGCCCGGCAACCCCAAGGCGAAGTTCTTCCGCAACGACGCCAACGAGGCGAACCCGGAGACCTGGCTGGAAGGCGCGACCGCCACTCAGGACTCCTGGTGGAAGCACTGGAGCCAGTGGCTGAAGCAACGCTCCGGACCAAAGCGCAACGCGCCAGCCGGCCCGGGCAGCCTGCAATACGCGCCATGCCGCGAGGCCCCGGGCCTTTACGTGACGGAAGCGTAGCCCACCGGCCTTCCGGGGCCATCGTTTGCTGTAACCCAACCTGTCAGGAGAAATGTAAATGGAAACCACCAACACGACCAACACCTCGGGCGCATCGGCCCCGCACAAGAAGCTGTTTGACTTCGTCAAGCAGAACCGCCTGGACCCGGCGGCTATCCTCGAATCGCGCCGCAAGGACATCGAGGCCCTGGCCGGCGTGAATATCGCGCTGCTGTCCGGCTTGCAGTCCCTGGTGCGCCAGCAGAGCGAATACCTGTGCGAGACCGCTGCCGACCTGCAGGCGCTCGCCCGTGGCGGCAAGGATGCGGACGGCCAGGTGGCCAAGGTCTCTGAAGTGCTGCCGCGCTCGCTGCACAAGGCTGTGAGCGGTCTGCGCGGGCTGACCGACACCGTCTACAAGACCCAGGCCGACAGCATTTCTGCAGTGGGCCGGCGCATTGCCGAGAACATCGAGGAAGCGAAGGGCATCCTGCGACCCAGGCAGTAAGCACCGGGGGGCACGGCCGCCAGCCTTTGCGGCCGTGCCTTCGCGCCAACGACTCCAGGATAGCTTGATGACAATAAGCGATGCCGGCATCAGTGCCGGCCACATGCACGTCCAGACGGTAGATCTGGACGGGCAGCAACTCAGGGTCGGAATCCGGCCCGGCAGCGACGCGGGTCCGCCGCTGCTCATCTTCAATGGCATCGGCGCCAACCTCGAACTGATCGAGCCCTTCGTCGATGCGCTGGCGGGCGTGGAAGTCATCATCTTCGACGTCCCTGGCGCCGGCGGCTCCCCCGCGCCGCTGATGCCTTACCGCTTCTCCAATCTTTGCGTGCTTGCCGACCGGCTGCTGTCGCACCTTGGCTATGTGGGCCAGGTCGATACGCTTGGCGTGTCGTGGGGCGGGGCGCTCGCCCAGGAATTCGCGCGGCTCTATCCGCAGCGTTGCCGCCGCCTGGTGCTGGCGGCAACGTCGCCCGGCGTGATCATGGTGCCCGGAAGGCTGTCGGTGCTGTCGAAGATGATCGGCGTGCGCCGCTACAGCGATCCGGCGTACCTGCGACGCGTCGGCGCCGACCTCTACGGCGGCGCCTTCCGCGATGATCCTGCACTGCTTGATGAACATGGCCGGTACATGCAGCCGCCACGGGGGCGCGGCTATCTCTACCAGTTGCTGGCCGCCTGGGGCTGGAGCAGCCTGCCCTGGCTGGGGGCGCTCAGACAGGCCACGCTGGTGATGCATGGCGCCGACGATCCCATCGTGCCGCTGGTCAATGCCAGGATCCTCGCCGCGCGCATCCCCGATGCGCAACTGCACGTGCTCGACGACGGGCATCTCTTCCTTGTGACCGGCGCGGAGCACGCCGCGCGTGTCGTCGGCGACTTCCTGCGCCGCTAGACCCTTGCGCAAGCCGCGGTGCGTCCGCGGTTCTATTCTTGCTCCTCGAAAACAAAAAAAACGGCCGCGCGGGGGAATCCCCCGGCGCGGCCGCAAACGAGCATGGCGCTCGGTGTCGATCTGGTGACCGGATCGCCTGGACTCAGAACTTGTGGCGGATGCCGACGGCGGCACCGAGCATATTGCTCTGGCCATTGCCCAGCGCGTAGCTGTTGCCCAGCGAAAGGCTGTTGGCATAGACCGTTGCCAGCGATTCCATCATCAGGCCGGCGTTCTTGGCATAGGCGGCCGTCAGGTAAACGTCGGTGCGCTTGGAGAACGCATAGTTCGCCACGAAGGCGATCTGCCAGGGATTGGCGACGTTGGTATTGCCGAACAGGCTCTTGACGTCATCATAGTTGTACTCCAGCGTCAGGCCAACGGCCGGCGTGACCTGGTAGGTGGCACCGATCCAGTAGAAATCGTCGCGCTGGATCACCACATCCGCCGCATTTTTGTTCTGCCCCCAACGGTAGCCGCCCATGACCTTGGCCGGCCCGATGCTGTAGCTGGCGCCCACGACGGCCTTCTTGTTGGTGCCGTTGCTGGTGCCGATGGTCGGGTTCCACTGGTCGTAGCCAACGGTCACGCCAAAGGGCCCGCCCTGGTACGCTACGGCGGCGCCATAGGCCGTATCGCGCCGGAACTGGCCGGGGACTTCACCATTGCCACCGATCGGCGTGGCGATGCCCACGGTTGCCGGCAAGGCCAGGCCCGTGCCGAACGACCAGTGCGCCAGCGCCGTGACCGGGCCGAACTTGCCGGTGTACTTGACCGTGTTGTCCTCACGGAAGTTCGGGCCGGACTGCAGCACCACCGGTTCGTATTGCGTGGCATAGGCCGCGGGCGAGAAGTTCGCCAGCGCCTCGAACATCGACGTGTACTGGCGGCCCAGGCTGACCATCCCGATGCCGGGTGTCTGCACGCCCACGAACGCCTGGCGTCCGAACAGCCGGCCGCTTTGCTGCGAGGTGCCGGTGTCGACATTGAAGCCGCTTTCCAGCACGAACAGCGCCTGCAGTCCGCCGCCAAGGTCCTCGCTGCCGCGAAGGCCCCAGCGCGAGCCGGAGATGCCGCCGGAGTTCATGCGGTAGACGTCGTTGGCCGGCCCGCGGTTGAACTGGTTGGCGGCAGTCGGTACCGCGCCGACGTGATTGGCGTACTCCACGTTGATGTCCGCCACGCCGTAGAGCGTGACGTTCGACTGGGCGAAGGCGCCCCCCGAACAGGCGAGCAGCGCGGCCGCGGCCAAGCTCCTGAGCTTCATTGGTGTTTCTCCTCTTTTTCGTTTGGTTGTGATGCGGATAAATCCGTCTCAGTGAGTACTACGGGTAATGCAATCTGTCTGGCGGCGTTGCGTTATGCGAAGGCCGTTGCGCACGTTCAGTTTGCGCGCAGCAGTTTTTCCAGCAACTCGGTCGCGCGCGGCCACGGGCCATATCCGGCCGCCGGGTTCAGGTGGCCAACCTCGCCGAGGTCGAACAGCCGCCCGCCCCAGTCGCTGGCCATCTGCGCGGCGCGTTCATAGCTGGCCAGCGGATCGTTGCGGCTGGCAGCGAGGATGCTGGGAAAGGGCAGTTGTGCACGGGGCACGGGCAGCCAGCCGTTCTCGGCCAGCGTGGCGTTGTCCGGATAGCCAGCCGGCATCGGCGTTTCGAGATCGGCAGGCGTGGCCAGCAGCGCGCCGCGGATCTTGCGGCGGTGCTGCGCAGCCCAGTGCACGGTGATCATCACCCCGGCGCTATGCGCTACCAGCACCACCGGGCCGTCGATGTCGGCCAGCGCAGCGTCCAGGGCGGCCACGCGGGCGTCACGGCTGAGCTTGTCGTGTTCCAGCGGCGCCACGGAACGGGCGTTCGGCAGCTCAGCCTGGAGCAGGGTCTGCCAGTGTTCGGCCACGTGGTCGCGCAGGCCCGGAACCATCAGGAAGGTGGTCTCAGCGGCAAGGTCCATCAGTCATCCAGGTAGTCAGTCAGAAGATTGGGGCTTGGTCGCGTGTGCCTCGCGCTGGATTTCCAGGCGAAGCAGGTCAGCCGCATAGGTGCGGCGCCCGACCAGGAAGCACAGCGCGGCAAGGACGCCCGCCAGCGGGATCAGTTGAAGGGCGCCGAGCAGGCCGATGCGGTCGGCGATCAGGCCAGTGACAAAGGGTCCGGGCGCCAGTCCCAGCAGGTTGTTTGCCAGCGTGAGCGTGGCAAAGGCGGTGGCATGGATGGCCGGATTGGTCAGGTTCGCCACCGCGGCACTGGCCGGGCCGGCCGTGCCGCCGACAAGCAGCATGCCGGCACCGATCAGCACCAGTTGTGCCATGCCAGCGGGCAGGCGGAACGCCGTCAGCAGCAGCGCGCAGCAGGTCACGCTGTAGGCCACGGCCATCAGCCACTTGCGTCCGGGCGCGCGGCGAGCCGCCCAGTCAGTCAGCGCGCCGCACAGGACCATCCCTGCGCCAGCCGCCAGCACGAACGCCGCGGCGGTCACGCCGGCCCGGTCGGTCGCCATGCCGTAGTAACGGGACAGGTAGCTCGGCATCCAGGTGATCAGCGAGCCCATGACCAGCAACTGCAGCGCACAGCCCACATATGCACAGAGGAGCGAACGCGCCGAAAAGAGGGCAGACATCAGAGGGCGGAGCGACAACCTCTCGCGCCGAGGGGCGTTTTGCGCTTCCTCGCCCAGCGTACGGCGCTGCGCCTGCAGTCGCGCCTCGGTAATGCAGAGACGAAAGAATCCCACCAGCACCAGGCCGAAAATCGCCATGCCGGCAAAGGCCCAGCGCCAGCCAAACTGAGCGGACAGGGCACCGCCCGCCGCCATCCCCAGCACGGAGCCGAACGCCCCGCCAGCGATGAACGCCGAACTCAGGCTGGCACGCAGATGGCGCGGAAACACCGAAAGCACCACGGCAATGCCGACGCTGCCATAGGCCGCCTCGCCAATCCCCACGCACAGCCGCGCCACGAACATCTGCCCGAAATTGTTGGCCAGTGCACAGCCCAGCGTGGCGACGCTCCACAGCGCCGCCATCAGGATCAGGCTCCTGACCCGGCCCCAGCGGTCGGCCAGGATCGACAGTGGAAACGTCAGCAGGCCAACCATCAGGGCCACGACCCCGCCCAGCGCACCCAGTTCAGTGTCGCTCAGCGACCATTCCACCTTAAGCAGTGGAAAGACGGCATTGAGCACCTGCCGGGACATGTAGTCCGACAGCAGCAAGCCAAAGCTCAACGCGAACACGAGCCAGGCATAAGATCGAGACGAACTCGCACCGGCCACGCCGGCTGCGATGGGGGAATTTGTGGAGGTTTGCCCAAACATGAAAGCCTTTTTCTTCGTGGATGCGTTTGACTGCGTGCATGCAAGGGGAGGAACCCCTCCGTTCCAACGCCGGCCTGTCGCGATCCGCGGAGTATCCCGGATTGGCTACCTGTAGGTTGACTAGAGGGGACAACTTGTTTGCATTTTGGGACAGTCCGGGAAAACGAGGGGGTGAGATTAGGAGGGGAGAAAGGGGGCGAATGGCGACTCGCCGTCACATTCCAGAGCGGTGCCGGAGGTTCAGCAACTCACCCCTAGCTTTCACGCCTCGTGAGGCCGCCGCGAACGCGGAACGGATTACCGCAAGGAGGATCGAACTGCGCCTCGACCCGGACGATGACGCCCAAGTCATCTTCGAATCGCTGAATGGACGCGGCGAACGCTTGACTCCCGCAGACCTGATTCGCAATTTTGTCTTCCTCGAAGCGACCCGCGCTGATGCAACGATGGGACGAGGTGAAGCTGAATCACGTGTTCGAGTCGTTCAAGCAGTGGTGGATCGCGGGAAAGCGTGACGTTGCTGCTGAGCTGGCGCGTCTCAAGAGTGCGGCGAAACTCTTCGAGTCGTGGGTCGTCCCCGAGAGAAGTTAAATGAATCATTAGGCGCTTTGAAATGACCGCCCGGCATGCTTCCTCTTATGCTAGCATTGCAGTCAGTGCAGGCATGGAGACTCGATCATGGCGACGCTAACTATTCGAAACATTGACGACGAACTGAAGGCACGGCTTCGCATTGAGGCTGCGCAGAACGGCCGCTCCATGGAGGAGGAGGTGCGCGACATACTTCGACGCACGCTTGGCAAACGGTCAGGCGCGGGCGGCCTGGGTAGCCGGCTGCACCAGAGATTTGCCGCGCTGTCTGACCCGGGGCTGGATCTGCCCTTACGCGTGGAGCAGCCGCGGTCGGCGGAATTGCCTGAATGATCGTCCTCGACACCAATGTC
>NZ_KB903215.1:0-12154 GCF_000379565.1 Cupriavidus sp. UYPR2.512 | reverse complement strand
TCAATCGACAAAGGGCAAGCTCACATTGCACTTCTTGCCTGGCTACTCGCCCGACCTCAATCCAGACGAGTTGGTGTGGAGTCATACCAAGCGCACAGGTGTGGCACGCAGGCCTCTTCGTAAAGGTGAGGACCTGCAACAAAAGGTCAACGAACAGCTTCAAACCGTGGCGGAAAATCCGGCGCTTGTACGCTCATTCTTCCGCCATCCTTCTGTCGCATATATTTCTGACTGCTGAGTAATAGTATGATCATATATCAGCACCCGCGCCGATGGCTGCATCCGGCCAGGAAATGCCATACCCGATCTCGCGGTTGTGGAGAAACCGCCCTTCGCGGGCTGTGCCAGGCCGCCTGCCCATCCCGGACTGGATTTGTCGCGTGGGCTTCTGGCATCCTGACGGTCTGTCCTGATGTCCGGCCTGCCCGGACCACTGCCATGCCACTTTCCGACTGGACCCACGAAGCCATCCGCAAGATCGATGCGGATTTCAACCGTTCCGCCGACACCCACCTGATCCCGCTGGACCTGCCGGGCTACCCTGACATCCGCATCTATTTCAAGGACGAGTCCAGCCACCCGACCGGCAGCCTCAAGCACCGGCTGGCGCGGTCGCTGTTCCTGTACGCGCTGTGCAACGGCTGGCTGCATGAGGGCAGCACGGTGGTGGAGGCATCCAGCGGTTCGACGGCGATTTCCGAGGCCTACTTTGCGCGGCTGCTCGGGCTGCCGTTCGTGGCGGTGATCCCGGCGGGCACCTCGCGCGCCAAGATCGAGGCAATCGAGTTCTACGGCGGCCACTGCCACCTGGTGGACAGCCCGTCCGAGATCTATGCTGCCTCGCGCCGCATCGCGCAGGAGACGGGCGGGCATTTCATGGACCAGTTCACCTACGCCGAGCGCGCCACTGACTGGCGCGCCAACAACAATATCGCCGAGTCGATCTTCAGGCAGATGGCGCAGGAAGAGCATGCGGTGCCGGCCTGGCTGGTATCGAGCGGCGGCACCGGCGGCACCATCGCCACGCTGGGCCGCTATGTGGCCTACCGCCGCCACAAGACCCGCGTGCTGTGCGCGGACCCGGAGAATTCGGTGTTCTTTGACTACTTCCGCAGCTGCCTGGACGGCAAGCCGCAGCCGGACTTGTCCCTGGCGGAGGGCTCGCGCATTGAAGGCATCGGCCGGCCGCGCGTCGAGCATTCGTTCATCCCGACCTGCATGGACGCCATGCTGAAGGTGCCGGACGCGCTGTCGTTCGCGGCCATGCGCTACCTGGCCGGGCGCTTCGGGCGCCGCGTGGGCGGATCCACCGGCACCAATTTCGTCGGCGTGCTGTTTTTGGCCCGGCAGATGCGCGCGGCGGGGGAGGGCGGCGCCATCGTCAGCCTGCTGTGCGACAGCGGCGAGCGCTACGGCAACACCTATTACGACGATGCCTGGTACACCGCACAGGGCATTGACATCGAGGCGGCCGATGCGCTGGTGGCGCGCGCGGTCAATGGCGAGGCCGTGCTGACGCCGCAGGCGGTGGCGGGGCTGCAGTCGGCTGGCGCCGGCATTCCGGCGGGCGGCTGAAACCCGTCGCCGTGCCTTTCTGTCACAATGCCGGCGGCTGGCGCGCCGGCCATTGATTCAAAGGTGAATTCCCTATGCGTATCTTCGGCATCAGCATCCATATCATCGTCGCACTGTTCTTTGCGGTGCACGCGGTGCGCACGCACCAGAACATGTACTGGCTGTTGATCCTGTTCCTGTTCCCCGGGCTGGGCAGCGTGGTGTATTTCTTCGCAATCTACCTGCCCGGGCTGCGCCAGTCGCGCGGCGCGCGTGCGGCCACGCGTGCCATCACGCAACTGGTCGATCCGAACCGCGCGGTGCGCGAGGCCCGCTCTGACTTTGACCGCGCCCCGACGGTGGCGCACCGCATGCGCCTGGGCGCCGCGCTGCTGGCGGCCGGAGAGCCGTCGGAAGCGCTGCAGCACTACCACGCAGCGGCCAACGGACCGTTTGCGACCGATCCGGCGCTGCTGCAGGGACTGGCGCAGGCGCAGTTCGCCACCAGTGATGCGGCCGGCGCGCTGGCAACGCTGGAGAAGCTGTTTGCCGCCAATCCGCAGTCGCGCCAGCAGCCCGATCCGGCCTTGCTGTTTGCGCGCGCGCTGGCGGCCACCGGCGCGTCCGGCACGCGCGCCGCGTTCGAGCAGGCACTGACCAGCGCCAGCGATGCCGCGCCGCGCTGCCTCTTTGCCGACTGGCTCGCCGCGCAGCCCGATGCCGCCGACCGCGAACGCGCGCAGCAGCTCTATGCCGATATCGTCCACGACGCCCGCCACTGGCCGCGCCACGCCCGCGAACACAATCGCGAATGGCTGCAGCGCGCGCAGTCGGCGCTGGGCAAGTAATCCGCGTTTCCCTATCCATGCTGGAACGGGTGCTGAACGCCTTTCTCGACAACATGACCCTACTGAAACGAAAATCGATTGAAGCCGTGGCCTCGCGCCGTCCGGCACGTGGTACCCGCACCCGTGGCGAGGCGCCGGCACGCGAAGAAAAACGCATGACGCCGCGCTTTGCGCCGGTGACCTTCTCGGAAATGGAAGGGGTGCGCTACCTGCACTTCGGCACCGAGTGGGTGCAGGGCGCGATGCGCCTGCGCAAGCCCGATGCGATCGAGCTGGAATACGCGCAGCAGATGATGGCCTGGCTGCTGTTCCTGTCGCCGTCCGTTGAAGAATTCCACGTGGTGCAGCTTGGCCTGGGCGCCGCGGCGCTGACCAAGTTCTGCCATCGCCAGTTCAGCCGCGCGCGCGTGACCGCGGTGGAGCTGAACCCCGCGGTGATCATCGCCGGGCGCAGCATGTTCGGCCTGCGCGAGGACGACGCGCGCCTGACAGTGCGCGAGCAGGACGCCTGGGACTACGTCATGGACGGCACCCACGCCGGCGCCATCGACGTGCTGCAGGTGGACCTGTACGACGCCACCGCGCGCGGCCCGGTGCTGGACACCACCGCGTTCTACCGCGCCTGCCGCCGCACGCTGAAGGCGCCCGGGGTGATGACGATCAACCTGTTCGGCGACCACGACAGCTTCCCGAAGAACATCGAACGCATCTGCGATGCCTTCGACAACCGCGTGCTGGTGTTCCCGGAAGTGCATGATGGCAACATCATCGCGATGGCCTTCAACGGGCCGGATATCGATGTGTCGTGGGAAGCGCTGGAGGGGCGTGCCGACGTGGTGGAGAAGATCACCAGGCTGCCGGCGCGGGACTGGGTGAAGAAGCTTCGCGCGGCGAATGCGCGGCAGGAAGCGCGATTGAAGATCTGAGGAACGGCCGCTCTCCCGTTGCGCGGGAGAGCGGCAGCAGGCAGCCCCGCGCTTACTCCTTGTGGAAGAACTGCGCCAGCGACCACTCGTCGGTGCGCGCCTCGTACTTCAGTCCCTTCTTCATCGCCCACATCGACAGCTGGCTGTGCGACGGAATGATCGCGTGGTCGGCCAGCGCAAATTTGGCCGCGGCGCGGGCATTCTCCTCGCGCGCCTTGTCGCTGCTGACGGTGGTCAGCGACTTTTCGATCAGCTGGTCCAGTTGCGGGTTGCTGTACTTGCCCCAGTTCCAGGTGCCATAACCGGTCTTGGGGTTGGGCGTGCCGGTGATCGAGCGCAGTGCCACGTCAGCCGCGGCCGAGCCCCAGCCCAGCATCTGGAAGGCGAACTCGCCCTGGCGTGCGCGTGTGAAGTAGGCCGCCACCGGCATCGTCTCCACCTTGGTCTGGATGCCGATGCGCGTCAGCATGCTGGCGGTGGCCTGCGCTACCGCGGCGTCGTTCAGGTAGCGGTTGTTGGTGGCGTGCAGCGTCAGGCCGAAGCCGTCGGGGTAGCCTGCGGCCGCCAGCAGCTTCTTTGCGCCTTCCGGGTCATAGGCTTCAGGCCTGGTGCCCGGATGCCCGAAGATCTGCGGCGACACGATCGACGATGCCGGCACCGCCAGCCCTTCCATGATGCGGCTGACGATGGCGTCGCGGTTCAGCGACTTGCTGATTGCGGCGCGCACGCGCGCGTCCTTGAATGGGTTCTTGCCCAGCGGCTTGCCGGCCTTGTCGGTGACAAAGGGCGGGTTGTCGCGCGACTGGTCCATCTGCCAGAAGATGGTGCGCCACGACACCTGCTGCTCGATCTTGAACCTGGGGTTCTGCCTGAGCTTGGCCACGTCGGCCGAGGGAACGCTCTCGATCACGTCGACGTCGCCTGCCAGCAGCGCGGCGCTGCGCGCGCCGTTGTCGGTGATGATGCGGAACACGGCACGGTCCCACTCGGGCTTGGGGCCCCAGTAGTCGGGGTTGCGCTCCATCACGATTTCCTGCCCGCGCGCAAAGCGCACGAACTTGAACGGCCCGGTGCCGATCATCGCCTTGCCTGAGTCGAAGTCCGCCTGCGTCAGCGTGGCGGCGACCTTCTTCGGCATGATCGGCACGCTGTTCAGGTCGTTGGCCAGGTTGGCGTAATTGGGCACGCTCATGGTCAGGCGCACCGTCAGCGGGTCGGGCGTGTCGATGCGCGCGATCGGTTTGGTGTAGCTGGTGAACGAGCCCGGGCTGTTGGTGAGCTTCTCCGGGCGCTCCAGCGAGGCCTTGACGTCGTCGCTGGTAAAGGGCGAGCCGTCGTGCCACTTCACGTTGGGACGCAGCTTGATCTCCCAGGTGATGGCGTTGACCGGCTTCCACGACAACGCCAGGCCGGGGATGTAGCGCGCGTTCTTGTCCATGAACACCAGCGATTCGAACACATGCAGCGCGATGGCGTTGTTGGGGCCCGAGTTGTTCCAGTGCGGATCCATCGAGGTCACGTCGGCCGCCAGGCCGATGCGCAGGTCTTCGGCGTGGGCGGCACCCGCCGGCAGCAGTATGAAAGCGGCGCTGCCCAGCACCAGCGCGGTGGCGGCATGGAGCACGGCGCGGCGCGTGGGGTGAGCAAGGCGGCGGGACGGGCGTTGCGGCGGCAGGGCGTGGGTCGGTGTCATCTGGCTGGCTCCTCGTACAGGTCCGCGCGGGCGCGGCCGGGTTCTCAGGCGGGTTTGTCCCGCATTGTGCCGCTAAAGTGGCTTGGTTGCAGCCCTTGGCGCGGACTGCCAGGCCGATGCGGGGCGGCGCCGTTAGAATGGCGCCCATGTTTGCCAATTCCCGCACCATTGTCTCGGCCCAGGCCGATGTCCACGAACACCTGGCCGCGCGCGTCGCGCGCCACCTGGCCGAGCCGTTCCGCAAGCCCATCGGCGAAGCCAGCCGGCGCGAGCTCGGCGCGGCGCTGCAAAGCTGGCAGCAGGCCGGCGGCGCGCCGCTGATCCTGGATGCGGGCTGCGGCGTGGGCGAAAGCACGCTGCGGCTGGCGACGGCGTTCCCGGACCACTTCGTGATCGGCATCGACCAGTCCGAGAAGCGCCTGGCCGCCGGCAAGGACTGGTGGGGCGAGGCGCCGATGCCCGCCAACTTCTGCTGGGCGCGCGCCGACCTGGTCGATGCCTGGCGCCTGCTGCAGGCCGAGGCCGTGCCGGTGGCGCGCCACTACGTGCTGTACCCGAACCCGTGGCCCAAGATCGGCCACCTGGGGCGGCGCTGGCACGGGCATGCGGTGTTCCCGGCGCTGGCCGCCTGCGGCGACTACCTGGAGTGCCGCAGCAACTGGCGCATCTATATCGATGAGTTTGCCCAGGCGCTGGCGCTCGTCGGGCGCCCGGCGCAGGTAGAAGCGTGGCAGCCGGCCCAGCCGATGACGCCGTTCGAGCGCAAGTACGGGGCATCGGGCCATGGCTTGTGGCGCTGCGTCAGCGAGCGC
Source organism: Cupriavidus sp. UYPR2.512 (assembly GCF_000379565.1). NCBI lineage: Bacteria > Pseudomonadati > Pseudomonadota > Betaproteobacteria > Burkholderiales > Burkholderiaceae > Cupriavidus > Cupriavidus sp. UYPR2.512. Next base: position 6,321 of record NZ_KB903215.1, on the reverse strand, counting down.
AAGCCCGCCTGACCGGCTCGCCAATGAAAAACGGCCCGCGCATGCGGGCCGATTGCTTGCCTGGCGCAGCCGGGCGCGTCAGTGGAACAGCGGCTGCTGCGTCGGCGCGTCCTCGGGCAGTTCGGCATGCACGATCTCGCCGTTGCGGTCCGCGTACAGCGGCGTGCCGCAGTCCTCGCAGTATTCCGGATCGAACAGCGCGGCGTGGCGGAAGATGTCTTCCACGCCGGCGTTGCGCAGTTCCTCGCAGATCTGCTCGAGCGGGTTGCCCTTTTCGTCGGCATCGACCTCGCCGGCTTCGCGGCCGTAGACCGGCCACACAATGCCGTAGATCACATCCTTTTCGCCGCGCATGGTGAAGCCCACGCGGTATTCCTCGACCACTTCCTCGCCGAAGGCAGCCACCACGGCGGCCAGCTGGCCGGCGGAGATGTCGAGCGTGCCGCACAGGTAGTTGACAGCGGCGCGCACGGTCAGCGGGCGGATGCTCTTGTCGGACTCGCGGCAGGACAGGAAGAAGGCGTCGGGCAGCAGCAGCTCGAACTCGCAGCCCGGCAGCAGCAGCGCCACCGACGGCTGCACCTGGGTGCGCCATTGGTCGAGGCAGGTCGAGCGCTCGGCGTGGTGCTCCTTGGCGTCTTCCTGCCAGCGGAACAGCGCCTGCTCGTGCGGGGCCACCACCACGGCGAGCAGGTAGCGCGGATCGGCCAGGATCGGCGCGGTCTCGGGCAGGTCGCGCAGGTCGACCTTGGGTACCGTGCCGGCCAGGGCGGCCGCGGCCAGCTTGTGCGTCAGCGCAAAGGTGTCGCTGTGCGTGCGCGGCAGCTGGTCGATGCTGTAGAGGTAGGGCGACAGCGAGACCTTGGTGCCGGTAGCCAGCACATGTGCCTGCAGGTGCACCGCCAGCGTCTGCGCCAGCTCCGGCTTGAGCGCGCCGGAGGGAATGGCGTAGCGCGTGTGCGCCAGGATCGGGGCGGCGATCAGCAGCGCGTCATAGCGCTGGCCGTCGACCTCGATGGTGGCGGATTCGGCGAGCGTCTCGGCCTGCTCGGCCAGTACGTCGGAGGCGTCTGCATTGTGCTTGAACAGGTGTTCCAGCGCCGCGTCGAGCGCGGTCTGGCTCCCGTTCTTCAGCAGGCGGCCCAGGCGCTGCGAGAGCCGCCGTTCCCAGTACGCGTCCTCCATGCGGCTGCCCGAAGCATCGAGGGCGAGCGCATCGGCCACCAGACGCTCGGCGTCAGGGGAGAGTCGTGGGGAAGCCTTGGGGCGAAAACCTGCCATAGAAAGAAACCGTCCGTTTATGCGTAAAACGGTATTCTACTCGTTGCGTTGACACGCAGGCCGCTATATGCGTGCAGCCTGTGCACACGCGCCCGGGCGTGCGGCTTATTTCTGGGCCGGAGCGGCCGCGGCAGGGGCTGCGGGCGCGTGGCTCTCGACGCTGTGCGACTCGCCGGACATGGAAACGTCACCGCCGCCCTTGGTCAGCAGGTAGAGGGCCGCGCCGGCAACCACGACGAATGCGATAAGGATCTTAACCATGGTGTCTCCTGATTCTGGATGATGCCGGGCGGACCCGGCTTCCGGTCGTGCGACCGCTGTTCTTGTGGAACACAGTGTGGCAGCACTGGCTTGCGTGGAACTTACACGCGCGGGGCTTCGTTCGGGGTGATGCAACGGGCGCAGGACACCAATGAAAAACGCCGCCTGCCCGGGCCCCGCAACGGGGGCCAGGCAGGCGGCGTCAGCCTTGGCAGGCTGCAGGCGCCTCAGGTGGATCTCAGGCGGCCAGCAGCTGGCGCAGCACGAACGGCAGGATGCCGCCGTGGTTGTAGTAGTCGACCTCGATCGGCGTATCGATGCGCAGCAGCACCGGCACGCGCTGCACGTCGCCGTTGGCGCGGTGGATCACCAGCACCACGTCCTGCTGCGGCTTCAGGTCGCCCTCGATCCCTTCGATATCGAAGGTCTCGTTGCCGGTGATACCCAGCGTCTGCGCACTGTCGTTGCCCTTGAACTGCAGCGGCAGCACGCCCATGCCGACCAGGTTGGAACGGTGGATGCGCTCGAAGCTGCGTGCCACCACGGCCTTCACGCCCAGCAGCTGCGTGCCCTTGGCGGCCCAGTCGCGCGATGAGCCGGTGCCGTACTCTTCGCCGCCGAACACCACCGTGGGCGTGCCCTCGGCAACGTACTTCATGGCGGCATCGTAGATCGACATTTCGTCACCAGTGGGCTGGTGCAGCGTGATGCCGCCTTCCACGCGTGAGCCGTCGGCGCGGGGCGCAATCATCAGGTTCTTGATGCGCACGTTGGCGAAGGTGCCGCGCATCATGACTTCATGGTTGCCGCGGCGCGAACCGTAGCTGTTGAAGTCGGCCTTCAGCACGCCGTGCGACAGCAGGTACTTGCCAGCGGGCGAGGTGTCCTTGATCGAACCGGCCGGCGAGATGTGGTCGGTCGTCACCGAATCCCCGAAGATGCCCAGCGCACGCGCGCCGCGCACGCTGGCGCTGGTGGCGGCGGGCTGCATGCTGAAGTCCTGGAAGAAGGGCGGCTCGGCGATGTACGTCGACTTGGGCCAGTCGTACACCTGGCCCTTGGTGCCCTTGATGCCGGCCCACAGCTTGCTCGGCTTCTTGACCTGTTCGTAGTTGCCCTTGAAGGTCTTGGCATCCATGGCGTACTTCATCAGTGCGTGGATTTCTTCCGAGGTCGGCCAGATATCGCCCAGGTAGATGTCGCGGCCCTTCCTGCCCTTGCCCACGGGCTCGGTCATCAGGTCGCGCGTGACATTGCCGGCGATGGCGTAGGCCACCACCAGCGGCGGCGAGGCCAGGAAGTTGGCGCGGATGTTCGGGTGGATGCGGGCCTCGAAATTGCGGTTGCCCGACAGCACGGCAGCGGCAACGAGGTCGTTACTGGTAATGGCATCGTTGAGCTCGGGCGTCAGGTCGCCGGCGTTGCCGATGCAGGTGGTGCAGCCATAGGCGGTCACGCCGAAGCCCAGCTTTTCCAGGTAGGGCAGCAGGCCGGCGGCCTTCAGGTATTCCGTCACCACGCGGCTGCCCGGGGCCAGCGAGGTCTTGATGTGCGGCGCCACCGTCAGGCCGGCTTCCACGGCCTTCTTGGCCAGCAGGCCGGCGCCCAGCAGCACGCTCGGGTTGGACGTGTTCGTGCACGAGGTGATCGCGGCGATCAGCACGTCGCCGTTCTTGACTTCGATGCCATCGGTGGTGGTGTAGGCGCGGTCCAGGTCGGCCGCATCCTTGTTGAAGCCGTTCTCGGCCACCGGCTTGCTGAATAGCGAGGCGAAGGTGCTCTTGACGTTGCCGATCTCGATGCGGTCCTGCGGACGCTTCGGGCCCGCCAGCGACGGCGCCACGGTGCCCAGGTCCAGCGTCACCACCTTGCTGTAGTCGATCTCGCCGGCCTTGGGAATGCCGAACATCTTCTGTGCGCGGAAATAGCCCTCGAACGCGGCGATTTCTTCTTCGGTGCGGCCGGTGCCCTTGAAGTAGTCGATGGTCTTCTCGTCCACCGGGAAGAAGCCCATGGTGGCGCCGTATTCCGGCGCCATGTTGCCGATGGTGGCGCGGTCCGGCAGGGGCAGGCTGGCGGTGCCTTCGCCGAAGAACTCGACGAACTTGCCGACGACCTTTTCCTTGCGCAGCATCTCGGTGATGGTCAGCACCAGGTCGGTGGCGGTGACGCCTTCGCGCAGGCGGCCCTTCAGTTCCACGCCAACCACGTCCGGCGTCAGGAAATAGACCGGCTGGCCCAGCATGCCGGCCTCGGCCTCGATGCCGCCGACGCCCCAGCCCACCACGCCGATGCCGTTGATCATGGTGGTGTGGGAGTCAGTGCCGACCAGGGTGTCCGGGTAGTAGACGCCGTCTTTCCTGTGCACGCCACGGGCCAGGTATTCCAGGTTGACCTGGTGCACGATGCCGAAGCCCGGCTGCACCACGCCAAAGGTATCGAACGCCTGCATGCCCCACTTCATGAACTGGTAGCGCTCGTTGTTGCGCTGGAATTCCAGCTGCATGTTCAGGTCCAGCGCCTTCTTTTCGCGGAAATGGTCGACCTGCACCGAGTGGTCGACCACCAGGTCCACCGGCACCAGCGGCTCGATCTGCTTGGGGTTCTTGCCCATCTTTTCGGCGACGTTGCGCATCGCGGCCAGGTCGGCCAGCAGCGGCACGCCGGTAAAGTCCTGCAAGACCACGCGGGCCACCACGAAGGGAATCTCGTCGACGCGCTCGGCGTTCGGCTTCCAGTTGGCCAGTTGCCTGACGTGCTCTTCGGTGACCTTCTTGCCGTCACAGTTGCGCAGCACCGATTCCAGCACCACGCGGATCGACACCGGCAGGCGCCCGATTGCCACGTCCAGCTCCTCGCCCAACTGGGGCAGGGAGTAATACTGGCCCTTGCCGGAAGAGCCGATCTTGAATTCTTTTAGCGTGTTCTTGAGGTTGTGGGGCATTGCCGTACTCCGATCGAAGGATGATGCGATGGCATTTGGCTCGGACCTGAATCGAGACCCCGGTGCGCTGCCGCGGCATTTGACCGCGGTCCGAGGCCGGCAGCGCACTGCAACTGCATACTCTAACCGCCGCGCGGCTTTGGCGCCACCCGGCTCGGCATCCCGCCGGCCACAACAACGCCGGCTCGACAGCATGCCCGCCCGGCATTGACCGCCCGGCAAGGCAAAAAGGGCGCTGGCGGCCGGAATTCAGCGGCCGCCAGCGCCCCGGTACAAACTTACTGCTTGGGCGCGGCGGATTGCTGGGCGCTTTCCGGCACCTGCGTCGGGCCGCCCGGAGGCGTGACCAGCAGCGGGGTGGTGGCCGGGGCGCGCAGGCCACCGGCCTGGGTCGGGGCTGCGGCACCGGCCTGCATGGCGGCGCTCTGGCAGTCGTCGGCCAGGCGCTGGCCCAGGTTCTTGTTGAACAGCATGGCCTTGCTCGGGATCACCACCAGGTCCAGGCCGGTACGGGCGTCGTAGTAGCGGTCGGCGCCGGTCACCGTGGCCTGGCGCGGCAGCTTGTAGTCCCTGCCTTGCCAGTGCACGGTCAGGACCTCGTCGCGCAGCATGTCGCCGGCGATATACAGGTTGTTGCCCAGTTCACACTGCCATTTTTCGCCGTTCGGCGTGGCCGCGGCAGCAGCGCCGGCTGCGGCGGCGGTGCCGGCAGCGGCCTTCTTCTTGGTCGAAGCTTTCTTGGTGGTGGTCTTCTTGGCAGGTTCCTGCGCCATCACGGCGGTGGCGGTGGTCAGGCTGAATGCGCCGATGCAGGCGGCAAGGACAAGGTGTTTCATTTTGTGAGTGCCTTTCGGATACTGAAATCGATTTATGTTTCATTCGCCGCCCCCAAAATGGGCGGCGCCGGGACAATTTCCGCCGCTATTTTCTACGATTTGCCCAAGGCAGCGTAGTGCTCTGGTCTTTGGTTACATTATCGAAGGGGGCTAGTTGGCCCGGCTTCACTTGCGCTTGCCAATCGGCACGAACTTCAGGTTCTCCGGGCCGGTGTAGTTGGCGCTCGGGCGGATGATCTTGTTGTCGATGCGCTGCTCGATAACGTGCGCGGCCCAGCCGGAGGTACGCGCGATCACGAACAGCGGCGTGAACATCGCGGTCGGCACGCCCATCATGTGGTAGCTCACCGCGCTGAACCAGTCCAGGTTCGGGAACATCTTCTTGATGTCCCACATCACCGTTTCCAGGCGCTCGGCGATGTCGAACATCTTCATCGAGCCGGCGTCCTTCGACAGCTTCTTCGCCACTTCCTTGATCACCTGGTTGCGCGGGTCGCCGGTGGTGTACACCGGGTGGCCGAAGCCGATCACGACTTCCTTGTTCTCGACGCGGCGGGTGATGTCGGCCTGGGCCTCGTCCGGGTTGTCATAGCGCTTCTGGATCTCGAACGCGACTTCGTTGGCGCCGCCGTGCTTGGGGCCGCGCAGCGCGCCGATGGCGCCCGCGATCGACGAGTACATGTCCGAGCCCGTGCCGGCGATCACGCGGGCGGTGAAGGTCGAGGCGTTGAACTCGTGCTCGGCGTACAGGTTGAGCGAGGTGTTCATGGCGCGCTCCCACAGCGCCGACGGCTTCTCGCCGTGCAGCAGGTGCAGGAAGTGGCCACCGATGGACTCATCATCGGTTTCGACTTCGATGCGGCGGCCATTGTGGCTGTAGTGGTACCAGTACAGCAGCATCGAGCCCAGGCTGGCCATCAGGCGGTCGGCGATGTCGCGCGCGCCCGGGGTGTTGTGGTCTTCCTTCTCCGGCAGCACGGTGCCCAGCACCGACACGCC
>NZ_KB903214.1:0-12218 GCF_000379565.1 Cupriavidus sp. UYPR2.512 | reverse complement strand
GCTAGAGCGGGAGTACTTGCCGGAACGCTGCCGGAGCCGGCGGCGAAATCGGTCCAGTCGGCGGGAATGAGTCCGCGTGATTGGTCGGGGAGTGTCAGCAGAAGGTGCAATCGGCCGGCCCGTTGCCGTCGGCTGATGACCTGGAGGCGCCGGCCCTCGAACGGGTGGCCGGATCGTGTGATGACAACAGATTCAGGAACGTGGTGGAGAGGGGTAGTCTGTGGTGGTTTCCTTCGATCGCGTGAACCACGATATCCTGATGAGCAGGGTGGCTAGGCGGGTCAGCGACAGGCGCGTCCTGAAGCTGATCCGCTCCTTCCTGACGGCGGGTGTGCTGGAAAGCGGGCTGGTTGGCGCAACGGACGAGGGGACACCGCAGGGTGGCCCCCTGTCACCGTTGTTATCCAATCTGTTGCTCGACGATCTAGACCGCGAACTTGAGCGACGCGGACTGCGCTTCGTGAGGTACGCAGACGACTGTAACGTCTACGTGCGCAGCGAACGCGCGGGCCAACGGGTGATGGGTGGGCTGAAAGCCTTCCTCACCAGCAAGCTGAAGTTGAAGGTCAACGAGGCGAAGAGCGCGGTCGCCCGGCCACACACTCGGAAGTTTCTGGGCTTTACCTTCTTGGGGCGGGAGCAGGTCAGAAGGCGCATTGCGCCCAAGGCCCTGGCCCGCTTCAAGGATCGGGTCCGGGAACTGACGCAACGCTCGCGCGGGATCAGCGTCGACCAGTTGATCGGCACGCTGAAACGATATCTGACGGGCTGGCGTGGCTACTTTGGTTTCTGTGAAACGCCCAGCGTGCTCAAGCAACTGGATGAATGGACCCGACGCCGCCTGCGCTGCTTCTTCTGGAAGCAGTGGAAGCGTGGCCGGACCCGATTCCGGGAGCTAGTTGCGCGAGGCGTGGACCGGAACCTTGCCGCACAAACGGCGGGTTCGCCCCACGGTGCCTGGCGCCTAAGCCACAGCCCGGCACTGAACAAGGCGCTGCCGAATCGTTACTTCCGCTCGTTGGGCCTTCCGTCGCTGGGTCCATCGCCGATCAACTGATCCGAACCGCCGTGTACGGACCCGTATGCACGGTGGCGTGGGAGGAGGCAGGCCGCGAGGCCTGCCCCTATCCCGATTCTGCGTGAATCAGCGAGTCAACGTCGCTTGCGGGTCCTGGCGCCCTTGTAGAGCACCAGAAGGGCTTCCCACACGCACCAGCCGATGAGGACCGTGAAGACAAAGCGGTTGATTTCGTGATTGGTGGAAAGGTATTCGAACATGGTTCGGTTCCTCAGTTGTTGTTGCCGACAAGACAAGCTTGCCATCGGGAGGACGCTTGTCAAGCTTGTTCAATGGGGATATCGATTACTCGAATCGTGCCATAGCCTCATTGAGGGCGCCAAGATCGAGACCCGCAAGGGGGTCCGGGCTACCCGTCGTGGGGACCGATACGGGCGTGGCCCCCGGACCCATCGCAGGCACCAGTGACGCCGGCGGTGATGCTTCAGCAGCTGGCGTCTCCGCAGGGGCTATCAACCCAACAGGCCTGTCCGGCACCCGGTCAGGTAGATCCGGTCTCCAGCTACCCGGCGACGCTGCCGGGGTAACGGTAGAGGCGGGGGCTGGCGATAGCGGCCGCAGCAGCGCATCCGGACCAGCGCTGAGAACCTGCTGCAGCCCGCGTTGCGCGAGCAGCCTGAGCATGAACGACCGCTCCCTCGCTCCCGTGTACTGCCGCAGGTATGCAAGCAGTTCTGGAGTCGAGTCGGCGGACAGCGTCACGGTCATCTGTAGCTTGTCCATGGCGGCTGTCCTCAGGCTGCCTTGGCAACTTGCTTGGCGGAACCGATGGAGAAGAAGCCGCGGACGTTGGCGAAGCAAGGGGCGTCCATGATGTGAATGACATTCAGCGGGAATGCAGCGCGGATTGTCGGTGCGTAGAGCTGGGCACCACCACCAGTCAGGATGATGGCCCGGATATCCTCGGGGCGGCCGACGCGCGCCTGGATTTCCTTGACCGGCTGATTGGTGACGGCCATCGCCTCGGCGAGATAGGGCGACACGTCGAGATCCTGGCCATAGAACACCATCGGCTTTGCGTCCCGGATGGCCTTGTCGATGCGTTCGATGCTGTCCGTGGGCTGCCCACGGTCGGCAGAAATCAGGCTGGCCACCTGCTGGTAGATGCGGGCCGCACCGCCAGGCGCGCCCCCGCTGCGGGTGTCGTCCATGGTGTAGCCGCGGGCCACAACCCAGTCGGTCGTAAAGTAGCCGACATCGATGACCAGGTAGGCGTTGTCCGGATCGTACTTGTTGCCGCTTTGCTGGATGTAGGTGATCAACGTGCCCAGGGGCTGCGGTAGCGGCAGCACGCTGTTGATCTGAACATTCCCCCAACCAAAATTGTGGGTGCCGGTGAAGCGGTCCTTGAGGAACGCAGCGTACTTGTGCGTGTTATGCACCGGCAGGCCGAGGACAAGGCGGTCCACTTCGGAGGCGTTGGCGTAATGCAGCGAGCCGGCGAGCAGGGCGGCATAGTTGGGCGTCGTCACATAGTCTTCGGACAGCGAGCGACCAGTATTGACGTGCGCGGCACTTAGCGAAACATCGGGGCCGACTTCGTACCGCGCGCCGTCGATCTCGACGTTGACGACATTGCGCGCCCGAAACATGCCGCCAGCGTGCGTGGTGAGAGAGGACGTGGCCGCAACCGGAGCCAGCGAGGGAAACATGTTGGTTGCGATCTCCGAACCGAGGGGAAAGGCGGACTTCGTGTTGCCATAGCCAACGTCGATAGCGGCGGTCGAGATCTTCATTGCTCTTCTCCTAGAGGAAATGGGTGATGGGCGGCTACGATGTGCTGCTACGTCCCATGTCCCAGTAAGTGGCACTTGGTACCTGATTCTGGGAGACAGTCGGTCTCGGGCGCGCCATGTGCCAATGACTCGCTGCAAGGCGTTGGAATCATCTGGCACTTGGTGGGACTTACTCGGTCCCGCGTCAACTCAGTCGGACGTCGTGGCACATCGACATAGCTGACTCTACCTTCGCCAAGTCAAAGTCAAGTCGCCAAAATCTCCCGAATTTGCACCCTCAAACATTGCAACGCTGCGGGTCGCTGGTTTATCCTTCGAGCACCTACCGCGTCCCCGACGCATCGACCTCGCCGCCATTTGCGCGGCAATGAAAGTCCCAAAACCTCCTTAGCGAGGGCTTGCGGACACCAGTTGTCCAAGCCGGAAATTTTCCCGGCATTTTTTTCAATCAAATCAAGTGGACCGTGTCGGATAGTGAGGACACCGGACACCGCGATACCAAGCCGATTGGCGGTCTGTTCGTGAAAATAGACCGTAGTGCGGACAATTCCGAAGCCGGACACCGGACAGGTGCTCTGTGGAATCTACGCCAATGCCCGACGTCCTTTCAGCCACCAGGCTGGGCGCGGATCACGAAGCCCGATACAACGCGGCGGAGATGATCTGGCTTTGGGGCGGGGAGCTGTATGCGCACCGGAAATACGGTGGACGCGAGCTTCTGAGCAATTTCGACCCGGGAGGCGCTACCGGAACCAGAACAGCGCATCAGGTAATCACCCATCACGGCAGGCCGTCGGCATCAGGACGCAATCCTGGTGCGGCATCGCCCCGCATCGCGAGATGCATCCGGATAGGGTGGCCGCGCAGCGGCGTACTGGCGAAGGCCGGCGCGCTTGTGCAGCGGACAGTCACGACGCATTGCTTCCATGCTCAGGGCTGATCGGTTTGGCATCGCTAAAGGACAGGAAGGTGGTGGGTAGGACCGGCCAGAGTGGGCCGGCAAGCCGGGGGTGGTATCCCGGTGCACTCAAGCAGCATGTCCGAATCGGGGTCGGCCATGCCTGTTGAAACTGGCGCATGCAACGTGCGGCGCAATCGGAGTAGGGAATGAGAAAGACTATCAACCTCCGTGCCGTCATTGATCACTACGACCTACCGGAGCGGTTCAAGGACGAGCTCGCCGTTCTTGCCGCAGATCATCTCCATTTGCCGCATAGCGGCACGCGCGTGAGCGGGCGCTTCCTGTCGCAGATGTCGCAGCGTCAACGGATTCAGGCGCTCCTGGCCATGTTTGTGGAGTTGCGGCGGGTCGGCGGCATGGCAGTGACATCGCCCTACAGCATCAGGCAGAAGCACATCGCCTGGCTGGTGCGGCACTGGGTTGAGGACCGCAAGCTGAACGTGGGGACCGTGGAGCTGCGCTTGACGCATCTGCGTGCGTTCGCCTCCTGGATGGGCAAGGCCGGCATGGTAGGCAAGATCGAGGATTACGTAGTGAGGCCCGACGGTTACGTGCGCGGCTATGTGGCACGCGAAGATCGGTCCTGGGAAGGAAAGGGTATCGATGCAGCGGCACTGATTGCAGAGATAGCGCGGACCGATGTGCATGTCGCGCTGCAACTCAAACTGGAAGCCGCCTTCGGGCTACGTGCCAAGGAAAGCTGGCGTCTGCGTCCGGCCCTCGATGTACTCCCCTCAGGGATGCTGCACGTTCATGACGGCACCAAGGGTGGTAGGCCTCGGCGTGTGCCGATCGAGTTCAGCTGGCAGTACGACGTTCTGGGGCAAGCCGCAACGCTGGCCCATGCCACGAACCCCGAGCGGGGCACGCTGATCCCGGCTTCGTTCACGCAGAACCGCTGGCGCAGGCGCTTCTATACCGTTCTGGAAAAGCATGGCGTCACCAAGGGCGGTGCTGGTGTGACAGCGCATGGGCTGCGCCACCAGTTCCTGCAACAGATGTACGAGCGAGAAAGCGGACAAGCGGCCGCGGTGAAGGGCGGCGGACGGGTGGTTGACGTCGAGGCTCACAGGGAAGCGATGCGAAAGGTGGTGGAGGCAGCCGGACACAGCCGGGCGACAAAGGCGAACGCCTACCTTTCGACCTATTCCACGCAATTAAACCTGGCTCAGAAGGAACCAACGGTGGCTGAGATCAAGGCCGCCATCGTCGCAGCGGATGGCAACAAGGCGATGGCCGCGCGGGACCTGGGGATCTCGCGCGCGAAGCTCTATCGGCTCCTCGCAAACGCTGATTGAACGCGCGACTCCTGGCTGCACTTCCGAACACAAGATGCCCTAGCGGTAGGTGTAAGCATGCTTACTCCATAATCTCGGAAAGCCAGCGGTATTCGTTACGCTTTTGCCGGGAGTGCATGTCGGGAAATGGTATGTTGCCCTTTCAACCCATCGCATGCACCTTTAGGAGAAATGCATGACAAAAGCGGAACTGATTGACGCTATTGCAGCGGGAGTGGAGGGTCTTACGAAGGTCAAAGCCGAGCAGGCGCTGAATGTCACCCTGAATTCGATCATGGAGGCAGTAGCCCGGGGCGATACGCTAAGCCTGACCGGCTTCGGCTCTTTCAGCAAGGGTGAACGTGCTGAGCGCATGGCGCGCAATCCGCGTACTGGTGAAGAAATCAAGGTTGAGGCTGCCAAGACCGTGAAGTTCAAGGCAGGCCAGAAATTCAAGGAGGCGCTGAATCCCTGATTTCGCTTTGCACGAAGGACCGGCGATCTCATCCCCCACTGGGCGGCGCGCTGTGCTGGCGCAAGCCTATCGAGCGTAAGCCGCAGCCAGTGCCACCATGGTGCTCGCCGTCCTGGCAAGCTTCTGCAGTGGCTCTGCCGCCGGCACTGCAGTGGCCACCTCGGCGCTCGCCAGCCACGCGAGAGAGACCTTCCTAGCCGCGCGCTCGCCGGGGTGCGGTGTGGGTGGGGGCAAGTCCAACGGGTTCATGCGCATCGCTTCCGGCAGCGACGGAAACGGATCCACGCCGACAAAGTGAGCCAGCTCGCCGATGCTCACGGCGCTGTAGGCCGGGGTCGCGTCGTTCCGCGCGATGTAGGCGGCGGCGCCCATCCCGGGTACATAGATGGCCTTCCAGACGAAGTCCGGGATACGGATGCGGCCTCGCAGCGTGCCGGCGTCCCGGATGAATGCGGGGCCTGTGACGACGTAGGCGGCGCCGACCTTGCGCACCAGGCGCCGGGTTGAAGTCTCGATGTGGCTCCATGTCCGCCGGTTGGAGAACGGATGCTGCGGCATGACGTTCGCAAGGCTGAAGCTCTCCGCCTGCGATTCCTTATCGCCGAAATCGCCGCTGGGCGCGCGGTGTCCCCGGTCGAACCCGGCGCCGCGCCCGTAGTCGGCCAGACTGGCTCGCTCGTTGCGGGAAAGCCTCGGCTCCTCGTAGAAGTCGCTGTCGCGCGGCAGTTCACGGGCCGCATCCACTGCCGCCCGGGTCAGGTGCTCTGCCGACCAGACGGCCGTGCGCGTCCGAGCGGAATGCAGGGCCGCATAGGCGCGGTAGCAGAGGAGGCGGTTGTCGGCACTCCTGGCGATCGCAGGGGCGCGGCCGTCGGCGAAGACCTGCGGGCATGCGGAAGGCGATGATTCCCTCGCGTTCGCGTCCGCGGCGGAGAAGCACAGGACGAAGGCGAGGGTGGAAGCGGTTAAGGTGCGCAGCATGGAATGTTCCGGAGCAGTCGAGATTCCAGCTTGCCGCAACGATCCTGAAGTCAAGGCTCGGCGCTATCCGGAAGGCTGTCCACAGCGCGGGCGACAAACTCCTCGAGGATGGGGAAGGGCCATGGATCCTCTTCCTTTGCTTCCTCGGCGATTGCAGCGGCCAGTGCTGGGACGTGGTCGAATCTGACCATGGGCGCGCCATCTATATAGATGACCTTCGAGCGGCGCACCAGCTTACGGTACCGGCCGGCATCTTCCAGCACCGTTTCGGGAGGCGAGACGTGCTTGAAATTGACGCCTGGCCGTGCCAGCGCCGCGGCCCTGGCCGCGAACTTCGGCCCGTTCGACGTCCAGTCGCCCGTTGTGGAGGCGAGCAGGTTCAGGAAATAGGGGATATCGGAGGCGGTCAGTTCCCGCCGGGCAAGCATGGAGATGGTTTGCGCATCGGCAGGCCGGTGTTCCACACGGGTGTTCCAGATGGCGCGCAGCTGCGCGAACGCCGTGTCGCTGTCGGTGGATTCGAGGCGGACCGGCGGCGTTGAAACGCCGCACTCCTCGCAGACGACGGCCTGCAGGCGGCCGGCAATGAATAGGGGGGCGCCATCGCAGTGGGCGCAGTTCAGCAGGCCGGTTGGCATGGCGGGATCCGGGGTGGAAAAGCCGGAATTATGCCCTGCGCCGCCAGCCGGCCGTCATCAAAGCTCGTCGGGCTGCTCGAATACCGGCTCGTTGATCGCCAGGTAGCGCGTGGAGGTGGAAAGCAGGCCGCGGCGGGCCGTGCCCTGGAAGCCCTGAAGCATTTCGCTGTGCTCGCGAAGGGCGCGGCCGATTTGCCAGAATTCGTTGAGCCAGTGACCAGGCTCACCCATAGGCCCTCCCATCCTGCCGGTGGCGATCGCGCCCCGGATGGCGAGGACGGTCTCCGGCTCGGGGTACTCGGAGGGGTCGTTGTCAAAATGCTGCATTGCTTCCTTGGTTGAGTGCAAGATTGAAAGGCGACCGCGTCAGGCGGTCTCCTTGTAAAGGACCTGCCGACAGGCTTGTGCGATATCGGCGCTGCTGATCGGAAAATCATCGTGCCGCACGCCGTCGAGTAGACGGCCGGCTTGACGCTTACCCGCGCGGTGGACCATCGACCAGCCGTCAGCACTGGAAGCGCCAGCCGGGTAGCCGGCGGCTTCGAATCCACCGCGCACCACGCGGCCGTCCCGTGACACTGCCGCAGTCTCGTAACGGCCAGCCCCGAAATCGCCGGAGCCTGGCGCCCATTCGCCGTGCTGTTTGAAGAGGAACGGCACTCCAGCTGCAGCGCACTGATCTCGCAGGGAACGAGGCCAATCCGGATGCATTGGTCGCGCGCTGGATCCGCTCTCGCCACCCACGATGATCCAGTCGATTGAGGGGTCGGATGCTGAGAACACGTCGACGGGGCCCAGGAGCGGCTCCATTGATAGAAATCGCATGCTTGCCGGGACGCTCAATAGCTTCGGGATGTCGCGGTCGGCCTCGAGTTGATTGACCACGGTGGCGCCGAGCCATACATCGACGGGAGCGCTACCTTGCAGCCAGCTGGCGAGCCACTGCACCGTCTCGCTGCCGCCGCGGTCGCCCGTTGCCGAAAGGTATTCCAGCGCTTGCTCAAGCCGACGCCTCGCATTGCCAATCCGCTTGGTCAGGACTAGCTTGTCGAGGTTCGGGGTCTGGCGCCAGACTTCCAGCACGTCGACGAACCATTCCAGCGGTACCGTGTTGTCGAACACGTCGGCCAGGCTCGCGCAGAAGACGCGTTGCCGGCGGCCATGGAGGGCCGCAAACGCTGCATGTCGGGCATTCCACAGCAGCGGCTTGCGCCAGCTGGCTGCCGAGGTGCGCCGCCGCGGCGCGCCGGGACCCCAGTTGATGGCGGTGCCGCCGGCAAACCGGGCATTGCGCGCCTCGGCATAGCAGTGGTCGCAGCCCGGCCCGACCTTCTGGCAGCCTTCCCACGGATTCCAGGTGTGGTCTGCCCACTCGATGCGGGTGTTATCGCTCATGCTGGAACGTCCTCGAACATGTCGATGGTACGGGTGTCGCGTTCCGGTGGGCATTCCGCCGCGAGCAGCAGGCCAATGGAAGCGGACCCGTCGCTACCGTACGGGGTATCGGACTCGGTCCAGCCATCCTTGAGGTCGCCAAGTGCGCGCACGGTGCCGGCCAAGTCGTAGCGTGGCTCGGCGCAATCGCCCTCGATGTCCCGACGGTGGCGCCTGGCGATGGCCAGCGCCGCTTCGGCGTCATCCGCTTGAATGACGGCGCGATAAACGAGTTTTACGTTGAAGAGGGGCATGATCGAATCTCCTCGCCTCGCGACGCCTTCATGCAGGCGCTCGCGCTTGGGTTGCTTGAACTGGGATGCGATCCAGCGTAGCCCGCAAACAGACAAGTCAAGGACGGGGAAGCCGGGTTTCGCCTGGCCCTCAGCACCCAGCCGAACTTGGCCTGAAGCACACGACCGGGAACTCGAACAGCGTTGCGCAGGCGCATGCGTCGCCGCAACGCGCGGAGACCTTCGCCTCTTCTGCAAGCCCATGTCGGATGGCGGCCGCGCGAAGCTGATCTGCGTCGACACGATCCGTGGTGAGCGCGCTCAACACCTCCTGTGTGAAGCCGGTCAGGCGCGCAAGTTCCTCGCCAATGGGGCCCTGGATGTAGAGATATAGGCCGTTCTGCATCTTGCGAACCACCATGGTCTCGGCCGCCATCCGTTCCAGCAGTGCTTCGGCAGCACGCCAGCCGACCCGCAGATGTCGCTGGATAAGCGCGGTGGACGCCGCGCGGTGCTGGTGGACCAGCTCGACGGCCTGGTGGAACAGCTCGTCGGTGAGCGCTGCGTCGTCAGCCTTCATGGGCCACCTCCGAGCGCTTCGCCGCCCGCTGCGGCAACTGGACCGAGTCCAGCGCCTGGGTGGGCGCGTCCCACTCAATCATGGACACGCCGGCGGCGCGGTAGTGCTCGCGCTTGGACGCCATCCTTGCGTCGTACTCGGGGTTGCCAGTGAGCCCAAGAACCTCGACGATGACCTCCGCTGTTGTGTCGGTCAGCACGAAATCCGGGTGAACAGGTGCGTTGCCGATGTGGCGCAGCGGCTTCCGGAAAGCACGGCGCAGCGCGACCAGGTGGTCCGCCATGGCCACTTCATAGGTGGAGTCGCAGGGCAGAAATTGCGCGTTCGTCAGCATCGCCGCGCCGTCCACAAGGGTGAGGTAGTTCCTGTCTGCCGGCTTCTCAACCAGTAGCATGGCGACACACCGCTGATTCGGCTGGCCGGCACCGGCGAGCGCCGGACCGTAGGAGCGCTGCAGGCGCTCGTATAGCGCGCTGCTCATGAAGCACCTCAACTGCGTTTGCCGGAGGACGAATTTCGCTCCAAATTGCGATGGCTCGTGCGCCGCAACCTCAGCGATCAGCAGGCCCCGCAGACTGCCCGTTGCAGCGGGCGTGAGCCTTGCCAGCCAGGCATCCTGCTCTGCCAGGATCTCGGCTTTGCGCGAGGGATCCCATCGTTCCACGATATGGAGCGCCTGGTCGGCGGGCCGGTTGTTGATGCGGCAGTCCGCCAGCTCGGCGCTCAGCTGGGACCAGCAAGCGCTCCAGCCCCGTCCGCCAGACCCGGTCCAGAGGTTCAGACCTGCCTGTTCCCACGCGAATTCCAGGAAGGCGAGCAGGCCGGCGGTGCGGCGCTGCGGTTTCTTCGATTCTCCCTCGGGGTGCGATTTCACCGGCTTTGTCGGTGTGCGGCTGCTGATCTTGAGACTCGCGTCGAGCCGGATATCCCGCGCACCGTTGCGGAAGCGGAAGGGGTCTTGTTCGGAGCCGGTGCCACCCTTGCCGGTATTGCGACGCTGGAAGGGGCAGCTGTCGCCGTGCAATTGCGCCTGCTCGGGCCAGCGGGCGAGCAGGAAGATCTCGCGATGGCGGCGAATGACCAGCTTGGGTCGCAGCCGTCCGGCCGTGCAACCGCACTCGGCAAAGCCTTGGGTGGTCTTTGCGCGTTCCAAGAGCCGGGCATGCCGACCTGGGTTTTCCAACACATCTTCAAGTGGCAACTCGCTGTTGCCAACACGCACGCTGATCATGGGCTTCTCCTAAACGCCGGCGTCACGGAACATGGTGTACAGATCGCGGCGAATTTCGCTTATGTCGAGCAGAACCTTGGCCCGGGTCATCGCGACATACAGCAGCCGCATTTCTTCCTGCGACATGCTCAGGTCGCCTTCGTCGTTGGTCTTGAACTTGAAGTCGCCTGCGAGGTGAACACGGTCCCACTCGAGGCCCTTGGCCCGATGCACGGTACTGACGATGTAGTCGGCCTCGGTTTCGGGCGAAACGCGAGAGAGGATGAGGCGCAGGTAATCGACCCCTTCGTTGTCGATCAGCTTCACCAATGGCTGCAGGTCCCTGCCGGCAAACGACTCGGCATACTCCTGAACCTCATCCCAGGTCTCGAACAGTGCCAGGGAGGCGGGATAGCCGATGCGCTGGCCGCGCATCAGCAGCTCGGCACCGTCGGCGAACGCCTTCAGTTCGTCGACATTGGCGCGCACGGCCACTTTGTCGCCGCGGGCAATGCCTTGAGCAAGGTGGGTCAACACCGTGGCATTCTTGCGGCACAAGATGGCGTCGAAGCGATCGTGCCTGGGCGTGGAGTCGTGCAGAATCCGCGACTCGATGTGCTCCTGTCCACGAACGGGCACGTCCTCTTCCATCAGGCCGAGCACACGGCTGGCCAGCTGGGCGATGGCCGGACCGAACCGGAACGATTCGGTGAGCGAACGCTCGCGCGCTCGAATGTGATCCATCGCATTGACCGCGCCGCGCCATTCGTAGATCTGCTGGTACGGATCGCCGACATAAACCACCTGCGCCTGTTGGGCGCGCAACACCGACAGCATCAGGCCGTCGGCGTCCTGGGCTTCGTCGAACAGGATGAAGTCGGCGCCGATTGTCGGGCGGCTTCGCTCCCATAGCTTCACGTAGACGTCATGGGTGATGGCCGACGGCGCCGCCGGGTCACAGTATTCCTTCCACAGCCGTCGGACATGCGGAAGCAGCGATTCACGCAGGTGCTCGGCTTCCTCTTCCCGGATGATCGGCTCCACGGGGATATGCCAGGCGAGCGGCTCGCCCTGGGCAGAGCGGCAGAAGCGCGCCGCGCCGTCCATCACCATCCGTGCGACCTTACTCGCGCTCAGCTCCAGGTCCTTGCCGATGGTCGTGGGCAGGCGAACCGGCCCCAGGCGATAACGCAAGGCCAGCTGATGGGGCGGTTCGACCGGGTTCTTGAGCTTGCGGGTGATCTCGGGACGGGTGGCACCGTAGGCGATCGAATGGACGGTGCGGCAACGGGTATTGGACGGAAACTTGCTGGCAGCTTCTGTCGCAATATCCTTACTCAACTTTAGACACTCGNATGCCCTCCGCGACCGCGCGTAGCAGAGCGATCGTGGAGTGACAAACGAGACGGTGATTGCGATGAAGCGTACGAGCAAGGCCGCAGAAGCGGCGTTACCCGGTTGCTGCTGGAGCTTGCCTCGGTTCTGGCCGGCGGAATTTCCAGCACTTGGCCAATTCGGCCAGCCCGAGTGCAAGTCCGGTAAATTCGCGGCGCAGCCACTGGGCCACCAGCCCGGCAGTGACGGGCTGGCCGACACGCCACGGTGCGATCGTGTC
>NZ_KB903213.1:0-12316 GCF_000379565.1 Cupriavidus sp. UYPR2.512 | reverse complement strand
CATGTTCTGGCGTACAACCTGAAGCGCGTCCTTCGAATTCTCGGGTTCTCGAAAACAATGAAGGCAATGCGCCTGGTGGGTGCGTAAGCACCCATTTGCGCCCAAAAAATGGGCTGAAGATCGCCCTCAGGAGCTCATTAGCGCTGTTCGCACCCGTTTCGGCGTCGTCCCATGACCAGATTGGCCGAAAATTCGATAAGACAGGCTACGCCCCCGAGGAGACGCGCATTCGTGCGATTCGAGAGACGTTTCCACACGGCCTCGGTCGTTTTGCGACCCTCAGTCCCAAGGCCAAACCGCCAATGCTTCAAGGATGGGGCGGCAGCCGTTTACACGACTGCCCACCCGCCCAACGTCACTCAACCTGCAACGCCTGCCCCTGCACCACAGCCAGCTCACTCAACACCTGCGTCTTATGCGCCAGCCAGGCCGCGAGAGAAAGCAGACTTTCCCAAGTCCCCTGCTCCAAATCCACCGGCTCCAAACTAGCAGCCCCATGATCGCTAGCCATGAGCAACAGCCCATGAAGCTGCGCCGCCCGTTGCACCGCCAGACTCAGCGGATTCTCCCCCGGACTATGGGCGGTCACGAGCATGTCGACACCATTGTGTTCCGCTGTAATACCGTGATGACTATGGCTATACATGGCACACCTCCGCATACGCGACTAGCGTGCGCGGCTGCATTGTGCAGGTACTGGAGATTGTCAATCGCCCAGAATGGGCAAGTAAGAACTGAAGCATGGGAATGCCCCCCCTATCCATACAGGTTCAGTCCCGCTCCCCGGGGTGCTGATCGGGGTGGGCGGGCGCAAGGCAGGGTTAGCAGACCGGGGAATAAGAGCCGGCGAGCCCGGAGGCTCCCCTGCCAGGGCCCGCCCATTGAAGGGGCATGCTCAGGCACGGCGAACGTAAGGATACCGCCTGACGGCGGTCGTTCGGCCCTACTCCATCGGGCTGCTAAACCCGGTCGCCACGACGCAGCGACGAACCCAGTATGAAGAGAGGCTGCAAGCGCGAGTATGGGCAAACTCTTAAAACCAGCCCAACCAAAACGTCAGAACCCCAGACTCGCCAACAAATCATCCACCTGCGCCTGGTCCGACACCACATCCGGCTTCCCTTCCGGATTCACCTGCGGCCCATTGAGCAGCGTCGACGGCGCCTGCGCTTCTACGCGCCGCTCGGACGGCACGTTGTCGATCAGCACCTGCAGCAGCTCCTGCTCCAGCGCGCGGATCATGTCCATCATCTTCTTGATGACCTGGCCGGTCAGGTCCTGGAAGTCCTGCGCCATCATGATGTCGAGCAGGTGGCTGTTGGTGGCGCGGGCCTGGCCGGGCACCTCGGACAGGAACGCGCGGGTGTCAAGCACCAGCGAGCGGGCATCGGCCAGCTCCACCGGCTGGTCGAACCAGGCGGCCCAGCGCTTGTCCAGGGTTTCGGCCTGTTGTTCGATGTCGGACTGGATCGGCTGCGCCAGCTCGACCGCGTTGAGCGTGCGCTCGGCGGCCTGCTCGGTCATCGCGGCGATGTAGTTGAGGCGGTCGCGCGCATCGGGGATGGCCTGCGCGGCGCGCTCGATCTCCTTGTCCAGGCCGAGTTCGCGCATGTTGTCGCGCAGCATGCGCGTCAGGTTGCCGATGCGCAGGATCAGTTGTTCGGCGGAATCGTTGCTCAGGGTGGGGGTCATGACAAACGCGCCTCCGCCTCAGCCGCCGAGCTTCTCGAAGATCTTGGTGATCTTCTCGTCCAGCGTGGCGGCCGTGAACGGCTTGACCACATAGCCGTTGGCGCCGGACTGGGCCGCGGCGATGATGTTTTCCTTCTTGGCCTCGGCGGTCACCATCAGCACCGGGATCTTGCCGATATTGGCGTCGGCGCGGATCGCCTGCAGCATGGTCAGACCGTCCATATTGGGCATGTTCCAGTCCGAGATCACGAACTGGAAGCTGCCATCCTTGGCCTTCTCCAGGCCGGCGGCGCCGTCCTCGGCTTCCTCGACGTTGACGAAACCCAGCTCCTTGAGCAGGTTGCGGATGATCCGGCGCATGGTCGGGAAATCGTCCACGACCAGGATCTTGATGCTCTTGTCCACTTTGAGGGCTCCATTAAATACAGTGTTGGCTTGTTGCCAGGCCGAGCGCTGCGCGTGCGGTATGCGCGCCCCGCTCGGCCCGATTTCGTTTACACCCGCTGCGCGCGCGTGCCGTATGTGGCCAGGCGTGCCATCACGCGCTGGGTCATCGCCGGCAAGGGCACGACTTCATGCACGCCACCGGTGGCGATCGCCTCCTTCGGCATGCCAAACACAATGCATGTGTGCTCGTCCTGGGCCAGGTTGTAGGCACCAGCCTCGCGCATGCGCAGCATGCCGCGCGCGCCATCCTTGCCCATGCCGGTCAGGATCACGCCGATCACGTTCTTGCCTCCATGCTGCGCGGCCGAATCGAACAGCACGTCGACCGACGGGCGGTGGCGGTTGACCGGCGCTTCCTGCGAAAGGTGCGCGACATAGTTGGCGCCGCTGCGCGCGAGCAGCAGGTGCGAATCGCCGGGCGCGATATACGCATGACCGGGCAGCACGCGCTCGCCGTGCACGGCTTCCTTGACGGTGATGCGGCACAACCCGTCCAGCCGCTGCGCGAACGAGCGCGTAAAGCCGGCCGGCATATGCTGCACGATCATGACCGCCGGGCTGTCGGGCGGCAGCGGCATCAGGAACTCCTTGATGGCCTCGGTGCCGCCGGTGGAGGCGCCCAGGATGATCAGCTTCTCGGTCGACAGCAGCGGGCTGCGCAGCATCGGCACGGGCGCGGTGCCGGTGGCGGTCGGCGCGGCCGGCTGCGCGGCCGCGCGCACGCGTGCGCGCGACGCGGCGCGCAGCTTGTCGGCGATGGTGTCGGTGTATTCGAGCAGCCCGTCGCGGATGCCCAGCCTGGGCTTGGTGACAAAGTCCACCGCGCCCAGCTCCAGCGCGCGCATGGTGATCTCGGAACCGCGCTCGGTCAGCGACGACACCATCAGCACCGGCATCGGCCGCAGCCGCATCAGCCGCTCGAGGAAGTCAAGCCCGTCCATGCGCGGCATTTCGACGTCCAGCGTCAGCACATCCGGGTTCAGGCGCTTGATCAGGTCGCGCGCCACCAGCGGGTCGGGCGCGGTGCCCACCACTTCCATGTCGGGCTGGCTGTTGATGATCTCCGTCATCAGGCTGCGGATCAGCGCGGAATCGTCCACGCAGAGCACCTTGATCTTGGCGGCTGTCATGATTGATCGTGCTTGTATGGGTTTCAGGGAAGCTGGCGCGCAAAAGACTGCCGCGCAAACAGTTCAGGCGATTGCGCCGGCGCCCGGGCCGAGGTGGCAATGGCACGGGCCAGTGCGCGCTCGTCGCGCGCCACTGAAACCTGGTCGTCCTGCCGCGTCAGGCGGCGCACCAGCGCCAGCCCGCCGACCGGGAAGTAGCTGACACGGCGCGCATGCGGGCCGCGCAGGTCCTGCGCCGCAACGCGGATCTCCTCGGTTTTCAGGTAGCGCAAGACGAAGTCCGCGTTGCGGTCGCCGATATTCAGCGTGGTCATGTTGGCCAGCACCGCCCCGCCGCCGAAGACCTTGGCCTCCAGCCGCTCGCGGCGCGCGCCCATCTTGAGCAGTTCGTTGATCAGCACTTCCAGCGCGTAGCTGCCGTAGCGCATCGACGCCGACAGCATGCGGTCGGCGCTGCCGTCGTCGTCGGGCAGCATGAAGTGGTTCATACCGCCGACGCCGGCAACCTCGTCGCGGATGCAGGCGGCCACGCACGAGCCCAGCACGGTGGTCAGCACCACGTCCTCGCGCGTCACGTAGTATTCGTTGGGCAGCAGCTTGATGGCCTGCTTGCCGAACTCGCGGTCGAAGTACGTGCGCGTGGCAAGCGCTTCGGGCAGATGGGGCGTGCGCATCACGGCCTTCCCGCCCTGGCCGCATCTGGCGCCAGTTCATAAACGGTCTGCCCGCGCAGCTGGAACGCGCGCGTGACATAAGAGAAGTTCTCCGAGTGGCCGGCAAAGAGCAGCCCGTGCGGCTTGAGCAGCGGCACGAAACGCTCCAGGATGCGTCCCTGGGTCGGCTTGTCGAAGTAGATCATCACATTGCGGCAGAAGATGGCGTCGAACTGCTCGCGGATGCCCCAGTCGGGCGCGAGCAGGTTCAGCGGCTCGAACGCGATGGTGGCGGCCAGCTCCGGCTTGACCTTGACCGAACCGGTGCGCGGCCCGGTGCCCTTCAGGAAGAAGCGCTTGAGCCGTTCGGGCGACAGCCGCGCGACCTGCTCCGCGGAATACACGCCGCCGCGGGCTTTGGCCAGCACCTGGGTGTCGATGTCTGTGGCCAGCACCGTGCCGGCACGGTCGCCCAGCGCCTCCGCCAGCGTGATGGCGATCGAGTACGGCTCCTCGCCGGTGGAGGCGGCCGAGCACCAGACGCTGTAGGGGCGGCCGGTCTTCTTGGCGTGCTCGGCCAGCAGCGGGAAGTGATGGGCCTCGCGGAAGAACGAGGTCAGGTTGGTGGTCAGCGCATTGGTGAAGAACTCCCACTCCGAAGAGCGATCGTCCGCCTCCAGCAGCGCCAGGTATGAGGCGAAGTCCGACAGCTGCAGCGTGCGCAGCCGGCGCACCAGCCGGCTGTAGACCATCTCGCGCTTGTGGCTGCCCAGCGAGATGCCCGCGCGCCGGTGGATCAGCGCGCGGATTTTCTCGAAATCGCGTTCGGTCAGCAGGAAGTCGCGCGCGTCGTCGCGCCGCAGGATGGCGCCCGGCGCAAGGACCGACCCGGTCTGGCCGGGAACGTTGGCGGCAGTGCGGAACGGCGTCATGGGATGTGCTTCAGTGATACGCACGCAGCCTCAGGCCAGCTCGGCCTCGACCAGCGCCATTTCCGCGCTGGTCATCAGGCGTTCAATGTCGATCAGCACCAGCATGCGGCCGTCGATGGTGCCCAGCCCGGTCAGGTGCTCGGTCGAGATCGACACGCCGAACTCCGGCGCGGGCTTGATCGCATCGCCCGTCAGCGTCAGCACGTCGGACACGCCATCCACCACGATGCCGACCACGCGGCCGGCCACGTTCAGGATGATGACCACGGTCTGGTGGTCGTAGCGCACGTTGCCCAGGCGGAACTTCAGGCGCAGGTCGACGATCGGCACGATCACGCCGCGCAGGTTGGTCACGCCCTTGATGAAGTCGGGCGCGCTGGAGATGCGGGTCACGGTCTCGTAGCTGCGGATCTCCTGCACCTTGAGGATGTCGATGCCGTATTCCTCCGACCCCAGCGTGAAGACCAGGAACTCCTGGCCCGAAGCGTCGCTTCCGGGGGTATCGATGTGTCCGATGCCGGCCATGATGTCTCGTTCTCCTGTGATTGGTCGATTACTGCGCCAACGCCGGTTCCTGCCGGCGCACGCCTGTGCGCTGCAGCGCGCCGACATCGACGATCAGCGCCACGCTGCCGTCGCCAAGGATGGTGGCCGCGGAAATGCACGGCACCTTGCGGTAGTTGGTTTCCAGGTTCTTCAGCACCACCTGGTGCTGGCCGATCAGCTGGTCCACCAGCAGCGCAAAGCGCTTGCCTTCGGCCTGCAGGATCACGGCGATGCCCTGCGTGGGCTCCTGCAGCGCGCCGGCCACGTTGAACACGCGGTGCATCTCCAGCAGCGGCAGGTATTCGCCGCGCACGTGCATGACGCGATCGGAGTTGGCGGCGGTGTGGACATCCTCGGCCTTGGGCTGCAGCGACTCCATCACGCAGTTCAGCGGCAGGATGAAGGTCTCCTCGCCCACTTTGACCGACATGCCGTCCAGGATCGCCAGCGTCAGCGGCAGCACGATGCGGATGGTGGTGCCCAGGCCCGGGCGCGAGCTGATCTGCACGTGGCCGCCCATCTCCTGGATGTTGCGCTTGACCACGTCCATGCCCACGCCGCGGCCGGAGACGTCGGTGACGACTTCGGCAGTGGAGAAGCCCGGCGCGAAGATCAGCTGCCAGACTTCCTCGTCGGTGATGGTCTCCGACACCGGCAGGCCGTTCTGGATGGCCTTGGCCAGGATGCGCTCGCGGTTCAGGCCGCCGCCGTCGTCGCTGACTTCAATGACGATATTGCCGCCATGGTGCTGCGCGGACAGGATCAGCTGGCCGGTCGGGTCCTTGCCGGCGGCCACGCGCTTGTCGGGGGTCTCGATGCCATGGTCCAGGCTGTTGCGCACCAGGTGCGTGAGCGGATCGATGATGCGTTCGATCAGGCTCTTGTCCAGTTCGGTGGCCTTGCCGAAGGTGACCAGGTCGATCTGCTTGCCAAGCTTGCTGGCCAGGTCGCGCACCAGCCGCGGGAAGCGCGAGAACACATAGTCCATCGGCATCATGCGGATCGACATCACCGCTTCCTGCAGGTCACGCGCATTGCGCTCAAGCTGGCCCATGCCGGAGAACAGGCGGTCGAACAGCACCGGGTCCAGTGCGGAGGCGGTCTGCGCCAGCATTGACTGCGTGATCACCAACTCGCCCACCAGGTTGATGATCTGGTCGACCTTTTCGGTCGGCACGCGGATCGAACCTTCGCCGTGCGCGGCGCTCGCCTGCGGCTTGGCCTTCTCGCGCGCGGCGGCGGGCGCTGCCGCTGCCGCGGCAGGGGCCGCCGCGGCCGGGACGGGCGCCGGGGCCGGCGCTTCGACCACCGCCGGGGCAGAAGCAGGTGCTTCGGCTTCGATCACGATCTGGTCCAGGTCGATCACGAAGCAGCACACCGCGATGATGTCGTCGGCGCTGCACTGGGTGTTGAGCCACACCACCAGTTCGCCGTTCACCTCTTGCTGGCCGGTGATCTCACCCAGGTTGGCCAGTTCCTCGCGCAGCAGCGCCTGGTCAGAGGCAGAAACCCGGATCAGGCGGATCTTGAGCCCGCCGCCCGTGGCGGCGGCAGCGGGGGGCGTTGCGGCAACCGGCGCGGGCGCCGGGGCCGGTGCATCTGCGCCGGCATGGCCGGCGGCTTCCTGTGCCAGCTGCTGCAGCACGGCGCAGATGCGCGCCAGCGTTTCCGGATCAGGTTCGGTGCCGTTGCGGTAGGCGTTGAGCTGGTCTTGCAACACGTCCTTGGTTTCCAGAAAGGTGTCGATGATGGTCCTGGTCAACGCCAGTTCCTGCCGGCGCGTGCGGTCCAGCAGGTTCTCGAAAATATGGGTGGTCTCGGTCAGCGCCGCGAAGCCGAAGGTGGCAGCCCCGCCCTTGATGGAATGCGCCGCCCGAAAGATCGCGTTCAGATGCTCGGGATCGGGCGACTCAAGGTCCAGGCCGAGCAGCAGCTGCTCCATTTCGACGAGCAGTTCTTCCGCTTCCTCGAAGAAGGTCTGGTAAAACTGTGTGATATCGATATCGACAGACATGGCGTCCTGAGTCACTTGGTTACGGCACTGGCGCTACCGCAGCGGCCGCGCGTCATGGTTTGCTGCCCGTGGGCGCAGGCGCGGGCGCGGAGGCCGCTGCCAGCCCCGCCTGCATCCCCTGCGCAGCCTTGCCGGCCTGCGCCGCCACCGAGACCTCGGCGGCGCTGGCGTTCTCGGCCTCGAAGCGCGCCTGCGCCTTCTGGTTCAGCACCACGATGCTGATGCGGCGGTTCACCGGCGCGAGCAGGTCTTGCTTGTCCAGCGGCATGGTCGCGGCCAGGCCCAGCACGCGCAGCACCTTGCCCTCCTGCATGCCGCCCGCGATCAGCTCGCGGCGCGAGGCGTTGGCGCGGTCTGCCGACAACTCCCAGTTGCTGTAGGTGCGCTCGCCGTTGGAATAATTGGCCGCATCGGTATGGCCCGACAGGCTGACCTTATTGGGCAGCTCGTTCAGCACCGGGCCGATCTCGCGCAGGATGGTGCGCATATAGCTTTCGACGGCGGCGCTGCCGGTGCGGAACATCGGCCGGTTCTGCGTATCGAGGATCTGGATGCGCAGCCCTTCGCTGGTGATGTCCAGCAGCAGTTGCGGCCGGAACTGGCGCAGCACCGGATTGTTCTCGATGATCTGTTCCAGGCGCTGCTTGAGCGCGCGCAGGCGCTGCGCTTCCTGCTGCTCGTTGTGGCGCTGTTCGTCGCTGGGGTCATTGTCGCGGGCGCGCATGACCTCGCCGTCCTTGCGCATCGCGTTCATGCCACCGCCGGGGATCACGCTGGGCGACTGGCTGCTCTTCTCGCCGCCGACGATGGCCACCTTGAGCGGCATGCGGAAATACTCGGCAATGCCTTCCAGCGTCTTCTTGTTGGCGCTGGAGAGCAGCCACAGCACCAGGAACAGCGCCATCATCGCCGTCATGAAGTCGGCGTAGGCGATCTTCCAGCTGTGGTTGCCGTGCGGCCTGGCGTGCGATTTCGCCCGCCGGACGATGATCGGACGCATATCGTGTGCGCTGCTCATGACGGTGCCCCTTGCTGCTTGCGCGCCTTAATTCAGGCTCTTGACTTCACGCACGTGGTCGTCGAGCTCAAGGAACGACGGCCGCACCGTGGAGTACAGCACCTTGCGGCCGAATTCCACCGCCACCAGCGGCGCGTAGCCGTTGAGCGAGGCCAGCAGCACGACCTTGATGCATTCGTAGACCTTGACGTTCTCGGACACCTGCAGCTCGATGCGCGCGGCCAGCGGCGAGACAAAGCCATAGGCCAGCAGGATGCCCAGGAAGGTGCCGACCATGGCATGCGCGATCAGCGCGCCCAGCTCAGCCGGCGGCAGGTCGGCCGAACCCAGCGCATGCACCACGCCCATCACCGCGGCGACGATGCCAAAGGCCGGCAGGCCGTCGCCGACGCGCGACAGCGCATGGGCGGGAATCTCGGCTTCATGGCGGAAGGTCTCGATCTCGTGGTCCATCAGGGCCTCGATTTCGAACGCATTCATGTTGCCGTTGACCATCATGCGCAGGTAGTCGGTGAGGAATTCCATCACCACCGGATCCGACAGGATGCGCGGGTACTGGCTGAACACGCTGCTGGCGGCGGGATCCGCGATTTCCTTTTCCAGGAACAGGATGCCCTCGCGCCGTGCCTTGGACAGCAGCACGTACAGCAGCGACATGACGTCCAGGTACAGCTCCTTCTTGTACTTGGAACTCTTGAACAGACCCGGCAGCGCACGCGCGGTGGCCTTGATGGCCTTGCCGGTATTGGTGGCGATGAAGGCGCCGATGGCGGCGCCCGCGATGATCACCACTTCAGCAGGTTGATATAGCGCGCCCATATGGCCGCCGGTCATGGCGTAACCGCCAAGCACCGCCGCTACCACGACGACATAGCCAAGAACTACTAGCACGATCGGATCCCCGTCTAAAAACGCGCGTCAGCCACGCTCATTTGCCCGTTGCACGGGCGCACGGAGAGAATCCGTCCGCCAGCGCAGCAAGCTTGCCAGCCGGCGGACCTTGACCAGGATCAGGTGTTGGTTTGCACGGCGGCGGCGTCTTTCGAGAGCTTCTTCACTTTCCCTGCGCGTGACGGCGGACGGCACAGGCTGCACACAAAATTCGCGTGCGGCTCATACGCGTGCGTGACAAACTGCCCGCCGCAACACGTGCACCGGGACAGCTGCAGCATATTGCTCTCGAAGAACCGTACTAACGTCCAGGCCCGCGTGAAACTTAAGACAATTTCGCCGCCGAGCAGCGAAACATGCTCAAGGTACAGGCGGTAGGCAGCCACCACCGCGCGAATGCCCACGGTCTCGCCCTCCTGCACCATGAACTGGTAGGCAGAGAAAAACAGCGACGAGTGGATATTCGGCAGCCAGGTGGTGAACCAGTCCGTCGAGAAGGGAAGCATGCCCTTGGGGGGCGAGACGCCGCGCAGCTCCTTGTACAGGCGGATGAGCCGGTCACGCGACAGCGTGGTCTCGGCTTCAAGCACCTGCAGACGCGCACCCAGGCCGATCAGCTCGATCGCGAGCTGGGTCTGGTTCGCATCCTGGAGCACGCTCTTGCGGCTGGGAACGGAGGTGGCCGTGTAACTCCGGGTTGGTTCGACCTGCAGGAGCGCGGTCAATTGAGCGACTCCACAGGCTGGCGTGCAAGCAGGATCGCGGCGTGGATCTGCTGCATGTCATGGCTCTTGGCCGTGTGGGTGAGAGTGGACAGAAGCGCATGGTCGTCGAAGCGAAACCTGCACAGCACCATGTTGGATGCCGCCAGCTTGACGAGTTGCGCGGAAGTCAGCTTGGCGAGAATATCCGCGATTTCCTTGCTGACCCCGAGCCGGAACATGGCTTCGACCTGGTTTTCGCGCACCAGGCGTTGCGCGAGCAGCAGATAGGCGAGATTAACCTCCCTGATCTCCTGGAGAACTTCACTGCTTTCCAATTTATCCCCGCTACCAAAAGCCCGCCGTAGCCGCTTGTCCGGCGCTTACCGATGCCCTCGAGGGCCCGGCGACCAGATCGTTTGTTTGCGGCTGGGCGGGTACAACGTACGACTAAGGAACTACGCCCGTGTCAAACTGTAATCCACTCCGTTACAAGTGTTACAGAGTGTAAGTGCGACGGTTACGTTTATATCGGCAATCGACCCGCAATGCCAATCCCTACTTACGCGGGGGGGAACCAAATGTCGCATGAAACATACATGGGCGCGCACATTTTGTAACAGTTCACGCCCGTGACACTTGATGTGGCGCAAGCGGCTTTCGCAAACGTCATATCCACCAACGCACGACAAGTGCCCTCGGTAGCCTGCTGGATTCCTCTATTGACGAGTGCCGCGTTTGGCGTTCAGCGCGCAAGCGCCGCCCGTCATCCCTGCACGAAATTCGTGGCGGGATGCATCGGGCCAGATGCCCGTCGCGCCCTCAGTGCGCGAACATGTGCCGCAACCACGCCGCCAGCCGGGTGAACACATCGTCGGGCGCCTCGCGGAACAGCGCCGGGCGCATGCGCTCCACCTGCTCCAGCACGCGCGAGGCTTCTTCCGGCCGCACCGAGCCGTACTCCAGGGCCAGGCCCAGCATGCCGCGCAACTCGCCCACGCGTGCGCGGCCCGCGGCTTCGCTGTCTTCGGTCTGCAGCGCGTACATCAGGTCATAGGCGCGCTGGCGCAGGCTTTCGGCCAGGCGCCATGCGGGCGTGCGCATGCGCGCTTCCAGCACCCGCACGTCTTCCGCCGAAGCCGCCACCTGCGTGGCGAGCGCCTCGGTGAAGGCCGCATCGGCGCCGCATTCTGACAGCACCTGCGCCGCCCATTCGCGCGCATGCGCCAGGCGCTGGTCCGGCGTCCAGTCGGGCTGCACTGCCAGCCCGAAGCCAAAGCGCTGGGCATCGCGCATCAGCGCCGCCAGCGCATTGGGCAACTGCTTGTCGAACACGCGGCGTGCCCAGCCGTATTCACCGCCGGACAGCAGCCGCGAGACCGCGCGCTCGGTGAGCGGGCCGTCATGCTGCAGCAGCCGCGCGCGCAGGAATTCCTGGAAATCTGGCGGCAGGAACTCGCGGTCCAGGCCGGTCGAGACCCCGACGAACTGCTCGAATTCCTTGCGCAGCCGGGCCGCATCGTCGTGCGGCAGGGCCAGGTTGATCTCGGTCGTCATAGCCTTGCCATCCGGGCCGCCGCGCGGCCCGTTGCCGGTGGGGATCAGAACGCGCTCCAGTCGCCGTTGTCGGCGGCTGCCAGCGCGGGCCGCGGGATCCTGCCTGCCACCAGCCGCGCCGGGCGCGCGGCGACAGCATCAGCCGCCTCAGTTGCGGCGGCATTGTCCGCCGCAGGCACAGCCGCGGCCTTCGTGCTGGCAGGCGGGGCCTTGGCGACCCGCTTGCCGGCAGGGATGGCGCGCACCGCCCCGGCGGCACGAGACGCCTTGGCCGGCACCGCCATCGCCGCAGGCAGGGGCTGGGCCACGAACGAACCCGCGCGGGCATCCTCAGCCGCCAGGCGGAACGTCGCCACCGCCGCCTGCAGCCGGCTGGCCTGCTCTTCCAGCGCGCCGGCAGCCGCGGCGGCTTCTTCCACCAGCGCCGCGTTCTGCTGCGTGCCCTCGTCCATCTGCGCCACGGCCTGGTTGACCTGCTCGATGCCCGCGCTCTGCTCGGCCGACGCCGCGCTGATCTCGCCCATGATGTCGGTCACGCGCTTGACCGCCTGCACGATCTCGTCCATGGTCTTGCCCGCCTGGCCTACCAGCGCCGAGCCGTTGTCCACGCGCTCCACCGTATCGCCGATCAGCCCCTTGATCTCCTTGGCCGCGTTGGCGCTGCGCTGCGCCAGGCTGCGCACCTCGCCCGCCACCACCGCGAAGCCGCGTCCCTGCTCGCCGGCACGCGCCGCT
>NZ_KB903212.1:0-12662 GCF_000379565.1 Cupriavidus sp. UYPR2.512 | reverse complement strand
CCAACGCCGAGGAATGGATTGCCAGCCGCACAGGCGACGCGTTTTTTGGTTACTTTTTGTCGCTCGGACAAAAAGTGACTCGCCGGCTACGCCGGCGAAACAGCCCACCCTAGTCAAGAGCGACAACGCATCACATAGCAACAAGCGCAAACACTACACCCCTCACCTCAACCTCAACGGCTCCAACAACGCCCCGTCATACTCCCCCCGCGAAATCCTCCCAAGCTCCAGCATCCGCTGCAGGATATAAACCTGCCGCTGGCGCGCGCGCCGAGGATTGGCCACGGGGTTGTTGGCCGATGGCGCCTTGGGCAACCCAGCCAGCATCGCGCATTCAGCCAGCGTCAGCTGGTCCAGCCGCTTGCCGAAGTAAGTCCGCGCCGCATCGGCAAAGCCATAAGCCCCTTGTCCCAGGTAGATCTTGTTCATATACAGCTCCAGGATCTCGTCCTTGGTCAGCGCCTTTTCGATCCGGTAGGACAGCAGCACCTCATACAGCTTGCGGGTATAGGTCTTGTCCCGCGACAGGTAGAAATTGCGTGCCACCTGCATGGTGATGGTCGATGCCCCCTGCGACAGCTCGTCCGACAGGTTGGCAACGCCGGCCCGGACGACGCCGATGTAGTCGATGCCGTCATGCACGTAGAAGCGTTCATCCTCGATCGCCACCACGGCGTCGGTCAGCTCGCGCGGGATCTTGCCGATGGGCACGTAGTCGGGCGTATGGCGGAAGGCGGTAAGCGCGTCGAGCGAAGGCAGCTGCCGGTTGGCAGCCAGGATGACGATGGCGGCCAGCAGCGCGCCGCCGATCACGGCGAGCACCAGCAGCTTGATGAAGGCGGACCAGAGGCTTTTCATGGCACGTATTGTGCCAGCCGCGTGCGGCAGGGCGCGAGCCCCGCCGCGGGCGGCGCCTTCAGGCCGTGGGGACGGCCACGTTGAGCGACTGCGCCAGGTGCTCAAGGTTGCGCCAGATGGCCGGGTTGATGTCCAGCGTGTCGCCAGCCTGCGCCCGGTTGGCGGCCTCGTATTCGCCGGGGTACTGCACGCGGTCGACGCCCGGCGCCGGCGGTGTGTCGTGAAGGTAGCGGACGAAAGCCTCGACTTCGGCGCTCTGCCAGTCCAGGCCCAGGTCCAGCGCGGGATTGAGCAGCACGGCGAACAGGTTGTTGGTGGCCACGCCGCCGCGCGGGTTGTCCGGCTGGATGGTGCCGCCGCCGGACAGCACGCCGGCCAGCAGTTCGGCCACTACGCCGAGCGCATAACCCTTGTGGCCGCCAAAGGGCAACAGCGCCCCGGGGTGCTCGCCGAACATGGTGGAGGCGTCGGTGGTGGGGTTGCCGTCGGCGTCGATGATGCTGCGTTCGGGCGCCGGCTCGCCTTTCTCGGCCAGCACGCGGGCCTTGTTGATGGCAATCGCGCTGGTCGCGATATCCACCACCAGAGGCGGGCGCCCGTTGGGCATCGGCCCGGCGAAGCACAGCGGGTTGGTGGTGAGCCGCGCCACGCGGCCGCCGAACGGTGCCACCACAGGCGCGCGGTTGATCACGTTGGTGAAGCTCAGCAAGACAAAGCCGGCGGCTGCCACCATCTCGCCGTAGTGGCCCATGCGCCCGAGATGGTGCGAGCGGCGCAGCGTGACGATGCAGTGGCCATGCTGGCGCACGCGCTCGATCGCGGCGTGCATCACCGACTTGCCGACGTGCTGGCCGAAGCCGCCGTTGCCGTCGAACACCATCAGCGTGCCTTGGTCCAGCACGCATTTGGCGCGGCCCTGCGGGTTGACGCTGTGGCTGTCGAGGGCCGTGCGGTAGCTGGGCAGGATCGACAGGCCATGGCTGATATAGCCACAGCGGTCGGATTCGACCAGATGCTCGGCCACGTCGTCGGCGATGTCGGCGGGTACCTGCTGCGCGGCGAGGATGTCGCGGGCAAGCTGGCGGGCGCTGCGGAGGGAAATCTTCATGGTTCGTACCTCCTCAGACCCAGCCCAGCCAGCGCCAGTAGGTGGTTGCGAACAGCAGCATCATGGCGTAGCCGATGATCGTCACAGGGATACCGATGCGCGCGAACTGGCGGCCGTTGAAGGTCTCCGTGCCCAGGCATACCATGTTCTGCGGCGCGTTGATCGGCAGGATAAAGCCGAAGCTGACGGTAAAGCCCAGCAGCATGGTCATGCCCACGCGGTTGATGTCGCCGGGCAGGGTCTGCAACACCGCGATCAGGATCGGCAGCAGCGCGGCGGTCAGCGCGGTGGCGCTGGCAAAGCCCAGGTGGATCAGGATCAGGAAGGCCGACAGGATCGCAAACACCAGCAGCGCGCCGTGTGCCGCCAGCCCGGAATGGGTGACCACGAACTGTCCCAGCCACTGCCCGGCGTTGGTGGTCAAAAGCGCCGTACCCAGGCTGATGCCGACGCCGAACACGATCAGCGTGCCCCAGGGCGTGCGTTGCTGCATGGTCTTCCAGTCCATCACGCCGATACGCGGCATCATCAGGATCACCAGGCCGACGAAGGTCACGGTGGCAGTGTCGAAGCTGTGCAGCCTGCCTTCGGTGGCCCAGAACAGCAGCAGGCCCAGCGATACCGCGGCCAGCCGCTTCTGTGGCGAGCTCATGGGGCCGAGGGCCGACAACTCGCGCTGCACGGCTTCCTTGCCGCCGGGGATGGCATCGGTCTCGGCGGGCAGCAGGAAGCGCACCAGGAAATACAGCACCACCGACATGGCGATGGCCCACGGCGCACCGGCGATCAGCCATTGCAGCCAGGTGATGCGCTCGCCCAGCAGCTTGTCCATGAAGCCCACCGTCAGCAGGTTCTGCGCCGCGGCGGTCTGGATGCCGACGTTCCAGATGCTGGTGGCCTGCGCCACCGTGATCATGATGCCGGCGGCGATATTGGACCTCTTGTCGACGCCGAAGGCTGCGATCACGCCCATCATGATCGGCACCACGCAGGCACTGCGCGCGGTGGCGCTGGGCACCACCAGGCTCAGCGCAATGGTGACGGCGATCGTGCCGATCAGGATGCGGCGGGTGCTGGTGCCGATGGCAGACAGCGTCACCAGCGCGATCCGTCGGTCCAGCCCGGTCACGGTCATCGCCGCAGAGATGAACAGCGCCGCGGCGACCAGTGCCAGCGCGGTGTTGGAGAACCCCGCCAGTGCCATGCCGAGTGCCTTCGAGGTGCCGTACTGCACCGAGGGGTCGTTGACGGTCGGCGCAAAGCCGATCAGCCCCGCCATCAGCGAGGTGATCATGATGGCGCTGGTCTCATACGACACCGCCTCGGTGATCCACACCACGATGGCGAAGGCGAGGATCGCCAGCATGCGCTGGCCGGCGACGGTCAGCCCCTCGGGCTGCGGGATCGCCAGCACCACCAGCAGCGCAGCAACGGCGGCGAACAGGCCCCAGTGCAGCGTGAGTTTCGGCGTCGGCACGACAGCCTGTGCAGCAGCGGCGAAGGGGGTGGAAGGGGCGGAAGGGGGGGAGGCGGAAGTATCTGTCATCGCCGGCATCCTTTGGTTGGTGATCCTGGTCGGTACCCGGGGGGCACCTGGGTCGGACGGCTCTCGGCGGACAGTGCGGCGCGCCGGCACTGGGACAGCACGGCCGGCAGGACAGGCAAGTGTCGGTCGCGAGACGGCATCCGTGTGCGGTGTACCCGGAGCGGCCTCGCTTCTGGCGGGCCGCCGCGTTCGACATGATAGGAATTTTCCGACTCGCAGCCGGCCCTGTCGAGGGCAACTCCATGCTATTTCCGCCCGTCATGAGCTAGATCAAGTCCACGCGTGATCAATGGATAGCCGGGCCGCCGCAGGCGTCATACCAGTGAGAAGCTCGCCACATAGGACCTGGCGGCGGTGCGTGTGCGCAGGCGCGCCACGACGGCCCCGGCGGGGTGATGCATGAGCGGGAGTGATCTGAAATAATTGGAGCCGACCATGAAGGTTTTAGTACGGGGACTGAAAGCAGGGCTGGACGCGGCGGCGCTGCGCGAGGCGCTGGCGCGGTATGCGAAGATCCGTTCGGTGGAACTGGTGGAAGCGGGCGACCCCCGGCACCCGTGGGCGTGGGTCGACATCGATGCCAGTGCGCTGACCGTGTGGAAGCTGGTGGCGCGGCTGGACCGGCGCTATATCGCGGGCTGCCATCTGCGCTGGCATGTGCCGGCGTACCGGGCGCGCTGAAGCGCCGGCACGGACGTCGGCCCGCATCGCAAGGACAATCAGGAAAGAACAATGATCAAGTGGCTTCAACGCGCAAGATGCCTGCACACTCATGCGGTCGTGCCGCAGGCTCCGGCCGCGGCTGGCGGGCAGGGCCAGCATGACCTGGCATTCGACACCATCAGCAATGCACGCGACCTGGGCGGCCTGGCCGGCGCGGGCGGACGCCGCGTGCGCCAGGGGCGCCTGTACCGCAGCGGCAACCCCGCGCTGGCCAGCACGGCGGACCTGGAGCGGCTGCAGACGCTCGGGCTCGACATGGTGGTGGATTTCCGTTCGCCCGGCGAGAAGTCGCCTGAAGAGGCCGCCTTCGGCCAGCGCTTCCACTGGGTGGCGGCGCCGGTGCTGGAGGGCAGCATGGCGATGGAAGTGCTGATGCCGCGCCTGCGCGCCAGCACGCCGGCACAGATGGATGCTTTCATGCTGGAGGTCTATGGCGACTTCCCGGTGCGCTACCGCGAGGCCTTCGCCGGCTTCATGCGCGCCGCGCAGGGCGGCAAGACGCTGCTGTTCCACTGCACCGCCGGCAAGGACCGCACCGGCTTTGCCGCACTGCTGTTGCTGGCGGCGCTGGGCGTGGCGCAGGACGATATCCTGGCCAACTACCTGGAGTCGAACCAGCGTAATGCGCAGTTCAACCAGTCTGCGCTGGCGCGCATGGCCGGGCTTGGCGTGGCGCCCGCGGTGATGACGCCGCTGCTGGAAGTCCGCGCCAGCTATCTCGATGCTTCGATGCAGGCCATCGACGCGGGCTGGGGCAGCGTCGACAACTACCTGCGCGATGCGCTCGAAGTGGACGTCGCGCAGCTGCGCGGGCACTACCTGGCAGGTTGATTCAGAGCTGCCCGCATTCGCGCAGGATGCGTGCAGTGTTCAGTGCAATCATTCCTTCTTCATCGGTCGGCAGCACCAGCACCGGCACGCGGCTGTCGTCGCGGCTGATGCGCTGGCTGCTCTCGCCGTTGGCGCCGCCGTCGAGCGCGATGCCGAACAGGCCCGCCAGGTGCTCGCAGATGCGTGCGCGCACCGGCGGCGAGTTGGCGCCGATACCCGCGGTGAACACCAGCGCGTCAAGGCCGCCCAGCGTGGTGGCGAGCTTGCCGATCTCCTGCGCGGCGCGGTAGGCGTAGAAGTCCACCGCCAGCCGCGCGCGCGGCGCATCGCTGGCCAGCAGCGCGCGCATGTCGCTGCTCACGCCCGACAGTCCCTTCAGCCCGGATTCCTGGTACAGCATCGCCTGGATCTCGGCCGCCGTCATGCCCTGCTGCGCCAGCCACAGCAGCGCGCCCGGATCGACCGAGCCGCAGCGTGTGCCCATGGGCAGGCCGTCGAGCGCGGTCAGGCCCATGGTGCTTTCCACGCTGCGGCCGTCGCGCATGGCGCACAGGCTGGCGCCGTTGCCCAGGTGCGCCACGATCACGCGGCCCTCGGCCAGGTCGGGCGCGACCTGGCGCAGCCGGCGCGCGATGTACTCGTACGACAGCCCGTGGAAGCCATAGCGCCGGATGCCGCGCTCGTAGTACGCGTAGGGCAGCGCCATCAGCTGCGCCAGCAGGTCGTGGCCGGCATGGAAGGCGGTGTCGAAGCAGGCCACCTGCAGCAGGTCCGGCACGGCCTCGCGCACCGCGCGGATGGCAGTCAGGTTGTGCGGCTGGTGCAGCGGCGCCAGCGGCACCAGCGCCTCCAGCTTTGCGATCACCTCATCGTCGATGCGCACCGCCTGCGCATAGTCGGCGCCGCCATGCACCACGCGATGGCCGATCGCCACCGGCGGATTGTCGCGCAGGCCCACGCTCAGCACCAGGCGCACCAGGCGGAAGGCGGCGTCGTGGTCGGCCACCTGGGCCTGCGGGAAGGTCTCGTCGGCGACCACGCGTCCGTCGGCCATGCGCGCGGTCAGGCGCGGCGCCACGCCGATGCCCTCGATCTGGCCGTGCGCGCTCAGCACCGGGTTGATGTCGGCATTGCCATGCGCGGCGTCGGGTACGGCGTAGACCGAGACCTTGACGCTGGACGAGCCCGCGTTGACAACGAGGATGACGGGATGCACGGCAGGATGGATGGCGGTCACGCTGGATGGACTCCCAAGTGGTTGCGCAAGGGCCGCACGGGCACGGCTCAGACCTGCGCGGCGGCTGCGGCGGTGCGGCGCGCGTGCGCCAGCAGCACGGCAATGGCGCAGCTGCCGATGCGCGCGCGTACGCTGTCGGCCCGGCTGGTGAGGATGATGGGCACGCGCGCGCCCAGCACGATGCCGGCGGCTTCGGCGCCGGCCAGGAAGGTCAGCTGCTTGGCCAGCATATTGCCCGCTTCCAAGTCCGGCACCAGCAGGATGTCGGGGTCGCCGGCCACGTCCGAGTCGATGCCCTTGGTGATGGCGGCCTCGCGGCTGATGGCGTTGTCGAAGGCGAGCGGGCCGTCCAGCATGCCGCCGGTGATCTGGCCGCGCCGTGCCATGGTGCATAGTGCCGCGGCGTCGATGGTGGAGGGGATCTTGTCCGTGACGGTTTCCACTGCCGACAGGATCGCCACCTTGGGCTGTTCGATGCCCAGCATGCGCACCAGGTCGATGGCATTGCGGCAGATATCGGCCTTCTCGTTGAGCGTGGGGAAGATGTTGACCGCCGCATCGGTGATGAACAGCGGCTTGTGGTAGCGCGGCACGCTCATGGCGAATACATGCGACAGGCGCCGCCCGGTGCGCAAGCCACTGGCCGAGGCGGTGACCGCGTGCAGCAGCTCGTCGGTGTGCAGG
Organism: Cupriavidus sp. UYPR2.512; assembly: GCF_000379565.1. Taxonomy (NCBI): domain Bacteria; kingdom Pseudomonadati; phylum Pseudomonadota; class Betaproteobacteria; order Burkholderiales; family Burkholderiaceae; genus Cupriavidus; species Cupriavidus sp. UYPR2.512. Next base: position 5,675 of record NZ_KB903212.1, on the reverse strand, counting down.
CTGCCCTTCATCAACAGCTCGGCGTCGCCGGCCCGCACGGCTTCGACCGCGCGCTCGGCCGAAGCATGGCTGTGCGCGGTGTCGATGATCCGAGTGTCGCCCAGCGCAAGTCCATGCTCGGCGGCGACCTGCCGGATGCGCGCGGCGGGCCCGACCAGGATCGGCACGATCAGGCCAAGCTCCGCGGCCTCGAGCGCGCCGCTCAGCGATGAGACATCGCAGGGGTGCGCCACTGCGGTGGGGATAGGCGGCAGCCCAGCGCAGCGCGCGAGTAGCGCGGCGTACTTGTCCGGCGCCTCGGTGGCGGGCGCGGCAAGTCCGGACATGGCAGACGTGGCAGTCGAGGCAGCGGTCATGGCGATGTTCCGAGAGCGGATGCTGGGCAAGGATACTGGTCTGGCGCGGTGGCGTCGAGGGATGGCCGTCGGTCTCGCACCGGGCGCTCCGCGCACCGCCTTGCTGCAGTGCGCAAGCGCACTGCGCCAGTATAGGCGACGAATTTGTCAGGTTAATGACCGATGGATGCTGCGCGCCGTAAGGCTTTGGGGGCGCCGGTCAGCGGGTTGCACGGCATCGCCGCGGCTGCTAGGCTTGTTTTAGTTGCAATGCAACAAGCGTCACTCCGGTGGCGCGGACAGCGCGCCTGCGCCCGGCAGCGGCGCCAATCAGGGGAAAGTGGAATGACCGCACGCATACCCGCCAAGCCGCCGCAAGGCAGCTCCGGCCCCTCACCCTCCACCACGCAGGCCCCTGCAGCCGCCAGTCCGTTCGCGGCGCTCGGCCAGCCGGCGCTGGAATACTTCACCGACGCCTGGCAGCGCACCGTGCTGCTGTTCGACATCCTGCGCGAGCGCGGCAACGAGACCGCCGAGCATGAGCGCGAGGGCATGCCGCCTGTGCTCGTGTTCGAGCATGAACTGCTGGCCGACGGCCGCGAACTGCCCGAGCCCGTCAACTACGCGCTGCTGCGCATCGTGCCGCCGGCCAACAGCCCGACCGACCCTGCCAAGCGCCCCTTCGTGGTGATCGACCCGCGCGCGGGCCACGGCCCCGGCATCGGTGGCTTCAAGGCCGACAGCGAGATCGGCATCGCGCTGCGCACCGGGCATCCGTGCTATTTCGTCACCTTCTTCCAGGAGCCCTGCCCGGGGCAGACGATCGAATCGGTGGCGCGCGCCGAGGCCGACTTCCTCAAGATCGTCGGCGAGCGGCACCCGGACGCACCCGGCAAGCCCTTCGTCATCGGCAACTGCCAGGCCGGCTGGGCGCTGATGATCCTGGCCGCGGTCGCGCCCGAGCGCACCGGGCCGCTGCTGGTGGCCGGCGCACCGCTGGCGTACTGGTCGGGTGTGCGCGGGCGCAATCCGATGCGCTACAGCGGCGGGCTGCTGGGCGGCTCGTTTCTGGCCTCGCTGACCGCCGATTTGGGCAATGGCCGCTTCGACGGTGCCTGGCTGGTGCAGAACTTCGAGCAGCTCAATCCGGCCAACACGCTGTGGAAGAAGCTTTACGACGTCTACGCCAGGGCGGACACGGAAGGCCCGCGCTTCCTGGAGTTCGAGCGCTGGTGGGGCGGCCACTTCCTGATGAACCGCGCCGAGATCGACTGGATCGTGCAGAACCTGTTCGTCGGCAACCGGCTGACCGCGGGCGAGGTGCGCAGCAGCGACGGCAAGACCGTGGTGGACCTGCGCAACATCCGTTCGCCGGTGGTCGTCTTCGCGTCGTGGGGGGACAACATCACGCCGCCGCAGCAGGCGCTGAACTGGATCCCGGACCTGTATCCCACCGATGAGGAACTGGTCGCCAACGACCAGGTGATCGTCTACTGCCTGCACGAGACCGTGGGGCACCTGGGCATCTTTGTTTCCGCCGGCGTTGCCAACCGCGAACCCAGCGAACTGTTCTGCGCGCTGGACCTGATCGATGTGCTGCCGCCGGGCCTGTACGAGGCCAAGATCGAGGACGTGGCGCCTGACCTGCCGCACCGGGACCTGGTCGAAGGGCGCTACCTGGTGCGCTTCGAGCGCCGCAGCGTCAACGACATCCTGGCGCTGGACGACGGCCGCGAAGACGAACGCCCGTTCGAGGTGGTGCGGCGCGTGGCCGAGATCAACCAGCACATGTACGACACCTTCGTTTCGCCATGGGTGCGCGCGATGTCCAATGAACTGGGCGCGCAGTGGATGCGGGCGCTGCACCCGGCGCGGCTGGAGCGCTCGCTGGCGACCGACATGAATCCGTGGATGGCGTGGATCGGCGCGATGGCGCCGCAGGTGCGCGCGCATCGCGCGCCGGTGGCGCCGGACAACCCGTTCCTGACCATGGAGAAGGCCGCATCGGCGCAGATCGTCAGCGCGCTCGACCAGTATCGCGATGTACGCGACGCATGGTACGAGCGGACCTTCGAGGCAATCTACGGCTCGCCGGCGATGGCGGCGCTGGTGGGCATGAGCGGGCAGGTGCCGGCCAACGTGGAGTCGCCCGTCACCGTGGCGTTGCGCAAGGAGCTGGCGCAGCGCCGGCTGCACGATGCCGAGGCGGCGATCGGGCAGGGTGGCACGCTGGAGGCCTTTGTGCGCGTGCTGGCCTACGTGGCCGATCGCCCCAGCGCCATCGAGGAGCGGCCGTTCAACCTGCTGCGCCGCATTGCGCGCGAACAGCAGCAAGCCACCGAGCAATCCGGCGGCCAGGCGGACCTGGCCGCGTTCAAGACCGCGGTGCGCCAGCAGAGCTTTATCGTCAGGCTGGATCCGCAGCGCGCGATCCGGGCGCGGTCCGGCACTGGTGCCGGACCGCGAGACCCGCCGCAAGCTGATGGTGGCGGCGCATCGCGTGATGACGGTCGGCGGCCCGCTGTCAGGCGAGCGGCTGGGGCGCTATCGCGAAGTCGCCGACGTGATGGGTACGGGTCATCCGCCCGAGGCTGCCGACGCAGTTGCGCCGGTGGACGCGGCCGATACCGCGTCCGCCCTCAGCCATGCCGGGAACGGCAAGCCGCAGGCCGCGCGCGCCACGCGGCCGCGCAGCTGAGGCTTGCGCACCGCATCCCGGTTCGGTCCAACAGGAGCCGCCATGGTCAACGTATCCAATCCGCCGCTTGCCGGCGCCCGTGTGCTGGTGGCCGGCGTGGCCAATGCCGATTCGATTGCGTGGGGCTGTGCCAGGGCGTTCCATGAACTGGGCGCGCAGGTCGCCATGACCTACCTGAACGACAAGGCCTACCCGCACGTGACGCCGCTGGCCGAAGCCATTCAGGCGCCCATCCTGATGCCGCTGGACGTGGAAGACGCGCAGCAGATGACGGCGCTCTTTGCGCGTATCGAGAGCGTGTGGGGCGGTCTCGACTCGATGGTCCATTCGATTGCGTTCGCGCCCAAGGCCGATCTGCAGGGCGGCCTGCTCAATTCATCGGCACAGGGTTTTGCGCGTGCCATGGACATCTCATGCCACTCCTTCGTGCGCATGGCGCGTCTGGCCGTGCCGCTGATGCCGCAGGGCGGCACGCTGTTCGCTATGAGCTATGAAGGCGCCAACCGCGTCGTGCCCAACTATGACCTGATGGGCCCGGTCAAGGCGGCGCTGGAGGCCAGTTGCCGCTACCTGGCGCACGAGCTGGGGCCGCTGGGTATCCGCGTCCACGCGATCTCGCCCGGGCCGCTGAAGACGCGCGCGGCCTCGGGACTGAAGGACTTCGACCTGCTGCTGGCCGACGCCGCCGGGCGCGCGCCGCTGGGCGAGGTGGTCGACATCATGGACGTGGGCTTTGCCACTGCCTACCTGGCCACGCCATATGCGCGGCGCATCTCGGGCAATACGGTCTATGTGGATGGCGGCGTGCACATCATGGCCTAGTGTCCTGTGCTGGACCGATCCGCAATTCGGATTACCATAGCCGCGTCTCGGACTCCATTGCGGTGCCGGCCACCGGCACCCGACATCCATGCTTGAACTCCAGGGAGCCATCTGGTTCCGCTCCGGCTCGCAAGACTGGGGCGGCAAGGACCGCATCGCGCTGCTCGCCGCCATCGGCGAACACGGCTCGATCACCGCAGCCGCGCGCGCGGTCGGTATCAGCTACAAGGCCGCGTGGGACGCCATCGATGCCATGAACAACAGCGCGGGCGAGCCGCTGGTGGTGCGCGCCGCCGGTGGCAAGGGCGGCGGCGGCACGCACCTGACCGCGCGCGGCGAGCAACTGATCCGCACCTATCGCGCGCTGGAAGGCGAACACCAGCGCTTTGTCGCGCAGCTGTCGCGCCTGGGCGAGGGGGCGGCCGACGATATCCACCTGATGAGGCGAATGATGATCAAGACCAGTGCACGCAATAAGCTGTTCGGGCGCGTGGCCAGCGTGCGCGGCGGCGCGGTCAATGACGAGGTCGTGCTGGCACTGCCCGGCGGGCAGCAGATCGTGGCCACCATCACGCATGAAAGCGTCGAAACGCTGGCGCTGGCTGAGGGCGCGGAGGCGTTTGCGCTGATCAAGGCATCGTCGGTGCTGGTGGGGCTGCCCGATCCGGGGATGCGGCTGTCGGCGCGCAACCAGCTGCCGGGGGTGGTGTCGCGCGTGATGCCTGGCGCGGTGAACGCCGAGGTGGTGATCGAACTTGACGGCGGCGGTACGGTTGCGGCGATCGTGACCAATGGGAGTGTGGAGGCGCTGGGGCTGGAAGTGGGGGTGGCTGCGGTGGCGGTGTTCAAGGCGTCCAGTGTGATCCTGGGTGTAGTGGCATGAGGTAGTCCTGCGGCAGGAATGGGAGGATGGGGGGCATGGCGGCTGCCCCCGGCGTGCAATAATAGTCACCCAAAAAAACAGCCGTTCCACAAGCAATGCACGCCGCCCTGGCCGGCTTCTCCCTCGGCCTTTCCCTGATTCTTGCCATTGGTTCCCAGAATGCCTTCGTACTGCGACAAGGGTTGCGGCGCGAGCATGTGTTCTGGGTCTGCCTGGTGTGCGCGCTTTCCGATGCGCTGCTGATCCTGCTGGGCGTTTCCGGCTTTGCCGTGATGATCCGCGAGCTGCCCTGGCTGGGTGCGGCGATGCGCTACGGCGGCGCGGCTTTCCTGATCTGGTATGGCGCGCGCAGCTTCCTGGCCGCGTGGCGCTCGAACGCGGTGCTGGATCCCAGCGACGCCGCGCCGCGACCGCTTGGGGCCACGCTGGCGGTGTGCCTGGCGTTCACCTGGCTCAATCCGCATGTGTACCTCGATACGGTGATGCTGATCGGCTCGGTGTCGACGCAGTTCGCAGGGAACGCGCGCGAATTCGCCGCGGGTGCCATGACCGCGTCGTTCCTGTTCTTCTTTTCGCTGGGCTATGGCGCGGCGCTGCTGCGGCCGGTGTTTGCGCGGCCACGCGCGTGGCAGGTGCTGGAAGTGGTGATCGGCATCACCATGTGGGTGATTGCCGCGCGGCTGCTGCTGGGCTGACCCGGGGCGCGGCAAGCCTCGTCCTTCAGGGCGAGGAAGGGTAGCGCGGACGCCGAAGGCGTCCATTACGGCCGTTAGTGTGGCGTCTGCTGTTGTTCAATGTACTGGCGGATGATCTCAATGGGGGCGCCGCCACAGCTTCCAGCAAAGTAGGACGGCGACCATAGCGCACTGCCCCACAGCTTGCGCCGAATGCTGGGGTAGTTTTTCTTGCGTATCACGCGGTGAACACTTCCCTACGG
>NZ_KB903211.1:0-12756 GCF_000379565.1 Cupriavidus sp. UYPR2.512 | reverse complement strand
TCCGACTCCCAACTGCTCGGCGATGTCCTTGTTCTGCATTCCGTTGGCGGCCAGCAGCACAATGCGCGCGCGCTGCGCCAGCCTCACGCTCGTGAGCTTCGACCGAACCAGCCTCGTCAAATTGGTTCGCTCCTCGTCGGTCAACATGATCTCGGGGGCAACTCGCACTCACTCTCTCCACGCTGTGTCGCAGTGTGGGCATTGGAGACGCCGAATTCATATAGGTTCCATCAAGAACAGAACGCTACACTAGAACATCGGCCCTGCTGCACTGAAGGAATTGCCCCCCCCCAATACACCCCCGCAACAGACAACGCAATTGTCGTCTCTCGTAATGGCCCGGATATCATTTATCAGCCACGCTTCTTCGCGTCAACACTAGCCAAGCTCTTCGCCTCCTCCAGTAGAACCTGGCGCATCCAGATGCTCGCCGGGTCGCCGTTATGGAGCACAGGCCATTGGACAGCTTCAGTAAACGAGGAAAGTGGCAGTGGTACATCGACGATACGCAAAGGAATCACTTCCCCAAAATACTTAGCTAGTCGTAGCGGAAGCGTTGCGATGCGATTGGTACGAGACAGCATCGGCGGGACCAGGTCAAACGTTGGTACTACAACTTCTTCACGCCTCTTGAAGCCCAGGTCGAGGAGGAAGAATTCCTCTATCGAGGGTCGGCGGGAACGCCCAAACCTTACCGTCACATGCCCCATAGACACGTACTTCTCCAAAGCAAGTCGCTGAGACAGCTGTTTGTTTGTCGTACAGCCTACGCACACGAGCTTCTCTTCAAAAAGGCGCGCCTTGGGATGTGTATCACTCAACAACAGCTCCGGCAAGATCAGGAAATCGACATCGCCACGTCGAAGCAATTCGCCCGGCTCGTCGTCGGGAAAGAACAATTCGAAGCTGACCGCGGGAGCCTCACATGCGACACGCTTCATGACCTTCTTAAAGTAGACGAGTGTCATGAAGTCCGAAAGACAAATTCTGAAGCGGCGTTTCGATTTAGATGGCTGGAATACATCACGTGAGATGATCGAGAGCTGGATGTGCGATAGTGCTTCCCGAACCGGCCCCGCCAGCTCCATCGCGCGAGCAGTCGGGACGAACTCGCGCCCCCGCATCACGAATAGATTGTCACTGAAATAGTCTCGCAGCCTCGCTACAGCTGCGCTCATAGCGGGTTGGCTTAAGTTGATGTTGTGCGCCGCGGCTGTTAGATTGCGGTGCGTTATCAGTGCATCCAGTGCAACGAGAAGGTTGAGATCAAGGCCTTTGAAGCGCATGTTGAGGCATCCATATCATGGATGATTGATATCGAAACAATCGATTGTACAAATTAACACCGCTCCCGCAAAGTTACGGCGGCTTTCAATTTAGGGCAACAGAGGCGCACGTACCGTACAGCTTGTCGGCTCCGCATGGCGCATTGCGCACGGTGCACTTTGAGACAGAAAGCTTACACGTGAACGACATAGGTAACGTAACGAATCATGGCCGAAAAGGTGCACAGCGAAGCATCGAAGCGTTTGTCTTGCCCGCCAGCAATTCGGGAACGTGACGCTAACGTCAAACGACCTAAGGTTTTCCTTACATTTGACGATGGCCCAAATCCGATATGGACACCGAAGATCCTAGACATCTTGGGGCAATTTGAGGTTCCAGGCACGTTCTTCGTCCTTGGGGCTTACGCGGTAGAACATCCGGACCTAGTTCGGCGGATGATCTCTGAAGGGCACGAAATTGCTAACCACACGATGACGCATCCCGATCTGTCAAAATGCGCGCCCGATATGGTACGACGCGAAATACTTGATACGAACGCGATAATTGACAAGGCCTCTCCGGGCCCTGGCGTGCGTTTCCTACGCGCACCGTATGGAGTATGGACCCCTGAATTATGCGTCGAAGCTCAGAAAGCGGGTCTTACACCGCTTCACTGGTCGGTAGACCCCCAAGATTGGTCCTGCCCAGGGGTTGATACGATCGTCGATACTGTGTTGGCGACCGTCCAACCAGGTTCAATCGTGCTATTGCATGATGGCAGTCCACCGAACGAGTTGGTATCACGTGCCTGCACTGCATCACGAGAGCAAACCGTCATGGCGCTTCCTCGCATGATTTCAGCATTGAAGGAGCGCAACTTTGTGATCAGCTCTCTTCCTAATTTTCCCCGACAAACTGATCCAGTCCGGACCGCTTAGACCTGTATTCCAAGTAGTTACTTTGCGAATGTGGCTCTCTACTAACCTCAGTTATCTTGGAGGGAACATTAATCCATATTTCGTCGGGCTCTGAGGTGAGCACGTCAGGAATTACTGACACCGAAAAACAGATAGTGCTGAGCAAATTTTCCGCGTTGCCCGATTAACGAGGCCTTGCTCAACACGCTAATATCAAACCACGCAGCCGGCTCGATTCTCACAAGTCTTGCGCTAGCCGCCTCAGTTCCCAACAAATTGAAACGCCACACATAGGTTGCATCGAACAGAATCGTATCGACCTTGATCTAAGGCGCGCAATGCTAGCCATTAGGACTTGCTCGCGGATTTTCATCTGATTCTCTCTGCGAATCAGAGTAGTCTTTTATTTGAAAATTTCTTAACGCCCCCCCTGACAAATCAGATGAACATACCGGCCGCAATCAGCACCACTTCCGTCTTATTGTACGCACTACTATCGACCATCTATAAGAGCGCCCAGGTTTTGCATAGTTTACCAACGCGGGGCGCTTGTTTGCCAACCAACGTGGTTGGGCCGGACAGGCTGCCAGACGTCGATGTAATCGTGCCTTGCTTCAACGAAGACCCGGTCACGCTCAGAGATTGCCTTACTTCCATCGCAAAGCAGGAGTATGCCGGAGTATTGAACATTTATGTAGTCGATGACGGTTCAAGCAACCGTGACGCGCTGGCCATGGTCTACCGGGACTATGAGGACGATGCAAGGTTTAATTTCATTCTTCTTCCTAGGAATGTAGGCAAACGCAAAGCGCAGATTGCCGCGATACGTTCTTCGTATGGAGAATTCATACTCAACGTCGACTCAGATACGACGCTGGCCCAAGACGTCGTAAAGCACCTTGTGCGGAAGATGGGCGACCCATCGATCGGCGCGGCCATGGGCCAGTTGACAGCCAGCAATCGAAAACAGTCTTGGTTGACCCGATTGATCGATATGGAGTACTGGCTCGCCTGTAACGAGGAGCGCGCGGCTCAGGGGCGTTTTGGCGCCGTTATGTGTTGCTGCGGTCCTTGTGCGATATATCGTCGCTCCGCGCTGCATCTTCTCCTAGATAAATACGAGACCCAGTTCTTCCGGGGAAAGCAAAGCGATTTTGGCGAAGACCGCCATCTGACGATTCTCATGCTGACTGCAGGCTATCGAACGGAGTATGTTGCTAGCGCTATCGCAGCCACTGTTGTGCCAGATAAGCTCTTACCGTATCTTCGCCAACAGCTACGGTGGGCACGCAGCACCTACCGTGACACGCTCCTCGCCTTACGTCTACTGCCCCGTCTCAATGGCTTTCTTACGCTGGACACCCTTGCGCAGAACGTCGGTTCGCTATTGCTTGCAGTGTCAGTGCTCGGTGGAGTTATACAGCTGGTGACGACGGCCACAGTGCCTTGGCAGGCGTGCCTGACAATTGCTTCAATGACGTTGGTTCGCTCCTCCGTAGCAGCTATTCGGGCTCGACAGCTTAGATTTCTTGGATTCTCCGCCCATACCCTCATAAACCTTATATTTCTACTTCCGGTGAAAGCCTATGCATTGTGCACGCTCGGCAACAGTGATTGGCTGTCGCGGGGCCAGCCAATCAATAGCCCGCATTGGAAACCCGTCGATCCATCACCGGAAGCTCCGGCAACATACGCCGCTGGGGAAACGCATTCCACTTCTCACTCTGATACCGCAGGTAAGAAGTGCCAGCCGCCGACATGCATGACATCTGGTAATGAATTTTATACCGAGTAACACGACTGGAATCACTAGCACAAGCTTCCCTTTGAAGACGGTACACCCAGATTTCGAGCTTAATGTCCACTGCACCGATCACGTTCACCGGCGTTAGAAAGTCATATGGCAACAAGCTTGTCGTCAATGATCTATCGTTTTGTGTAAAGTCTGGCGAATGCTTCGGCTTGTTGGGTCCTAACGGCGCGGGCAAGAGCACCATCGCGCGAATGGTTCTCGGAATGGCAATGCCTGACGCCGGCACGATCACGGTCCTGGGAGAGCCGGTACCAATACGAGCACGCCGAGCCCGGGCGCGCATCGGCGTCGTTCCGCAATTCGACAATCTTGAACCAGGATTCACGGTACGCGAGAACCTGATGATATTTGGGCGCTACTTTGGTATGAGCACAGACGAGATTGAGGCAGCGATTCCATCGCTGCTTGAGTTCGCGCATCTTGAGACCAAAGCCCAGGCTCGCGTCACGGAACTGTCAGGCGGCATGAAAAGGAGTTTGACTATCGCGCGAGCGCTGATCAACGATCCACAACTTCTGGTAATGGATGAGCCTACAACCGGCTTGGATCCACATGCTCGTCACCTGATCTGGGAGCGATTGCGCTCGCTGCTAACGAAGGGCAAGACAATTCTTCTCACTACTCACTTCATGGAAGAGGCGGAGCGGCTGTGCGACCAGCTTTGCGTAATAGAGAACGGACGCAAGATCGCTGAGGGAACTCCACAGGGCCTGATCCAAAAACAGATCGGGACCGAAGTGCTGGAAGTGTATGGCGGCAAACCACATGAGTTGCGTTCATTATTAGCGCCATACGGCCCCCGAACCGAAGTAAGCGGCGAGACGCTGTTCTGCTACGCATCCGATTTGGAACAGATTCGGGTTCCTTTACTCGCGCACTCGGGTCTGCGCGTCCTACAACGACCGGCAAATCTGGAAGACGTATTCTTGCGGCTAACCGGACGTGAAATCAGGGACTGAATAATGCGTGAAGTACTCATGATGACTTTACCCGCCAATGCTTGGAACTGGCGCACTGTATGGCGCCGCAATTTCTTGGCATGGAGGAAGGCCGCTCTTGTTTCGCTTCTTGGCAATCTTGCAGATCCGATGATGTATCTGTTCGGCCTTGGCTTCGGAGTTGGGATACTGATAGATCGCGTTGAAGGTTCTGCATATGTTGCGTTTCTCGCAGCCGGCATGGTTGCAGCGAGTGCAATGACTTCCGCGACAGTCGAGACAATCTATGCGGCCTTTTCTCGGATGCATACTCAACGCATGTGGGAAGCAGTCCTGTGCACAAAGCTCACGGTTGGCGACATCGTCCTCGGTGAAATGACGTGGGCTGCGAGCAAAGCCCTATTGGCGGGCACGGCAGTGGCCGCCGTATCCGCAACATTAGGGTATGCGGACCTATCAAATATTCTTCTTGTAATACCGGTCGTTATCCTAACTGGCTTCGCGTTTGCAAGCCTGGCTATGGTTCTCGTCGCGATTGCGCCGAGTTACGACTACTTTGTGTTCTACCAAACGCTTGTTCTCACACCGATGCTTTTCCTGAGTGGTGTCATTTTCCCAGTTGAGCAGCTCCCAAGAGCTCTTCAACTGGTTTCAAGAATCCTGCCACTTTCCCATTCTGTCGAACTCATCCGCCCCGCAATGCTTGCACGTCCTACAGCGAACATCGGTCTGCATGTGTCCGTACTTTGTCTTTACGCAATACTGCCGTTCTTCCTATCGACAGACCTTGTTCGCCGGCGTCTGATGTCTTGATGACTGTAACGAAATTATGAACAGGTGCAATTAGGAAAAGAAATCCGCCTCGCACCGCCGCAAACCACTCAAAGTACACCTGCGCACGCCGCGAACGAAACCATGCCAATAGCCGCACCATTCGTAATCCTTGGGATGCCCAGAACAGGTACGCACTATCTGGAAGAATTGCTGAATGTGCATCCAAACGTGTCGAGCAATGGCGAATTGCTCAATCCGTACGATATGAATTGGCCAGATAATACCCGTCTCCTACGTAGCGATCGGGAACTTCTTGAGCTAGCTTATCGACATTACCCCACCCGCTCCGGAAAGATGGCGCTCATGCACGTTGGCTGCAAGATCAACCAACCTCAGTTTCAAGAGCGGCCCGGATTCTTTGAGCAGTTGACAAGATGGCCACATCTCCGAGTGATATTGTTAATCCGCAGAAACCCTTTGGAGTCACTACGATCCCTCGTCCAGGCAAGGACAAGCGGCCAATGGCTAAAGTACGGTACGTGCCACGACTCCACAGCTCCGCCCACCGTAACATTGACCACTGAAGAGTGCGAAGCCTACTTCAGGGCCGCTGACGACTTCCACACTCGGGTCGCGAATTCCTTCAAGCCAGAGCGCGTTCTTACGATCGACTATGAGGATTTGCTGAGCGATCCAGCCGCATGCCTAGAGACGATTTTGTCATTCCTAGGGATTTCTTTACACGCGTACTCGGTATGCACAGATCTTCGGCGTCAAGAAGTGCGACCTCTGGACGAGACGGTGTGCAATTTTCTAGAGCTAAAGCGCCACTTCACAGGGGGACGGTATACGAGTTATTTTGAAGCCTAGAATGGCTCACACCTTTGCGCTTGAGAGACCGTATAGTTTTTCACGTTTTAACTTGATAAATTGGTCACCCGGTGGCAGTGGATGACCTATGAATTCTTCCAATAGGGTTACTTCTATGTCGTCACCAAAAGTTCAGTGGAAACTATGCTGGGAAAATGAGCTTCAGCTTTCCGATCATTTAGAGTTGGCTCAGTTCTTCAGAGCAACCTATGGACCGACCGGCCCTTTCAACGCGAAGCCGTTTGAAAGTGGTCGAAGTTGGGCCGGGGCACGGCCCGAACTTCGCGCGATAGCGTACGATTCGCAAGGCGTTGCGGCTCATATGGGCGCGCTACGTCGTTTCATCAAAGTAAATTCAGCCGATGTCCTTGTCGCGGAACTAGGTCTATACGGAGTTCGTCCGGACCTTGAAGGACTTGGGATTAGCCAATCGGTCCGTGCAATGTATCCCGTGCTTCAAGAACTTCGCGTACCATTCGCCTTCGGGACAGTCCGGCACGCGTTGAAGACTCACTTTACCCGATTGTGCCGATATGGAATAGGAACGATCATTGAGGGAATTCGCGTGCGATCAACTCTTCCGAACGTCCACTTGGATCTGCCTTCTACCCGCGTCGAGGACGTCCTCGCGGTGATTCTGCCAATTAGCTGTTCGATGCAAGAATGGCCGGACGGGGTCACTATCGAACGCAACGGACCTGAGCTATGAAACGTGTTGCTAGTTACTGGTTAGATTAGCATCGGTATCCTTCTGGCAGGAAGGATGCGTGAGTTAGGCTCCACTATCAAGGACGGAGGGGATTTGCCTATGCTTTCAAACCTCGAATTGCTGCGTCGTGAACTGGATGCAGAAGACCCTTGGCGGCTCGACACTAATCCTTACGAACACGAGCGTCACAGGCATATGCTTCAATTGTCAGTCGCCGAGGGACAGGTCACCAATGCGCTTGAAGTGGGATGCGCTGCTGGGGCGTTCACAGAGAAACTTGTGCCCCACTGCCAACGACTCACGATCATAGACGTTGTTCCACAAGCGATAGCCAGAGCGCGCGAACGACTGAAAGAGCCACCGAACACTGTTTGGATCGTTTCAGATGTCAAGGATTTCTCGACGCGTGACAAGTTCGATCTAATCGTTGTCGCAGAGGTTCTCTATTATTTAGATAATCTTGCAGATGTACGAACTACGATACGAAAGCTCGCAGGAATGCTCGCGCCTGCCGGCCAACTGGTATTCGGATCGTCTCATGATGACAGTTGCCGGAAATGGGGGCACATTGCTGGCGCGGAAACTGTGCTTGCTATGCTCAAAGAAGAACTGACTGAAGTGGAGCACCTTGAATGCACAGGGCAATCGCCCAATGAGCGTTGCTCGCTGGCGCGATTTCGAAAATCCGCAGCCGGTTCACATCAAACAAGTTTACCGAATTAGAGAGAGAAATAGCATGCGCATCTGCGGGATCAAGCTAACGCACGACGGAGCCATTGCCGTGGTCGAAGATGGGAAATTGGCTTTTTGCATCGAGCAGGAAAAGCGAGACAACAATCAGCGCTATCAGGAAATTGATAACCTGGAGGAAATTGCCGTCGTCTTGGCGGAACACGGGCTGGGTGCTGAAGATATAGACCTGTTTGTTATTGATGGCTGGGACGGAGACGTGGAGTCTTGGTTCCACGTTCGAAGTGGGTCAGTTCCGGTCAGCCTAAAAGGGGCACCGTATGCCGAGAGCGACGCCAATGATATCCTCGTCTCTCTCGACGGTACCGGTTTGGTGCTCGGTGACGGTTCATTTCCGTACAAGAGTTTTCCTCATGTATCAGGGCACGTGGCCGCCGCATACTGTACGAGCCCATTTGCGCAAAAGGGGCAACCTGCCCTTTGTCTGGTCTGGGATGGCGGCATCGTCCCAAGGCTGTATCACGTGCAGCGTGACGGGGCGCGCCGCGTTGACTGTCTCTTCCCCCTAATAGGCCATATCTATGCCGCAGCGGGTCACTATTTCGGACCCTATAAGAAGCCTGGCGGAGCAGAGTGGGATCTGGGCGTGGCAGGTAAGCTTATGGCTTATATTGGGCTCGGGTCGGTTGACGAAAGTATCGTATCCATATTTCAAGACCTTTACCAAGAGCACTTCACAGGTGACAGCGAGTTGGCGCTCAGCTACCGAGGGAATATTAGGGCGCCTGAAGGCTCACTGAAACCTATCCGTAATTTTTTCCAAGCTAGCGTGCCGCGACTTGAGGGCAAGCTTCACGAAGACGTGCTTGCCTCCTTCCATGCCTTTCTCGAGCGCCTTCTCGTTCATGAAATTGAAATGGCGCTGCAGCGCCATTCAATCCAAGTACCGCAGAACCTGTGTATCGCTGGCGGATGTGGGCTTAACATCAAATGGAATAGCGCATTACGCGAGAGCGGATTATTTGCTGCAATATGGGTCCCTCCGTTCCCCAACGATAGCGGTTCCGCGATCGGTGCCGCTTGCTGCGCGATGGCAGCAGACCAAGGCTTTATGCCGTTGGAATGGTCAGTGTATAGCGGACCTGCCGCGAAACTTGGCGCCGTTCCCCCGGGATGGACGGCGTCTTCGTGTACGATTTCGGAACTCGCCCACATACTTGCGGATAACAAGCCCGTCGTTTTTCTTGCGGATCGCGCCGAGTTGGGCCCTCGGGCTTTGGGCGGAAGAAGCATTTTGGCAGCCCCCACTTCTGCTGCAATGAAAAGTCTTCTGAACGATGTCAAACATCGGGAGCACTTTCGCCCAGTGGCGCCAATATGCCTCGAGGATAAAGCAATCTTCATCTTCGAGCCTGGTACGCCGGATCCCTACATGCTATTCGATCATCAAACGCGTAAGGAATGGCGCGACAAGATCCCTGCTGTCGTGCATCTCGACGGGACCGCCCGTTTGCAAACTATCCATAGAAGTTCCGAACATCCCGTAGCACAGCTTTTAATCGAATACGAGAAGCTAACGGGTATTCCTTTGCTATGCAATACAAGCGCGAATTGCCACGGCCGGGGGTTCTTTCCGGACGCTGCTTCCGCTTGTGAATGGGGACGTGTGGAACGTGTCTGGTTCGATGGCCATCTATTGAGTAAGACCGACAGAAGTGCCCAGACATTGAACGCGGGCGAATTAGCGTGCCCTCAAGGGGCATAGATCTGGTAGAGGCGACCTCGCTCTGGACATACTGCTGCGTTGGGAGTTTAGACATTCAACTACCTGCGCTCAATTTCCACGCAGCTTTAGTAGGACCGAATGTGCAAGCCATGGCGCCATAAATGTTTTAAGCAAAGTCCCAATTCACGTACGGATGCGGAATATGAAGAGCGATGCTTCCACTTCCCACCTTCACACATACGACTTCGGAGTCTGTCCGGAATCGAGAGCGAGACTGCTTGGCCAGACGCCTTCCATCCTCTGGTTCACAGGCCTGTCCGGAGCGGGGAAGTCGGCAATTGCCGACAGGCTTGAGGCTGCTCTGCATGCATGCGGCCGCCTCACTTATGTTCTCGATGGTGACTCAGTCAGGCGCGGTCTTTGCAAAGACCTTGGATTTAACGAAGAGGATCGACGCGAAAATGTTAGGCGCGTTGCTGAAGTTGCAAAGCTGATGGCTGACGCCGGCATCGTCGTGCTAGTGTGCCTAATCTCGCCCTTCCATTCCGACCGAGAACTTGCCAAGTCCATCGCCTGCAAACATGTCTTTGCTGAAATTCACGTTCATGCACCGTTGCCCGTGGCCGAGACTCGCGATCCTAAAGGACTATATCGACTCGCCAGACAAGGCGCTATCCGGAATTTCACCGGCATCGACTCTCCATATGAAAAACCGATGACTCCCGATGTCTTTATCGACACATGTTCATCGTCCATCGATGAAGCATCCAATATTGTGTTGGACTGGCTTGCGCGTCATTAAATATGACCAAAAAGTGTGCGTTGAGGAACTGTCATATCGGCGCTCTGTCACACACCCCAGATGCTTTAACTCACTCGCGCCGTCGAATGCTACCGGCTAGCACCAACAACCTCAGGGGCAAAAGCTTTCTTTGAGGCTAATTGCGATCTCGCCCAAAAAAGCGCCCGCGTAGGTGCGCTTGCTAGGCCACGCGTCGCCTTTCTTGGCATGCGCGACCGACACCACACCTCGCACGGGGACACGTGGAACGACGACTAGGTAAGCGATGGCGTCCCGCTGACAATAGAGAATCAACACAGAAACTCCAGCACGGTAGGGCTAAGTGCTCTGAGGCGACAGCCTGTACGCCCATGCTCGCCTTTTTTGGAGTTGCATTCCGGAAATTTCTCCGCCTTTCGCGATCGCTAACCCTTAGCCGTTTGTTCGGTTCACGACAAAACAGTCGCAGCTATGACATTCGGCGCCTAACTCCATTGCGTCTCTCCAAAGGGTTCATGCCAATTGGCATATATATTGCTTTTTCGGATTTCGTGAACTTTCCTTGACGATATCTCCCCTCTAAGCTTCGGCCTGGTATTGTAGCGCTCATGGTCAACACCGCTGTGCAAACTCACCATCGATATCGAAATACCAGTCTCGTTTGATCAACGCGTGACATACTTCGATCTCAATTGGTCGACAGAAGGCAAAGGCAATGCATCTGTACCGTATGGAGTCCGCATCGCAAACAGTGTACAGTTTTTTTCTCACAACTTAGTTTTCTGGTCTCTCTGATTTATCATTTGATTTTATGGACGACAATTTTTTATAAAAACAAAATTGGAATTTAGATACCAATGAGAACTTTCTCCTTGGATAACCACATGAACAATGCTATTTCCGATTGGCATACCGATCATTTGTACTTCGCTCACTTACTTGACCTGCTACAAAAGCAAGTTGGGTCTTTTTTTGAGGGAAAACAACCGAACTATCGATTGATAGCCAAGATCGTGGAGTACATGCGGGATTATGGCGATCGCGTCCATCATCCTCGAGAGGATGTTGCCTTTTCCCTGCTGGTGGAGCGATATCCCGATATGCAGCTTGTAGTCAACCGACTTCTGCAGGAGCATCAAGTGATCGCGGAAACTAGCGCCCAACTACTCGAGCACTTTAACGGGGCGGAATTGGATGTTATAACGCCCCGAGACGTTCTAGTAGCACTAGCAGCTGTATATCTCGCATACTATCGCAATCATCTTTCTACCGAGGAGAAGCTGGTTATACCACGAGCCGTGAAGATGCTAAACGCAGAGGATTGGGCGAAAGTCGATGTTGTCGTTCCGGCGAGCGCTCAGTCGCTACGTGGGATAAGTCTTCAGGAGCATTTCGAGACGTTACGCAAACAGATACATGATGAGGAGCGATTGGATTCGTGAAGGGGATGTTCTACATCCTTTCACTGGTCACAAGTGGAATACAGGTTGACGACTCTGACCTATAATTGAACGAGGCTGTGTGAAAACGTTTCGATCACCTAGACTGAATTAACGCATTCAGATTGGGAGATCGGATGAAGCCGATTCATCGAGTGAAAAGACCGCAAGCAAGCACGCTGCGTGAAGATAGCGCAACTACGTCAGCTAATGCATCACCTCGATCAGATAAAGGAAGAGTTCAAGACGCTGCCAGGTGGTCAGGTATCAATGACTGATCCTGATGCGCGCTCGATAGCGACAAGTCGCAAGCGCCCAAGCCAATGACGTCCAACGCAAAGGCGGGGTAGATTTGATAGAGCGGACTTTCATCTACATTGACCGAGACAATGAATATCAATGAATATCAATGCCCCGCCGCTGAACATGCACTGCAGCTACGCCCCTATTGAGTAGTGTTTGCCCTCTTCGTCCCACGACCGGCCGAAAATTCGAAAACGCGGCCTGGCCACGGCGGGGACGTGCGTGGGATTCGAGACACGTTTCCACACGGCCTCGCACCTAACAGAGAGGTGGCACCGTTTGTTCGGACAGGGATCCGGAGTTTTTAAGTGGAAGCGCTGGGGCAGTCAGGCTGCCGATTTGATCGCTGGCAGCGTGGCGAAGTATGCCTCATCCGGGGTCTGGTCCGCCAGACTGGAATGGGGCCGTCGTTGGTTGTACCAGGTTAGGTAGTTAGCGATAGAGCGGCGCGCATGGCTGACCGAGTCGTAGGCTTTCAGGTAGACCTCCTCGTATTTGACGCTGCGCCAAAGGCGTTCGACGAACACGTT
>NZ_KB903210.1:0-12807 GCF_000379565.1 Cupriavidus sp. UYPR2.512 | reverse complement strand
GCTTGATCCTATAACCAGTGTGTTTTGCCTGGTGAGTGATTCGCCTGTGCCCTCGGTTGGCACAATACGCACAACCAAGACTACATCCCTATTCGTGACGCTGGCTTCAACCCCCAGCGTCACAACCCCTCATGCCTGGTGACCATAGCGAGCTGGAACCACCCCTTCCCATCCCGAACAGGTCCGTGAAACAGCTCCGCGCCGATGATAGTGCGGATTCCCGTGTGAAAGTAGGTCATCGCCAGGCTCTTATACTGCAGAACCCCCAGCCCCAAAAGGCTGGGGGTTTTTGCTTTGGCGCGGCGGAAATGCAATGGCTCGCAACCGCCGCTCCGGCGTAATACCATTACCGCTGAATCCCCCGCTGAGTCCCCGTTATTCTATCCATGTCGGCTGACAGCGCCTGGTATCTCTATCTGCTCGAATGCACTGGCGATTCCATTTATACTGGAATCACGACTGATGTTGCCCGCCGCTTCGCCGAGCATCTGTCTGGAAAAGGCGCCAAATACACGCGATCACGCAAGCCCATACGCGTCCTGGGCCAATTGCGCTTTGAGACAAAATCCGAAGCGTTGAAGGCGGAAATCGAGATCAAGCGCTTGAGTTCGACACAGAAGCGCGCTTTTTGCGCGCAACTGCCAGCAGCCGAGCCGGATCGCTAGCCAGCCGGGCGACAAAAAAAAGCCGGTATCGCCTTCGCGATACCGGCCTTTTCCATCCTGCAGGATCAGACCACAGTCAGCGTCACGTCGATATTGCCGCGCGTCGCGTTCGAGTAGGGGCAGACCTGGTGCGCCTGTTCGACCAGCTTTTCGGCAGCCTCGCGCTCGAAGCCCGGCAGCGAGATCTTCAGTTCGACCTGGATGCCGAAGCCTTGCGGGATCGGGCCGATGCCGACCGCGCCTTCGATCGTGGCGTCGGCGGGCACGGTGATCTTCTGCTGGCCGGCCACGAAGCGCATGGCGCCCAGGAAGCAGGCTGAATAGCCGGCAGCAAAGAGCTGTTCCGGATTCAGGCCGTTGCCGGCGCCACCCATTTCCTTGGGCACGGCCAGTTTGGCATCGAGCTGGCCATCGGACGTGGTGGCACGGCCGTCACGGCCGCCGGTGGCGGTGGCATGGGCGGTATAAACGACTTTTTCGAGTTTCATCTAAGGCTCCGGTTTGTTGCCCGAGGGGGCGCATCAACGCTTGCCGTCAGTCCGGCAGGCTGGAATCGGTCCGCGCTTGTTCAAGCGTCGACCGCAGTGCATGCAGGCGCTGCGTCAGGGCCTGGATCTCTTCGACCGGGCACTGCGTGGCGCACAACATCTGTTCAGGAATACGCGCGGCGCGCTGGCGCAACGCGCGGCCGGAGTCGGACAGGCTGACCAGCACCCGCCGTTCGTCGGCTGCGTCACGTGTTCGTGTGACCAGCCGCGCCGTCTCCAGCCGCTTCAACAGTGGCGTCAGCGTCCCCGAGTCCAGCGCCAGCCGGGCGCCGAGTTCCGAGACTGTCAACGTTTCCGTCTCCCACAACACCAGCATCACGAGATATTGCGGATAAGTAAGTCCAAGCTCACTTAAGAGCGGCTTGTACAACTTGGTCATGGCCAGTGAGCTCGAATACAGCGCAAAGCACAACTGGCGATCCAGTAACAACCAGTCTGGGGAGGAGTCGTTGTCGCGTTCCATGGCAATATATTATACGCAATTAAATTGTGCGCAAGATAAATTTACAATGTCCCTGAAATGTGCTCGATACGCCCGTGCGTGGCCAGCGCTGAACCTTAAGTCTGTTTTAAGTCTGGGTCGCTAGCATGACCGTGTCGCGTCGCAAAGTGCCGACGCCTGATGCTCAAGGAAAGGAACAACACATGATGCGCCAGACCATCGCTCGCACGGCCGTTGGTATCGCGGCCCTTGCCGCCCTTGGCGGCGGTTATGCCTATCTGCAGAAGGAAGTCATCACGCCGGGATATGCGGCACCTGCGCCAGCCGCCGCGCCCGCGCAGCCGGCGGCCGCAGTGACCACGCCGACGGATTTCTCCGGCATCGTGGCACAGTACGGGCCCGCCGTGGTCAATATCAGCGTCACCGCGCGCGCCCAGCGCACCGCGGCGCAGATGCCGCCGGGCATCGATCCGGACGATCCCCTGTTCCAGTTCTTCAAGCGTTTCGGGCCGCAGCTCCAGGGTCCGCAGGGCGGGCAGCAGCAGCTGGTGCGCGGACTGGGCTCGGGCTTTATCGTGAGCCCGGACGGGCTGATCCTGACCAATGCGCACGTCGTCGACGGCGCGCAGGAGGTCACCGTCAAGCTGACCGACCGCCGCGAGTTCAAGGCCAAGGTGCTCGGCAGCGATCCGCAGACCGACGTGGCCGTGATCCGCATCGACGCCAAGAACCTGCCGGCCGTGCGCCTGGGCGATCCTGCGCGGGTGCGCGTGGGCGAGCCGGTGCTGGCGATCGGTTCTCCCTACGGCTTCGAGAACACCGTGACCGCGGGCATCGTCAGCGCCAAGTCGCGCTCGCTGCCGGACGATACCTATGTGCCGTTCATCCAGACCGATGTCGCCGTCAATCCCGGCAACTCGGGCGGGCCGCTATTCAACCAGCGCGGCGAGGTGGTCGGCATCAACGCGCAGATCTACAGCCAGACCGGCGGCTACCAGGGCCTGTCGTTCGCGATCCCGATCGACGTGGCCACCAAGGTGCAGCAGCAGCTGGTGGCGCATGGCAAGGTCACGCGCGGGCGCCTCGGCATCAGCGTGCAGGAGGTGAACCAGGCGCTGGCGCAATCGTTCGGGCTGCCCAGGCCTGCCGGTGCGCTGGTCAACTCGGTCGAGCCCGACAGCCCGGCCGCGCGCGCTGGCCTGAAACCCGGTGACGTCATCATGCAGCTGGACAATGACGTGATCGACCATTCGGGCGACTTGCCCGAGCACGTGGCCGATATCAAGCCGGGCACGCAGACCTCGCTGAAGATCATCCGCAAGGGCCAGCCGATGACGCTGTCGGTGACGGTGGGCACGGCCAAGGACCGGGCCGTCGCACAGAAGGGCGGCGGCAGCGAGGCTGGCGGCCGGCTGGGGCTGGCGGTGCGCCCGCTCACGCCGGCGGAGAAGCGCGACAGCGGCATCGACGGCGGCCTGGTGGTCCAGGATGTGGCCGGTCCCGCCGCGCGCGTCGGCATCCAGCCGGGCGACGTGATCCTGTCGCTCAACGGCACGCCCATCAGCTCGGCCGAGCAGCTCAAGTCGCTGGTATCGAAATCGGGCAAGCAGGTGGCACTGCTGGTGCAGCGCGACGAGGCGCGCATCTTCATTCCGCTCGACCTGGGCTGATTGCCGCGGGCACGCCAGACTGCCCGCAAGCCGTTAACTGGCAAGGCTTTGGTGCCCGCGCGGGCCGTATACCCCGACGTATACCGACACGTATACGAAGTGGGTATACGGCCCGCTAAGCCTTGCCGGAGGCGGGATTCAGCGCAACGAACTGCTTACAGAAAGCGCGCCAGCAGGTATTATCTCGACTGCGATGCACGAAGCATGCGGCGGCAGCCCCCGCCGACCCTGGTTCTGCTGAATCGACAAAGAGGAAGTCTATGCAGTTGGATTTCACCCGCGCCATCACGCCGGGTACCGATAGAGCGCGGCGACTGACGTCCACGACGTCCACCGCCGGCTCCGCGCCGAAGCCCCGGCGGCGCAAGAAGGTTGTCGCCCCCCACTGGGAGCGCGGCTACCGCTCACACTTCTACCGCAACGAACGCGGCGACAAGCTTGGCGAAGTGCGCCTGTCCGAGCGCGGCGACATCCCCGTGGTCTACCACTGGGCCGCCGGCAATTACTCTGGCGCGGAAGGCTCGCTGGCCCACGCCCGTGCGCGCGTGGAAGAGACCATCGGTTTCGGCATGCGCCAGCTGTCGCTGTTCTGAGCAGGTACTTCGCCGGTGCCGCATCCGCCGGCACTGCGACCCGTCCGCGCCATCGCCTCGTGCGCGGTGCCTTCGCTTCTCCCCGAATTCCGCGTCTGTCCCGCAGTAGTTCCAGTCGTCGCACGGCTTGTGCATAGCCGCTCGCGCGGGCTTCAGGCCAGCCGCCGCTGCAGCAGCATGTACGCCGCCGCGCCCAGCGCCAGCACGGCAATCAGCCGGTAGATATCCTCGCAGGCAATCAGCCTGGCCTGTTGCTCGATCAGCCCGTTCAGTTGCGCGAGCGCGCCCAAGTGGGCCTGCGCCGCATCGAAGCCGCGCGCGGCCAACGCCGCCTGCATGGCAGACATCCAGTGTCCGGTCTCGGCGGGGCGCTGGCCCACCGCGTGCAGCAGGCTGTCGTGCACCGCGAACTGGCGGTTCTGCAGCAGCACCGCACCCAGCGCCGAGGCAAAGGAGCTGGCGACCTGCCGCATCAGGTTCTTGCTGCGGTAGCCATGGGCGAATTCATCGGGACCGAGCGCCCGGAACGTCAGCCCGGCAATGGGGATGATCACCAGCACGCCGAACAGCCCCTTGCCGACCAGCCCCCATGCCAGCGCCGGCGGGCCGGCGTCGGGCGGCATCTGCGAGAACCACCATGCCGTGGCGGCCATCAGCACCAGGCCGGCGACCATCAGCGGCTTCTTGCGCGTCAGGCGCGGCGCCACCTGCAGGTAGACGAAGATGCCGGCCAGGCTGACCAGCGCGGCAAAGGTGTTGAGCCAGCCGGTGGTGGCCAGCGGGATCTTCAGCGCCTGCTCGGCGTAGATCGGGAACAGGTAGCCGCTCAGGTTGCTGATCATGTAGTACACGAAGTACATCGCCAGGCCGGTCAGGTACACCGGGTGGCGCAGTGCGCGCAGGTGCAGCACCGGTTCGCTGTGGTGCCACTGGTGCCACAGGAACACGGCCAGCAGCCCCAGGCCCGAGGCAGCCACCAGCGCGAGCCGCAGCGGGTGCGAGAACACGTCGAAGCGCGCCTCGGTCAGCGCTGCCTGCAAGGTCACGATGGCGGCGCCGAACAGCAGCAGCGGCCCGAGCGCGGGGCCGCTGGTATTGGCGCGCGGCTCCGCATCCGGCAGCAGCAGCCAGGCACCGAGCGTGGCCAGCGCGGCGAACGGCAGCACGCCATAGAACACGTCCTGCCATACGCCATGGTCGATCAGCTCGGCGGCGAAGGCCGGGCCCAGTGCCGATGCCGAGAAGATGCCGATCATGAAAATGCGGGCGGCGCGCGGGCGCGCCGTCGGGCCGAACAGCACGTTGACCAGGATGCGGCAGCTGGTGAACAGCGCGCCGCCGCCCACGCCCTGGATAAAGCGCGCCACCACCATCTGCGGCAGCGCATGGCTGGTTGCGGCCACGACCGTGCCCGCCATGAACAGCAGCAGTGCCCCCGTCAGGTAGTAGCGGTAGCCGAACCGGCGCGACAGCCATTGCTGCTTCAGGATCATCAGCATGCTGCCCACCGCGTAGGCCGCCTGCACCAGCGCAAAGCTGCGCGGGTCGGCGTCGAGGCCGCCGACGATATGGCTGGAGGCAAACACGAACATGATGTTCTCGAGGAACTCCACGCCGGTTGCCAGCGCCAGCAGCATCATCAGCAGGGTCTGGCGCTGCCGGTGGCTCAGCCAGCGCAGCCACCGCATGCTGACGCGCAATCGCCGCAGGGGCTGCAACCGCGGCTGCCAGGGGGAGCCGGGATTCATGGCCGCAGCCCCTCCAGGGTCTGGTGCAATTGGGTCAATGCACGCGTGGCGCCAGCCAGGCCGCCTGCGCCGAGCGGCGCCCAGGCCTCGCCGTAGGCGGCATGCACCGCCGGCGCAGCGCGCTCCAGCAGCCGGCGGCCGGCCGGGGTCAGGGTAAGCTCCAGGCTGCGCCGGTCGCTGGCCGACGACCGTCGGCGCAGCAGCCCGCGCGTTTCCAGGCCGTCCAGCAGCCGCGTCATCTGCGTGCGCGTGGCGTCCAGCGTGGTGCCCAGCTCGGACGGCATGCTGGGCTGGTTTTCGTCGGCGGCAAGCATACTCAGGAGCAGGTACTGGCTCATGTCCAGTTCGAACGGGGCCAGTGCGTGGTCGATATGGCTGCGCAGCAGGCGCGCGGTGCGCAGCAGCAGCCTGGAGGCCAGGATCAGGTCGCGCGGGGCCTCGGGATGGCTGGCGCAGAAGCGGTCGATGCGTTGTTCGAAAGACATGGCGGGAGGCGTTGCGACCCACGCGAGCGGCGGATCGGCTACATTTGATATAGTTACAGATGAAATTATATCAAACGAAGCTAATCCCGTCAGGCGTACCGGCCGGGGCCTAATGCCGCAACGCCGCGGCGATCTGGCGAATGCCTGCCCGCATCACTGCCAGCGCCTGCGCATGGCGCGCGGCCGGCAGGTTGCCGTAGCGCAAGCCGACATAGGCGGCGCTGACGGCAGCGATCGCGTCGGCAGCGCGCGGCAGCCGTGCGCAGGCGCGCGCGGCGAAGTCTTGCGGTCCTTCGGCTTGGGCGCGCTCGCAGCCGTGGCGGGCCAGCAGCGCGCAGAAGCGGGCATAGGCCGCATCGACGGGGTCTGCCGGCCCGCGGCGCCGCCACAGCGGCACCAGCGCCAGCAGGCACAGTGCGCCCAGCACGCCGGCCAGCAGCTGCCCCGCACCCGCGCCGGCGCCGAGTGCCAGCAGCAGCCGCTGCTGCTGCGCATGGTCGTACTGCAGCACCCAGCGCTGCCAGGTGTAGACGACGCCTTCATAGGCCCAGCGCAGGTCCTTGAGCCATGCCGGTTGCTGCGACGGCCGCCAGTCGGCGGCGTCGCTGCCCACCACCGCATCCAGTCCCTGCTCGATGCGGCTTGGCGCGACGGCGCTGGTCGGGTCCACGCGCACCCAGCCGCGGCCGTCGAGCCAGACCTCGGCCCAGGCATGCGCATCGGACTGGCGCACCACGTAGTGGTTGCCGATGGGGTTGTACTCGCCACCCTGGTAGCCCGTGACCACGCGCGCGGGCACGCCGGCGGCGCGCATCAGGAAGACGAAGCTGCTGGCGTAGTGCTCGCAGAAGCCGCGCCGGGTGTCGAACACAAAGCTGTCGACCTGTTCGCCGCCCAGCGGCGGCGGGTTCAGCGTATAAGCGAAGGGCGCCGCCGCGAACAGCCGCAGCGCGGCCTGCACGCGCGCGGCGGGATCGGCATGGCGGTCGGCCCATTGGGCGGCCAGTGCGCGGGCGCGCGGATTGCCGTCCGGCAGGCCCAGGGCCAGCCGGCGCGTGGCGGGTGCCAGCGCTTCGTGCGCAGGGGACAGCGTGGAATGCGTGCGGTAGCGGATGCGCTGGTCCACCGGCCGGCGCACCATGAATTCGCCGTCGGGCGTGGCGGCCGCGTCCACGCCGGCGGACAGCGCCTGGCCGCGGTCCAGCGCGAACAGCCAGCGCTGCTGGCTGGGCTCGAGCGTGATGCTGACGTCGATGCCATCCGTGTTGCCGGCGGCGGGCGCGGGCGCCAGTTGCTGCCGGCGCTGCCGCGACGGGTGCCAGGTGGTGCCGTCGTAATCCCACAGCACCAGCGCACGCCAGTACAGCGCAGCGGCGGGCAGCGGCGGGCCGGCGACCTCGGCACGCAGGGCGACTTCGGGCGAACGGATCAGCTGCCCGACGCTGCCCGGCCGCATGGTGTCGCTGATGCCGGTGGTGCCGCGCGGCGCCGATTGCGGCAGTTGCCACAGCGGGTGCTCCAGCCGCGGGAACAGCACGAACAGCGCCAGCGCCCAGGGCAGGCCCAGCAGCGCCATGCGCCCCAGCAGCGGCCAGATCGCCAGCCGGCTGCGCGCCTCGGGGTGGTGCAGCAGCAGCCAGTTGCGCAGCACCCAGGCGCCGATCGCCAGGCTGTACAGCGCCAGCCAGAACGGCTGGTCGGACAGGTACAGCGTCAGCAGCAGGTAGAACGACAGCTGCGTGACCAGCGTCGCGTCCGACAGCGCGCGGCATTCCAGCAGCTTGAGGATGACAAAGGCGCCCAGCAGCGCCACCGCGAGCTCGCGCCCCATGCCGCCGCCGTCCTGCCACACCAGCGCGCTGGCCACCAGCAGCACCATCACCGCGGTGATGCCGAGCATCCAGCGCGAAGGCAGCGGCGCCCGTCGCCGCCACAGCAGCCAGCGCCAGCCCAGCAGCAGCACCAGCAGCAGGCTGACCGCCACCGGCAGCGTGCGCGCCTGCGGCACCAGCACCAGCGCCAGCTGGCCCAGCAGCAGGCCATGGTCGTCATGCTGCAGCGGCCGCGCGACGGGTTTCACATCCGGTCTCCGGCGCGATAAGCCGCGGTCCGTTGCGGCCATAACGCCAGCGCTTCCAGGCAGGCGCGCCGGTGGCTGGCGCCGCACGCCGGCGGCAGTTCAACGCCGGGCAGGCGCAGGCCGATCTCGGCATCGTCACCGGCGGCCAGCAGCCATGCGCACAGGCGCGACAGCCGCGCTTCCGCCGCCATGCCGGCCGGGAGCGCGTGCCAGTCGAGCCAGCGGGCCGGTTGCTGCGGCGGATCGCCGGCGCGGCTGAGCCAGCGGCCGGTGCGCGCGCTGTGCTTCCAGGCGATGCGGTGCAGCGGGTCGCCGCTGCGGTAGCGGCGCAGCTGGTCGATGCCGTCGTCGCTGCCTGCCGCGCTGGCGGCGGTGTGCACGGCGTCGCCAGCGTCGGGCCGAAATGCGGCAGGCGCTGGCGGGGCGTCGGGCTCCGGGGCGGGATAGACCAGCGTCGACATGTCCAGGTCTGCATAGCTCCAGACCCGGAACAGCCCGAACGGAAAGCGGCTGGCGATTGCCACGCGCGGCAGCACCAGCCGGCCCCGGCGCGCTGTTGGCACGTGCAGGGCGAGCATGCCGCTGGCGCTGCCATCGAGCGTCAGCATGGCGGTTGCCACGTTTGCCAGCGTCGGCACGCGCGCCTCGATGCCGATGCGCGCGTCGGCATCGCGGTTGTCAATGCGCAGCTGGAACACGGCATCCTGTCCGGCATGGGCCGGCGCCGCCGGGCCCGCGGCCACGGCGAGGTCGAGCAGGTTGCGGTAGGTCAGCCACATGCAGGCCATGCCGATGCCGGCCAGCAGGAAGGTCAGCGCAAAGCCCAGGCTGATGTTGTAGTTCAGCGAAGTCAGCAGCATCGCCGCCAGCACGACCGCAAAGCCGAGGCCGCCGCGGGTGGGCAGGATATAGAGGTGGCGGCGATCCAGCAGCAGCGTGCCGCCGGTCCCGCCGGTCGGGCGCCGGCCCGCCGTGCGGCGCTGAGCCATGGCCGGCGCGCCGCGGAGCACGCTTTTGCGCGCCGCCATGGCCTTCAGGGAATGGCCACGCCGGCCTGCAGCGCGGCCAGCTCGCCGGCAACGGCCGCGTGGCCGCCCGCGCCGGCGGGCAGCAGGCGGTGCGCGGCCACCGCGGTGAAGACCGCCTGCACATCTTCCGGCAGCACCATGCTGCGCTGCGCCAGCAGGGCCCAGGCGCGCGCGCAGGCCAGCAGCGCCAGCCCCGCACGCGGCGACAGCCCCGCGGCAAAGCCGCCGTGGCTGCGCGTGGCCTGCACCAGCGCCAGCACATAGTCCACCAGCGCCGGGCTGGCGTACACCTGTGCGGCAGCCTCCTGCAGCGCCAGCACCTGGCTGCCATCCATCACCGGGGGCAACTGTGGCGTGCTGGCGCCTCCCAGGTACAGCACGCGCTCGAAGGCGGGGTCGGGGTAGCCGAGCGACAGCCGCATGGTGAAGCGGTCCAGCTGCGATTCGGGCAAGGCATGCGTGCCGATCTGCTCCAGCGGATTCTGCGTGGCGATCACGAAAAACGGCGACGGCAGCGCGTGCGTGGCGCCGTCATGGGTCACCTGTCCCTCGGCCATGGCCTCGAGCAGCGCGCTCTGGGTCTTGGGCGGCGCGCGGTTGATCTCGTCGGCCAGCACCACCTGTGCGAACACCGGGCCGCGATGGAAGCGGAACTCGCCAGCGTCGCGGACAAAAACCGAAACCCCGATCAGGTCGGCCGGCAGCAGGTCGCTGGTGAACTGCACGCGCTGGTATTGCAGCCCGAGCGTGCGCGCCAGCGCATGGGCCAGCGTGGTCTTGCCGACCCCGGGCACGTCTTCCAGCAGCAGGTGGCCGCGTGCCAGCATGCAGGCCAGCGCCAGCCGCACCTGCTGCGGCTTGCCAAGAACGATGCGGCCCAGCTGGGCCTGGGCCTCTGCCAGCGAAGCGACGATGCGTGGGCGAGCGGTCACGTTGGGCCTCGGCGCAAAAGGTGGATAAAGCGGGGGGATGCAGGGAATATCGGGTGAAGACCAGCGCATTGTAGCGGCGCGGGCGGCACGCGGCACCGTCTGTTTCCGTACGGAGACGGTGGATGCCCCGGCGCTGCCTGCATGGTTATGGTGCAGCGCCTGCGCCAGATCGCGCCGGTTCTGGCATCATGAGCCTGTCGGGCCACCGCGGCCCTTCCCATTCCTCTTTCCGCTGCCTGTGCCGCGCCTGCTGCAATGACCTCGCTGGACCCCTGCGCCGACCTGCCTTCCTCCGTCCTGTCTGCCGATGCCGGCGCGCTGCCGCGCCTGGTGCAGGCCTTCCACGCCAACGGTTTCGTGATCCTGCGCGGCTTTGCCGACGAGCCGGCCTGCGCGGCGCTGGAGGCGGTGACGCGTGAGCACCTGGCGGCGGCGGTGCCGCCGGTGGAGTTCGAGGCCGACCTGGGCTATCCCGGCGCGCCGGCCGCGCGCGATGCCGCCGGCGGCGGCACGGTCAGGCGGCTGCGCCAGGCCTACGGGCGCGATGAGGTATTCCGCCGCTGGGCCAGCGACCCGCAGCTGGTGGCGGTGGTGCAGGCGCTGCTGGGCGAGCCCGCCCGCATCACGCTGGCGCACCACAACTGCGTGATGACCAAGCATCCGCACTACGGCAGCCAGACTGGCTGGCACCGCGATACGCGCTACTGGTCGTTTGCCCGGCCGGAACTGGTGACGGTGTGGCTGGCGCTGGGCGACGAGGACGAGCGCAACGGCGTGCTGCGCGTCATCCCGGGTTCGCACCAGGCGAAGCTGGAGCCGGGCCAGCTGGACCCGGCTGAATTCCTGATCGAGGCCCACCCGGCCAGCCAGCCCCTGCTGGACGCCGCGCAGCCGCTGGCGCTGCACCGCGGCGACGTGCTGTGCTTCGACAGCCGGCTGTTCCATGCGGCCGGCCGCAATGCGTCCAACGCGGTCAAGCTGTCCGTGGCGTTTGCGTATTTCGGGGCCAGCAACCGGCCGCTGGACGGCACGCGCTCGGCCGAATTCGGCAGCGTGGAGCTGCCCGCGGCAGTCTGATCCCGGCGGCTGCGCTCAGGTGCGCAGCCCGACCAGCCCGGAAATCTTCTCCGAAGCTTCCAGCAGCGGCGGCAGGAAACGCTCCAGCATCTCCTGCGCGCTGGTGCGGTTGGCCTGGCCGCTGATATTGATGGCGGCGATGGTGTGGCCGGCGCGGTTGCGGATCGGCGCGGCCAGCGACACCAGCCCTTCTTCCAGCTCCTGGTCGTTGAGCGCCCAGCCGCGCTTGCGGATGTCGGCGATGATGGCCTTGAGCGCATCCACGTCGGTGACGGTGCGGCCGGTGCGCGCGCGCAGTTCGGTGGCGCGCAGCACGCTGTCGAGCTCGGGCTCGGCCAGGCCGGCCAGCAGCACCCGCCCCATCGACGAGCAATAGGCCGGCAGGCGGCTGCCGATCGACAGGTTGATGGTCATGATCTTGCGCGCCGGCACGCGCAGCACGTAGACGATCTCGGTGCCGTCCAGCACCGAGATCGAGCAGCTTTCATGCACCTGCTGCGACAGCGTCTCCATGATCGGCTCGGCCAGGTTCCAGAACGGCATCGAGGTCAGGTAGGCGAAGCCCAGGTCCAGGATCTTGGGCGTGAGCCGGAACAGGCGGCCGTCGGCCTGCACGTAGCCCAACCCCACCAGCGTCAGCAGGATGCGGCGCGCACCGGCGCGCGTCAGGCCGCTGGCCTGGGCGATCTCGGTCAGCGTCTGGGCCGGGTGCTGCGCGTTGAAGGCCCGGATGACCGACAGCCCGCGTGCAAAGGACTGCACATAGCTGTCGCTCGGCTTTTCGGGCGTGGCGGCGGCGCTGTCGGCGGTCTGCGGTGCTTGCGGCTGGTTCTGGCGGGAATCGGTGGGGCTGGCCATTTACGTAGCCCGGCGCGGTTCGCCGGATTGGCACGGAAAGGCCGAAAGGGTAGAGGAAATGCCGGGATTGCGCCAGTACCGGCCGCGGACATGGCCTGGCGCCCGGTGAGCGGGTTCCTTACCGGAAGCTGCGCTGCGCCAGCACGAATACCGCCGCCACCACGCACAACACGGCAAAGCCGTGCAGCATGTCCATGCCGGCCAGCAGCGTGGCCTGCCGGTCGACTTCCAGCGAGATCTTGGCCAGACTCGTTGCCGAGAGCGCATCCGGCGCCTGCAGCACCGGGTTGTAGCGCGTGATGTGCTCCACCAGGTGGGTGCGGTGCTGCGCCAGGCCGTCCTGCATGAACACGCTGGCCAGGCCGGTGCCCATCGCCGAGGCGATCTGCTTGCACACGTTCTTGAACTGGTAGGCGTGCGAGAAGTCCTCGACCGGCACTTCCAGGTAAGGAACGTGCTCGAAATAACTTCCCGCTATGCGGCGTTCCGTGAGCGGATGCTGTAGTTCCACGCAGGCAAGGTTGAGTCGTACTCGATGTTCAGTGAAGCACGGACGCAACGAGTGACTGTCCGTCCGGCTTCATAGACTCCGTCAAGAATGTCAGCAGTAACTTTCAGTCCGGTTTTTGTGCAGGCTTTTTCGATCAGTTCACGAACCAGACTAACGCTGCTGAAGACTAC
>NZ_KB903209.1:0-13029 GCF_000379565.1 Cupriavidus sp. UYPR2.512 | reverse complement strand
ATCTGCCGCCTTACAGCCCCGAACTCAACCTGATTGAAATCGTCTGGAAACATGCCAAGTACCACTGGCGACGCTTCGTCACATGGACCAAAGAAACCATCGATACCGAGATCGAAAATCTCCTCTCCGGCTAC
Source organism: Cupriavidus sp. UYPR2.512 (assembly GCF_000379565.1). Taxonomy (NCBI): domain Bacteria; kingdom Pseudomonadati; phylum Pseudomonadota; class Betaproteobacteria; order Burkholderiales; family Burkholderiaceae; genus Cupriavidus; species Cupriavidus sp. UYPR2.512. Next base: position 12,895 of record NZ_KB903209.1, on the reverse strand, counting down.
GGCTCAAAGTTTGAAATCCGTTTCTCGTGAATACTTAGTCCTATTTCACAGCACGGACTTATCGAAGATGCCGGTGTCGAGATCTTTCCTGAAATGCTGAACCCAATCGGTTTCATAGCCGATGGGGTATTCCCTTGTAACTTGTGTCGATCGTCTGGTTACCGTGACGTAGCCCTGTAAGCCGAAGTTCTCGTCGCCTTTTGGGTCAGTCGTATCCGTTTCCAGGAGTTCGAAATCATCTGCTGCCAGACCATTACGCTGCAAGGTCGCAAGAAAGTCCTGTTGTTCATCCAGTTCGATCAGTCGCATTGTCGGCCCTCACCTGTTCAAAGGGGCGAAAACCGGGACTTTCTTTCAACGATTCCGGTTTGCCCTCTTACGTGTGGCCAGCCATGGGTGAGCCCACGACCCGCTCGGCTTAGATCACGCCACCTTGACCTCAATGCGGCTCGGTTGCGCGGATTCGGCTTTCGGGATGCGCAGCTTGAGCACGCCGTGGTTGAACTCGGCGACGACCTTTTCGGGATCTAGTTCCTTGGATAGCGTGAACACGCGCCGGTAATGGGGCAGGGAGACCTCCGCGTAACTGGCTTCCATGCCTTCCGGCAGATCCAGGACAACTTCGCCCTTGATGGTCAGGGTATCGCCTTGCACCTGCACGACCAGCTTGTCCTTGGGCACACCCGGCACGTCGGCGTACAGGGTGATGCCTGCAGCGTCCTCGTACACATTCACTGGGGGCATCAGGGCCGCTTCAGTGCTGCCAGTGTCGGCTTGCTTGGTGACAGCAGTATTTTCGCTCATGGCCAGATCCTCCTCGCTCACTGGATGTTGATTTGGCGCGGCTGCGCGGCTTCGAGGCGCTGTATGCTGATGTGCAGCACGCCGTCGCGGTACTTGGCCTGCACCGCATTGGGATTCACGTCGTTTGGTAGGCTCACCACACGGCGGAAGCGGCCGGCGAAGCGTTCATCGATATGCACGGAGGTTTGCTCGTCCTCATCGGGGAGATCGGACTTGCGCTCGCCGACAATGGTCAGCACGCTCTTCACCAGCTGCACGTCGATGCTGGCCGGATCGACGCCAGGGGCAAAAGGGTAGATTTCCACCGAGTGGGGTGTGCCGCCTACATTCATGGCCGGAAAACTGACCCGACCGCGAATGCTGGGAGACAGCTCGAATGGCTGCTGCCACTCGCGCTGTAGGCGTTCCAGCTCTGAGAATATGTCACGGGGAAACAACGATCGATACATCATGTTTGCCTCCATTCGCTTTCGCGCGGGCGCCACATACTCTGACGCCCCCGGTTGCAATGGTAAGGCTTCGCTTGGGGATTTCAAGATCTTGATTTGACTGATATTCGGCATCACTCTTCGGGGGGAGGAGAGCAGCCCTCGAGACCGAAAAAGGGGACCACGCATGGAGTTCCACGACTACTACAAGACGCTGGGGGTGGCACGCGATGCCACGGCGGAGGACATCAAGAAGGCGTTCCGCAAGCTCGCGCGCAAGTTCCATCCGGACGTTTCCAAGGAGTCGGATGCCGAACCGCGCATGAGGCAGCTCAACGAGGCCTACGCCGTGCTCTCCGACCCAGACAAACGCGCCGCGTACGATCAATTGGGGCGAGGCTATCAGCCCGGCCAGGAGTTCCGTCCGCCGCCGGACTGGGACACCGGCTTCGAGTTCTCCAGTCGGGGCTTCTCGCCCCAGGAAGAGGCCGATTTCAGCGACTTCTTCGCCGAGCTGTTTGGCCATGTCAGGAGCAGACACCGCGGCTTCGATGCACACGGTGGCAGCTTCCAGTCACGCGGCGTGGATCACCACGCCAAGGTGCTGCTGGACCTGGAAGACGCCTTTACCGGCGCCACCCGTCAACTTTCGCTGCGCTTGCCAAGCATGGACTCCCAAGGCGTGGTGCAGCTCAGGAGCCGGACCCTCAGTGTGAAAATTCCCAAAGGCGTGCGCGAAGGTCAGCTCATCCGTCTGGCCGGGCAGGGGGCGCCGGGGATGGGCGGCGCGCCGGCGGGGGATCTTTTTCTGGAGGTGCATTTCAATCCGCACGACCGACTGAAAGTGAAGGGGCACAATCTACACCTCACCCTGCCGGTGGCGCCATGGGAGGCGGCGCTGGGGGCGGTGGTGCCCATCGATTTACCAGGGGGCGAACTGAAGGTGCGCATTCCCCCTGGCGCCCAGAGCGGCAGCGAACTACGTGTGCGTGGCAAGGGCATTCCCGCTAATCCACCGGGCGATCTGCTGCTGGACATCGAGGTGGTGTTGCCGCCGGCAAACACCCCAAAGGCGCGAGAGCTTTATGAAACCATGGCGCGGGAATTGGCCTTTAATCCGCGCCCGGATAGGAGAGCCTGACCCATGTCTGATGACGACGTTCTCATCGCCTACCTGATGGACGATGCTTGGCTGACTCTGGAGCAGGTGGCGGCAGCCTGCATGGTAGAACCCGAGTGGCTCATGCGGCATGTAGATGAGGGCTTGTTCCCCCATGCCGTAAGTGTCGCTGGCGTCTGGCGGTTTTCCAGCGCCAGCCTGCTACGGGCGCGGCGCATGCGGCAGTTGGAGCGTGACTTTGACGCCATACCGGAACTTGCCGCTTTGGTGGCCGACCTGCTGGAAGAAATGGATGCTCTGCAAGCGCGGATGCGTTGATGATGCTCGCGTCAACAGCAAAGTCCTCGCCTTGAATTAGCTCACGCCGGATGTTCGTGCGGCTAGGAGAGTGCGCGGCAGAAATCTGATGTCATCCGGCCGGGCCGGGTAAACGTTGTCAGGAGATGCCAACAAGTTATCTCCCATACGAGCCGCAGCAGCAGCAGATGTTGCTGCCCCACGCGCTGCAAGACTGGCTGCCCGAAGGGCACCTCGCCTACTACATCAGCGACACGGTGGATTCGCTCGACCTGTCAGCCTTCCATGCGCGGTATGCAGGCGGCGGCTCGCGCAATCAACCGTTTCATCCGGCGATGATGGTGAAGGTGCTCGTGTACGGCTATGCGACCGGCGTGTTCTCGTCGCGCAAGCTGGCCAGGAAGCTGCATGAAGATGTCGCGTTCCGGGTCCTCGCGGCGGGCAACTATCCGGCACATCGCACGCTTTGTGACTTTCGCGCCTTTCACTTGAAGGAACTGTCGGACCTGTTTGTGCAGGTGGTGAAGCTGGCGAAGGAATGCGGACTGGTCAAGATCGGGACGATTGCCGTTGACGGCACGAAGATCAAGGCCAATGCGTCGCGCCACAAGGCGATGAGCTACGAGCGGATGAAGAAGGCCGAGCTGGAACTCAAAGAGCAGATCGATGCGCTGCTGGCAAAAGCGAAGCTGGCCGATGACGCCGGGAAGAAAGAGCCGGAGCTCGATATTCCAGCTGGGATCACGCGGCGCGAGGACCGGCTTGCGGTCATCCGTGCTGCGCGCGCGCGTCTGGAAGAGCGTCAGCGCCAGGCCGATATTGCGCGTGGTCGTAGCGACGACGACACGCCGCCGGATGGCGGCGACAAGCCGAAAAAGAAGTCGCGCTTCAAGTACAAATTCGGCGAGCCCAAGCCCGACGCCCAGGAGAGCTTTACCGACCCGGAAAGCCGGATCATGAAGCATGCCGGCGGCGGCTTCGACTACTCCTACAATGCCCAGGCTGCTGTCGACGACACGGCCCACATCATCGTCGCGGCCGAACTGGGTAACTGTGCTGCCGACAGCGGACAATTGCCGATCGTTCTGGCGGCGGTAGCGCGCGACGCCGGGGCCGCCCCCGGGCAAGTCCTTGCCGATGCGGGCTACCGCTCGGAGGCGACGTTCGAACAGTTGCGCGAGCATCCTGCCGAGCTGATCGTGGCGCCCGGACGCGAGGGCAAGAAAGATGTGAAGGTCGATGCCCGGAAGCGCCCGCTATGCGCCGCGATGGCAGAAAAGTTTACTTCTACGCAAACTCGGGCGGCCTATCGAAAACGCAAATGGCTGTCCGAACCGCCGAATGCCTGGGTAAAGAGCGTTCTCGGATTTCGACAATTCAGCATGCGCGGACTGGCCAAGGCCCAGGCCGAGTGGAAACTCGTCTGCGCGGCGCTGAACCTGCGCAGAATGTCGAAAATGACGCCCGCGTAAGCCCGCAAGGGGGCAACTTTGCCTGATTTCGCCACCGGGTAAGCGCTATTTACGCACGCATTGGCGAGCAAAACTGCAATCGGCGTTGACGCCGCCCGATGTGGCGCCAACGCCGACGGCTCAATCCTGTCTGCCGCTCAGACTCCTAGGAGACCGCGCTCGACTTGGCTTGGCGCTGACCGCTTGGCGCCGAAGACGTAAGAACTGGCGAGTCTTGCCCAGCAAGGGCCGGCGATAGGACCACAGGCGACTCGTGCGGCGTCAGCCACGCCTTGCTTGCCTCGTAGTCGTTCGTTGCACCAAGCGTGCAAGTTTGCCGCGAAACCCGACGCGAAATTGGGATGTCGACCGCTATCAGGCAGTACTGACAGGCCTGCGGTATTTGCCTACGGGAACAGAGGGCTGGCCCGGACAAACCGCGCGCCAGGGCACCGACAGCATAATCAGCACCCCCTGATGGCAATAGGGGGGCGCCCTTACGATACTGGACTTAGAAACACTCTGGGAAGGACATTGCCATGAACAGCTATTGCACACTGTGCGGGCGCCTCGGGCATTCTGTGTCGGGCTGCCCATGGGCTTCGTACGTCCGTCTTGCAAGAATTCCTCAATGCGTGCCGGACGTATATGGGGCGCAAATGGGACAGCTGGCAATTGCGAGCCTCGGCAGGCTGGCGCCGGCATGCAGCCGACCATTGCCGTGATCGTGCAGGGGGCGAACCCACTACGCGAAGATTGAAGTGGCCACATCTGCTCTATCGCTCCCTTTGCTCCTCGTAAATCGCCTCAATCTACCCACAGATTTCCCCGACGAGCCGGAACTTAAGCGGCGGTTGGCGCAAATGACCTTCTGTAGGATGTCGCGAGCGCTCTTGGTCCAGATGAACGGCTTGGGGTTGGTGTTGTGGTNAGCGATGTACTCGTTGATGGCGTCGACCAGTTCCGGCACGCTGGTGAATACGCCGCGGCNAAGTCGCTCGGTTGTGATGTCGCGAAAGAACCGCTCGACCATGTTCAGCCATGATGCCGAGGTGGGCGTGAAGTGCATGTTGAATCGCGGATGCTTGGCCAGCCAGTCCTGCACCGCAGGATGNTTGTGGGTGGCGTAGTTGTCGGCGATCAGATGCAGCGTTTTGTCCTTGGGCGTCTCGCGGTCGATCTTGCGCAGGAACTTCAACCACTCGGTATGGCGGTGGCGCTGCTGGCACTGGGCAATGATCTGGCCATCGAGCACGTTGAGCGCGGCAAACAGCGTGGTCGTGCCATTGCGCTTGTAATCGTGGGCATGGTGGCGGCGCGCCCCTTCTTCATCGGCAGCCCAGGCTGTGTGCGATCCAGCGCCTGCACCTGGCTCTTCTCATCGCAGCACAGCACCAGCGCGTGCTCGGGTGGCGACATGTAGAGGCCAACGATGTCTTCAAGCTTCTCGACGAACTTCGGATCGCGCGACACTTTGAAGCCGCGCACGATGTGCGGCTTCAACCCGTGGGCGTGCCAATGGCGCATGACGGTGCTGGCGCTCACGCCCAACTCGGCGCCCATCTTGCGCGTGCTCCAGTGCGTGGCTGCTTCGGGCTTGCTCTGTGTGGTCAGTTCCACCAGCAGTATCCACCTTCAATGGCGGCGCACCGCGCGGCAAGTCGCGTTCGATACCGGCCAGCCCCGATTGCGCATACCGCTCACGCCAACGCGAGACCTGCACGCGTCCGACTCCCAACTGCTCGGCGATGTCTTTGTTCTGCATTCCGTCGGCGGCCAGTAGCACGATGCGTGCGCGCTGCGCTAGCCTCACGCTCGTGAGCTTCGACCGAACCAGCCTCGTCAAATTGGTTCGCTCCTCGTCGGTCAACATGATCTCGGGGGCAACTCGCACTCACTCTCTCCACGCTGTGTCGCAGTGTGGGCATTGGAGACGCCGAATTTATATACGTTCCATCAAGAACAGAACGCTACACTAGTGAACCTGCGTCGATCATCACCAGCACGAACATAATTTTGGCTGGGACGACAGCGAGCCGCACAGCCATCGTCACCGGCATGAGCCGATCGTCCACAAACACCCACACTACCCGGATATCCATCACCGCCATTCGCACTAGAACGGCTGCTGCAAGACTGACCTTACTTGAAGGGGATGCCCGCCAAAGTGAGCTCGATGTCTTCGGCGCCGTTTAGCAGCGCCAGTTTCTGGGCCTGCTTAGTTGGCGTGAAGGCACCTCGAGACCCGCACGTAGCGTTCGTGCGGCCCGATCACGAATGGACATCGGTCATTCTGTCGTAGTAGCAAAGCACGGCCTCACTCGGTAGTGCTCGGGCTCCAGAACGCCTGACTGACGGCGTCGGACTCGGTCAGTTGCGCGACGACGCGATCGAGTTCGTCGCCATCGACGGATGTCGCCATGAGCACCGCCTCGATTTCCACATCGTCGGTGCCAAAGGCATGGACCACAAGGTCACGGGTGGGATGATTGCTACCCTCCAGTGCATCCTCCAGCAAACGCATCGCCTCCTTCTGGCGTTGCCGCGGCGCAATGAGATAAACCGTGTTGGTGACCTCCACGGCAGGGGTATCGATCGGCTGCTGGTTGATGCGGTTGACCACCGGGCGCAACAGCGTGTTCGCTGCCAGCACGAACAGGCAGCCGAGCGCTGCTTCGAGGATCAGGTCCGCGCCGGCGCTGGCACCCACCGCCGCCGAGCCCCAGAGCGTGGCCGCGGTATTGAGGCCGCGGACATTGCCCCCCTCGCGCATGATCACGCCGGCGCCAAGAAAGCCTATGCCCGACACTACATAGGCCACCACGCGCACGGCGCCGTCATGCCCCGCCAGCCGGTTGGCCATGTCGACGAAGATCGCGGCGCCGACCGCCACCAGCACATTGGTCCGCAATCCAGCGGTTCGCTGCCGGTATTGCCGCTCGTAGCCGATCACCGCGCCGAGCACGAACGCCGCCGTGAGGCTGATGCCGGTGTCGAACAGCGAATCCAGATTGATGTTGTGGATAGCTTCGAGGGACATATTTGCAAGTGAGCCGGTTCAAGATCGTACGGTTTTATCTTCTCAAAATGTCATCCTCATGTCACAGCACCGTCACACCGCATGCTGGTGTGTCGGCGCCGGCGAGGTCAGCGGCAGTCGCTACTGCCAGCCGAAGCGGCGGATATAGAAGCGCTTCATGAGAGTAGTCAACAGCGCATACCCGAGCACGATGCCAACCATCCATGGGAAATAGCTCAGCGGCAGCGCTTGCAGCTTGAAGTATCCGGCCAGCGGTCCCATCGGCAGGAAGACACCGAGTGCCATGATCAGCCCGGTCATCACAATCAGCGGCCATGCCGCGCGGCTTTCGACAAAAGGCAGCTTGGGCGTGCGGATCATATGCACGATTAGGGTCTGGGTGAGCAGCCCCACCACAAACCAGCCAGACTGGAACAGCGACTGCTTGCCAACCGTGTTGGCGGCGAAGGCAAACCACATCACCAGGTACGTGGTGATGTCAAAGATCGAACTGATCGGGCCGAAGAACAGCATGAAACGGCCGATATCGCCGGGGTTCCATTGCAGAGGCTTGGCCACCAACTCGTCGTCCACCTTGTCGAATGGGATTGCGATCTGCGAGATGTCGTAGAGCAGGTTCTGCACCAGCAGTTGCAGGGGCAGCATCGGCAGGAACGGCAGGAAGGCGCTCGCGACCAGGACGGAGAAGACGTTTCCGAAATTGGAACTGGCCGTCATGCGGATGTACTTGAGCATGTTGCAGAAGGTGCGACGCCCCTCAATCACGCCTTCTTCCAGCACCATCAGGCTCTTCTCCAGCAGAATGAGGTCAGCCGCTTCCTTGGCGATGTCCACTGCACTGTCGACGGAGATGCCGATGTCAGCCGCACGCAAGGCCGGAGCGTCATTGATGCCATCGCCCATGAAGCCGACGACATGGCCATTGGCGCGCAGCGCGCGTACGAGACGCTCCTTGTGCAGCGGTGACAGGCGCGCGAATACGTTGTGCGTTTCCACGGCACGTCCAAGCGCAGGACTGTCCATCTTTTCAATGTCGTCGCCCAGTAACACTCCCGCGATGGCCAGGCCGACCTCCTTGCAGATCTTGGCGGTCACCAGTTCATTGTCCCCGGTGAGGACTTTTACCGTGACACCATGCGCGGCCAGGGCCCTCAGGGCCGGCGCGGTCGATTCCTTGGGCGGGTCGAGAAAGGCGATATAGCCAACAAGCGTCAGGTCGGATTCGTCGGCCACGCTGTACGTGGTCAGGCCCGGCGGCGTTTCCTTCATGGCCACGGCGACCACGCGCAGGCCCTCCGCATTGAGGTCATGCGTGACCTGGCGTACCTGCGCCAGCAGCACGTCATCGAGGGCGTGCATCGCCCCGTTGACCTGAACCCGGGTGCACACGCTCAGGATCTCCTCGACCGCACCCTTGCAGATCAACTCGTTGTGGTCCTCACGCTCGGACACAACCACCGACATGCGTCGGCGCTGGAAATCGAACGGGATTTCATCCACCTTGCGATAGTCCCGTACCGGCCGCAGTTCGTGTTGCAATTCGACGTGCTCCAGCACGGCACGGTCCAGCAGGTTCTTCAGGCCCGTCTGGAAATAACTGTTCAGATAGGCGTGCTTGAGCACCTCATCCGACACATGTCCAAGCACGTCGGTATGGCGCTCCAGCACGATCTTGTCTTGCGTCAGGGTTCCGGTCTTGTCGGTGCACAGCACATTCATGGCGCCGAAGTTCTGGATGGCATCAAGCCGCTTGACGATGACCTTGCGGCGCGACAGCAGCACCGCGCCCTTGGCCAGTGTCGAGGTGACGATCATCGGCAGCATTTCCGGTGTCAGACCGACGGCCACCGACAGAGCGAAAAGGAAGGCCTCCATCCAGTCGCTCTTGGTGAAGCCGTTGACGAGCAACACGATGGGCACCATCACTAGGGCAAAGCGGATCAGCAGCCAGCTCACCTGGTTCACACCGGCCTGGAAGGCCGTCACGGTACGGTCAGTGGCCGTGACACGCGCAGCCAGCGTGCCGAAATAAGTGCGATTGCCGGTTTCCAGCACCACCGCAGTGGCGGCGCCCGAAACGACGTTGGTGCCCATGAAGACGATATTACTCAGTTCCAGCGGGCTCACCGCATGATGGCGCCGCTCGGCGAACTTCTCCACCGGCAGCGATTCCCCGGTCATCGCCGCCTGGCTGACGAACAGATCCTTGGCGACGAGGATGCGACAGTCGGCAGGAATCATGTCACCGGCCGACAGCGCAACGATCTCGCCGGGCACCAGTTCGCGCAGCGGCACCTCGATCTTGGCGGGCGGCTTCGAATGCAGTTGCACGTTGAAGAACTGGGCACTGGTGGTGGCAATCTGGGCAGCCAGGTCTCTCCGCACCACCGTCGCGGTGGTGCTGACCATGGCTTTGAGCCCTTCCGCGGCCTGGTTCGAGCGGCGCTCCTGGACGAAGCGGATCAGCGTGGACAAGAGCACCATCGTGCCGATCACGATCGTGGCCTTGATGTCCTCGGTCACGTAGGAAATCGCGGCCAGCACCGTCAGCAGCAGATTGAACGGGTTCCGATATGAGTGCCACAGATGCAGCCAGGCTGGCAGGGGCTTTTCATGATCGACCTCGTTAGGGCCGACTCGCTTGAGGCGGTCTTCCGCCTCCGCACCGGTCAAGCCGTCTTCGTGCGATCGCAGGTGAACCAGCACGGCAGCGACATCATCCTTGGCCGCGCGCTGCAGGTCGCGTGTCAGGTGCTCAGGCATGGCCCGCGACGGACCTGGCTCGCCCAGCGACTCGAATAGGGCCAGTCGGCGGAAATGGTGTGTGACCCGGCGCGTGCGCAGGAAAGCGCCGTAGAGTGTTTTCAGGAAACCAAAGTTCATGACGAACTCCCTGATTGGCCGGTCATTGCCGACAGACAAAGTTTGACCGGTGATGAAATAAAAGGGGGGAATTGTCAGGGCCGGCCGCCACACCGCGCGTTCAACGCGACGCGGAAGGACTCATGCCAATCGACGTGTGCAGCGCCGGCGTTGCCGCGAGCCAGGGTCGGGATCCATGGCGCCTCCTGAGAAAGGGTTAGGGCAACAGGCGTTGCTCAGAATTCCGCATGGAAGCGCACGCCAAAGAATTTGGCGGGGCCACGATCCCGGTTGTAGCCAGGATTGCGGATGTACTGGAAATCCGGGCTGATACTGAAGGCCTTCAGCAATTGCAGGCTGTAGTAGATTTCCAGCACCTGCTCGGACCCATAGCGCAACGCGCCGTCGCCCAGGAAGGCGCCCAGGCCGCCGGCCGCCAGATAGTCCCGATGCGGGGACCGCAACATGTTCACGGCCACAGCCACCCCAAGCTCGTCATTGGGACGTCCCCACGCCTTGCCTTTGAGCGTACCACCGCCGGCGACCTGCTTGCCGATTTCGGTAAAGGCATAGGTTTCGGTCTCGTCATCTGACATATTCGCGCGGAAGAACACCCCGAGCGAGTCATTAACCTCCTGCAGCAACGTCACGCCGATGCCCATCTTGGCATGCTCGGCTCGCACGTCTGCCACATCCGGTGTCACGCCGTTGGCGCGCCCGAACGCCAGCGCGTCGCTGAACTTGCCCATCTTGGCCTTGTTGCGCCAAAGCAGCAGGCGCGCCTGCCCGGGCCGGCCAGCCAGGCTGTACCGTTTCTCCAACTCGAGCATGTCCCCGTAGTGCTCAAACATCCGGGTATCGAGCTCAAGCCCGTTGGATTCCAGCGGCTGCAGGAAGCGGCCGATCCGTGCAGACCAGCCATCGCCGATGTACTCCAGCGACAGGCCCCAGTCGTAGCCGCGCGCGTCGGCGGGATAGTCGAACGAGCCATGCGTCAGCGATGACCAGTTCATGAACTGCGTGCGCGGGTCCGAGCCATAGGGGTTCACATCGAAGACATCCAGCACGCTGAAATTGCCGGCGGTCAGCACGACGCGCTGCTTATCGACAGTCCGTGCGAACCGGTTGAAGTCGGCCTCGAGCTTTTCCTCCCCGCCACCGAGCCCCCACGTCTGGCGGACGAACGCGCGGGCGCGATAGAAAGTGGGATTCGGACCCGACGATTTGGCCAACTCCCCGTTGGTCAGGCCGCCCAGGCCATGCAGGCCAGAGAACGGCACGCCCTGCGAGACCTCGGGATTGAAGTGGAATTCCGCGCCTTGCCAAAGACGCAGCCCGAGATCGAGCGTACTGGTGAACGAATAGCTCTTGGCGCGTTCCGTGCCAAGGCTGTGTTCCCCGGAATACGCGGCACCAAAGGAAGGCTTGCGCTGCCAGACATACGTAGCCTGCCCATGAAAAGCAAAAAGATCTTCCGCCGGGGTGGCTGCTTGAGCGATATCGACGGTGCGACCCGCCTCCTGAGCGCGCAACGGCGTAATACCCAGGACAAAAAGCGGCAAAAAGATCACCGCGCGCAGACGGCGTGGCCAACAGCTTCCCCTAAAAATGGTCAGGGCAGCCAAGGCAAGCTGAAGATAGGTAACAAACGACATGAACCCTCCCTCACGCGCTTCTGTAGGCGCGCGTAGGCTCGGCGCGACGGTGCACGAACACCAAGGCGGGGGCGGACTTCGCCCAGCACTGTCCTTGCAGGTGCAGGTCGCAAACGAAAAATCGGGAGATGGCCGTGCAGAGAACCCGCTCGGATGCCACTACCCGCCGCTATCGGCTAGGCAGTGGCGAGATGTCGCCTTGACTGACTAGCCGCTCAGAGTTCGGCTTTGGGCCGACTAGAACAACAGTCCATGGGGAAAACCCTGTGATGAAGACGGGGCGAAGGATACCAAACCGGCGCGTTGCCGCGCAATCGGTTTCTCGAGCGCGGTTGGTGGGTGTGAGGTTTTCGCGCGACATCCTCTGGTCGCCAAATTCTGGCACTTGGACAAACCTAGCTGACGCGGGCGATATCAGTCTGTCTTGCGCTCTGGTTTGCCGGCTTCCTGACTTTCCCGCTGGCGCTGCTCTTCCCTCTCCTTTCTTCGCTCGCGCTTCCTGCCTTCAAACTTCTCAGCGGGGCGGGTGTTTGCTGTCGGGGAGGTTTCGGTACCCACGGCGGATGCCGGCGGTTGCGCTTCTGCGGCTGAAAGCAGCGCAACGGCACATGCCGCAGCAAGATGGATCCTCGGCAGCTTACAGGTGCCGCGCAGCTTATGGCCGGGCGCTTGCGCCCCCGCTGTGGCAAGCAAATTCAGCTTAGGCTTTCTTGGCATCGAAACGCAGCATGTGTAGGGGACGGGGGTGGACGGAGCGCTGGGGACAAACATAATCTCACCAGATGGTCATATGCGGGTGCCCGGGATCGCAAGCATTACTGGCTGCGTTCGTCGTCGAGATGAGTGGCGGCTCGATCTTCCCGCTAGCGCCCATCAAGGCGATGCTCCGCACCCTCGTTTTCCCTGAATTGGCCGACGCCAGCAGTGAATCACCCCGGGAATCGAGGAGGCTGTTTTGTTTACTGTAATGTACAACCGCGATGACGCGTACAGTTGCGCCAGCGCGTTCCTGGCATCGACACCGCTCAGCCGGCCATACCCGACCAGCCNCCGCACGACGGCGCCGTTCTTCTGCTCCACCCAGGCCTGATCGTTCTTCTTGTAGGCTCGCGAACGCGTCTGAACAAGGCCGCGTCCCTTGCAGTAGTCGAAGACGCTCTGGTTCATGAACGCACTGTCGTTGTCCGAGTCCACTCCAAGCATCGCGAATGGCAGATCAGCCGCCGCTTTCTCAAATC
>NZ_KB903208.1:0-13883 GCF_000379565.1 Cupriavidus sp. UYPR2.512 | reverse complement strand
CGCTTGTGCACCGGCGACGCTCGCCGGGAACGCCACCCGCGGAAAATCGTCGGGCACCTTTGCGTCGCTCATTTTTCAATGTTCTCGACAGTCATTCATCGCTCGGGATTCACTCAATGACGGCGAGACATTGTTTGTCCACCAGTATGGGCAGGTCGCCCCAATAGGGAATCAACTCGCCGCGATCGTTGCGGAACGCGAATCGCCGGACAGCGGCGTCATTGCTCTTGTACTGCCAGATCTCGCGCACGCGTTCGGTGATGCCGCCGCGAATCAAATGCACGGTGGCGCCGACACGGTGTTCAGGCAGCAGACTGTCCCACGTCTCCAGTAACGATTCAAAGGACGCAATGACGTAGGTCGTAATGAGCTCCAGCGGCTCCAGGGACGCCGGGTAAAGCTGAAGCACCAGCAAAGGATTGATGGGCACGGCAGCGACAACACGCCACGGCAGGTATGGAGGCACCGGATCCTGACCGCTTGCACGGTCCAGCCACATTTCTTTAGTTAACAACATATATGTACCCATTCGCAAAAAAGGAGGCGCCCCCAATCCATAACGCGTCGGCATGGAGGCACGGGGCAGACCTCTCACATCTGGCGGCCGGAAGAGCAGCGAAAGAAGTCGCAACGACGCCTCCGGCCTGAATAACCGGGGACGGGCACATAGTGCAGCTTGCCAGGTTCTCATCAATCTGTACGCGCCATCCACAGAGGGCAATCGACGCACAACTCGTCATTTCGGGTCGTCCAGCAGCGTGCAATCTTGCGCAAATGAAAAGGTCCAGGGTTTCGCTTTTTCGGTACGGCAAAGCGCGGAGCGACTGTTAGGTCGCGCTTGCGCCCCTGCGATAGCGGGCCGTGACATCCGTCCAGTGCTTGACATCGTTGACCTGACACCAGGCCTCCCACACATACCAGGCATTGCTTGTCGCGATTCCCTCTGTTTCCTGCAGCGTATAAATGCGCCCGCTTACCGTCTCGCAGCGCATGGCGCTGGCGTCAAAGCGGACAATGGTGCTGCTCACCTGGCCGGTACCGTTATCGAGATCGATCCCGACCAGATGATGCTCACCCCGGTCCGTCTCCACAACGCTCCACCCACCCAGATCAAATTTCGGCTTGCTTGCCAACGACCCTGTACCCCAGAACATGCACTGCCCTCCTATGCAAGATCGAACGGCGGGGAATGGCTCGCGACGGCAGTTTCTGCTGTTTAGCGGCCACCATTGAGAAAGCTCTCCCACTCCGCGAGGTGAGCACAGTCCAGTGGATCCGGAACATCGCTGACTATTGGCCGTGTCTCATAGCGGATGTGGTTAATGAAAAACGTACGGGCCGGTTCGGGAATCTCTCGCAGCCTGAGATAGGCAACGCCACCCGCCTCAGAACGATGGATAGGTACGTTCGGCACCGTCGGTCGCATGGGCAGGCGCTCCTCGCCCGACAGTGCCACACACAGCGCGCGTGCCACCAGATCCCAGATGCTCGCGGACCAGTGCGGGTAGTCCAGCACCTCGCCCGACATCACGGCATCCGGTAGCAGCGTTTCCTCAAAAGACACCTCATAGTCGGCCGACGCGCCACTGCGGATTCGGCCAATTTCCCCGACCGCGAGCACGCGGCGCCCTGCGGTACTGCCACCGGGCAGCAATTCAACGGTGATGCGCAGCATGGCTAACTTCGTTGATTTCGGCTTGCTTGCCAGTGAACCGGTACCCAAAGCATGCATCCACTGTGAAAAATCGAACGCTGACCGCGGTGCGCACGCCCCCCCTGTCGCGAGTGGCCTCCCTGAAGACAGCTCCCAGTCCCGATATTGAAGCAACCGATCGGTTCAGGGCCATCGCTAATGAGTGGTTGCGTCGGTGCATCGCTCGGGTGCGTCTTGCCCGGCCTGCTGAAGCATGGAAGGCGTCACGAAGCCAATCAGATGGCAATGGCAACCCCGCAGCCGTCTGTCGTCGAGGCAACAGCGACGCCCTTGGCGTCCTGTTTCGGCCAGAGATTCCCATCCTGTCGCCTGTCGACCGGCCTGTATTGCCCCTGCAACCGTGACAAAAGCCGCAGATCCAGCTCCACGCGCCAGGTATGGTTGTCGAGCACGTAATGCACGAAAACGGGTGCTGGCGTGAGGGTCCGTATCCGCTCATGTAGGCCGCAGGCTTCGCCACGCATCAGCAGCGAGAACGTATTGGGATAGGTGTCCGAGCGGGCATTCAATCGCGCCTCCACGCCCGACTCCTCCGCGACGCGGAGTAGCGCCAAACCGGTACTCAGCCACGTCGGCTCATCAAGGACCAGCGAGGCCGAAGCCTTCAGCTCTGCCGCGAGGGCAAGCAGTCGGCCCGCCCCGGTCTTTGGATATCCATCCTTCATCTTGTCCGACCTTCTTCCTATGTTGATTATGCGATGACAGTTGCGGCTGCCAAAGGCCGCCCGACTGGCGACCGAGATGCACACCGAGCGGAAAGCCCAAGCATCGGAGTCTCGGCACGCGCCAGGGCAGGATCCGTTCATTTCATGAGCGGACCGTCGCCCGCGGGGCGTTGCCATTCAGCATGGACGCGGGCAGCCGACTGCGCGTCCGCGTGCCGCCAATTGCGCCAGCGCTGCAAAGTTGACGGTGAAGGCATCGAGGCCGTCAACCGGTTGGAAGCCCGCGATCTGGGCGCGCCGCATCGGCGGCACCGGCACCTCAATGTCCGCCGCGGCGGCTTGGCACACTGGCCCATGCAACGGCTCCTGGGTTCGGGAACGCTGCAATACACCGAACGTCGTGCAGTCGCCGAAAATCTCCGCCACCTCAGTCGGCGGCAGTTCTGTACCGGCGATGCAGCAATGCAGCAGGTTGCCCTGCGCATCGAGGGACCGTTGCAGGCAGAGTGCGCCGCGTGCGCTCGCCACGGCGATGGCGTGCAGACGATCCCCAAGGGCGTGTAACGCCGTGGGGGTCCACCGCTGCGCCAATGCCCGATAGAGAGCGCGAGCCTCCTCGTGCAGCGCCACCAGTTTCGCTGCCGGGTAGTGCATGGGGAGCGGGCCAATCACAAAGTCATCGCCCCTCACGAGTAGCACCAAGCCGCTTTGGTGTACCAGCCTCTGCTTCAACAAATTGGCGTGCCAATGCTGGCGCTCCCGATCAGACCGGTTACTGGTCTGCGCATCCGATAGGCCGGACCAACTTGGCGCGCTTGGGCGCGAAGGCACATCAAGCAACGTGCCGGATCGGAACATCATATGAAAAACCTTTCCTCTCAAGACTTCAGGCACCATGTTCGACCACTGCTTTCCTCGTACACTTCCGCGCATGCTGCCGTGTCGCGCTCCCTGTGTGCAGCGGCTTGCGGGTCAAGGCGCGCGCCCGCATTAAAACATTGCACCAACGAATACTGGCTCCGCCAGATGAATTGCCAGCGATCGCCAAACGTGGTGGGGCGACAGCAGCTCCGAGCGGCCCCGCCGCTCCCGCCCCGCTTCATGCGGTTATCAACACGCATGGAGAGTTGTCGTTCCGAATAAAAAAAACCGCTGCCGTGCATGCACAGTTTCAACACTGGTCTCCAGTTCAAACCTCGCTTGACATTGCCACAGCGCGCTGTCTCGAGGCCCTCATTGGTTCGGCGCGTTCGGGACGCAGCGGGCGCGCTGTCACACCAGCGTGCGGCACACCTCGTCCATCGTCGACGTGGCGGCGCCGTCGGCCACCAGCGCGTTGAGCCACTCCTCATGGCCCAGCGCACGGACCACGGCCAGGAGCGTGCGCACAGTTGTGCCGTGACCGCTCTTCACGCTGCAGAGGATCTCGGTGCTCAATCCGGCCATTTCCGCGAGTCAGATCTTCCACGCCAACGGCGAAAGATCCTTCTCCAGCTTGAGTCGCCCTTCGCTCCTGGCAATTAGCGCGGCAAGCAAACAATTGGCACCAATTGGCGGTGGGCCGTCTTGCACTAAATCCGATCTCATCGCAACTCTTTCACACCTTTGGTTCACCAATCAACCGGCCGTCATGCGTGGGTAGGTATCCGCTGTCCGATGTCTGGAAAGCCGTCGCCCAGGGATCGCCTCAGCCTTCCCAAGCTTGTGCGCAGAGATTGCGACTGCCAGTCGCTCGCAACGCGCGCCGCTGCGGCCGCTGACACGGCGCCACCCGTCCAGTTTTCCACACGTTCGCTTTAAACCTTCACGGAAACCCGTCCGATCCATCCGAACGACGACAAATCCATCGCGAGCGCCGCGGGAGTGCGGCGGGGCCACTGAGCGCCATTTCGCTCGCCGCTCAGGCGGGGAAGACCGGTGGGTCCACTGTCTAAGCAAACACTGCCAACCGCTTCTTGCGCAATGGGTCTTCACCTTGACCCAACAAGGGAGTACTACTCGCCACGTCTTCAAGCGACCGAATACGGTCCCCAGCATCGGTCCGCCCCTCCTGAGCTAGCCGCTCGCGAAGCAACCGTGCTTTGCGTTCTAGCAGTCATCACATTCACTTGAGTGCAGATTGTAGTCACACGCGTTGTAAATGTAAATGCCCACAACGAATACGACTACAACTCATATGCTGTAGACGCTTGAGTTGTAATCATGGATATATCGTCACTTTAGTATTGACGATCTGTCCATGGCTTCGCTACGTCAAACGTTTGCGCAAAATTTGAGGGAATTTCGGTTACTGCGCGGCCTGTCCCAGGAAGAGGTTGGCGAACATGTTGGCTCGGACAGGACCTCGGTAAGTCGCATTGAGCGCCTTGCTCCAAACCTCACTTTTGAGAAGGTGGTCTTGCTTTCGGAAGCGCTCGACGTCAGTCCTGCTTGCATGCTTACGAAAGATGCAGCGCGAATTACGGATGACATTCCCGCATTCCAAGCGCTCGTACGTCGTCTCGGGGAAACAATACGCGATCAGCGCACGGCGAAGGGGCTCTCACAACAACAACTTGGCGCCCGTGCTGGACTCGACCGCAATCACATTTCTCGCGTGGAAACAGACGCGGCGCGAGTTGCACTGGACACGCTGGAAAAAATCGTCGTCGCTCTAGGTGTCTCGATCGATCAGATCGTTTTGTAGAGCCCCTATCGAGCCGGTTGAGGACCGTCAAATTCAGCATGGCTGCTTGTGACAGCGTGCGGAGTTTCCTGAAGACATTGCCAGTGCCCGCGACCGCGACCGCGACCGCGATATGGTCTTGACTAAATTGTAGTCACTTGAGTTGTAAGCGCAAACGTCTACAATCCGTATGACTACATCCTTCCGATGCAGCAACGGCTGCTTGGTGTGCTCACTGGTCTCGTCGTTGAAATCACATGTGTCGAATTGATCGCTTGAATAACATCGGACGCCAAGAGGGCACGCCACGAGTGCGCAGGGCTGGCCGCAGCGGCCAATGCCCCATCGAGCCCTTCGCTGTCCCGCTCGTGGACCTAGGTGTTCCGGTCTGCTTTTGAGTGCGGGCGCTGAGCAAATGCTAACGTGCGGGCCGAGCCGACCGGAAGGCGGTCAGATCACATAGCCCTTTGACGGAGCCCGTCCGTTGGAGGTTGGGGATCTTGCGTCTAGAGGATAAAAAAGTCGTGTTCAATCAGACTGGACACGAAACCGCCGCCGGCCCCTCAGCCAAGAGGCAAGCTGCCTTCGTTGTACTGTCCGAATGGCGGATAGTGCGGACTTCGTTGGGTACGGTCCATGTTGTTGGACTCGAGAAGGCTTCTAACAACCAATGGGGAAGGATCAGTTCGCCCATCATGACAGTCGACTGGGAGCATCGAGCCTTCACTTCGGCGAGTGGGGCAAAGTATCTCCTAACTGGCCCCCCAAGTTCACCCGAGCTGGCAGTCCTCGCTTGGAAGGTGTTCACTCCCATTCCCATGGACGATGTGACTGATACGATCCCAACGACGCGGCGATCGCATGATTGTCACAATTCTCCGTGATGTCCAGAAATTGTCATTCTTACGTCGAAGGCCGGTATCAGGCAGTTGTTTGCCCCTCGATTCTCCGTAACAATTGTCATCCCAAGCCCCTCGTTCGCCACCCGCTTCCGGCCCACCTAAGCCGCTCTTTCGCAAATCCGAATTTCAGCGTGCCGGGGGCTCGGGAATAATGGCCCATTCCATCTGACCGGGGCTACCCCATGCACGCAAATCAGGATCCAGACCAGTTCTACCCCGAAATCCGCGAAGCGGTGCGCGACCTCTGCGCCAGCTTCGATTCGGCGTACTGGCAACGGGTGGAAGAACAGAACGCCTTTCCTGAGACCTTTGTCCAGGCGCTGACCCAGGCAGGCTGGCTGTCGGCGCTGATCCCCGAAGCCTATGGCGGCTCGGGCCTGTCGCTGACCGCGGCCTCGGTCATCATGGAGGAAATCAACCGCAGCGGCGGCAATTCCGGCGCCTGCCACGGCCAGATGTACGTAATGGGCTGCCTGCTGCGCCACGGCTCCGAAGCGCAGAAGCAGCGCTGGCTGCCGGGCATCGCCTCGGGCGAGCTGCGCATGCAGTCGATGGCCGTGACCGAGCCCACCACCGGCACCGATACCACCAAGCTGAAGACCACCGCGGTGCGCCAGGGCGACAAGTACATCGTCAATGGCCAGAAGGTATGGATTTCGCGCGTGCAGCATTCGGACCTGATGCTGCTGCTGGCGCGCACCACGCCGCTGGACCAGGTCAAGCGCAAGTCCGAAGGACTGTCGGTATTCGTGGTGGACCTGCGCGATGCCATCGGCAAGGGCCTGACGGTCAAGCCGATCCGCAACATGGTCAACCATGAGACCAACGAGCTGTTCTTCGACAACCTTGAAGTCCCCGCTGAAAACCTGATCGGCGAGGAAGGCAAGGGCCTGAAGTACATCCTCGACGGCCTCAACGCCGAGCGCATCCTGATCGCCGCCGAGTGCATCGGCGACGGCTACTGGTTTGTCGAGCGCGCCAGCAACTATGCGCGCGACCGCATCGTGTTCGACCGCCCGATCGGCCAGAACCAGGCCGTGCAGTTCCCGATCGCGCGCTCGTATATCAATGTCGAGGCCGCCAGCCTGATGCGCTACAAGGCCGCGCAGCTGTTCGACGCCGGCAAGGCGTGCGGCAAGGAAGCCAATATCTCCAAGCTGCTGGCCGCCGACGCCTCGTGGGAAGCGGCCAACGTCTGCCTGCAGACGCACGGCGGCTTCGGCTTTGCCGCCGAGTACGACATCGAACGCAAGTTCCGCGAAACGCGCCTGTACCAGGTGGCGCCGATCTCGACCAACCTGATCCTGTCCTACGTGGCCGAGCATGTGCTCGAGCTGCCGCGTTCGTTCTAAGGCCCCTACATGTCCCATTCCCCCAAAGGCATCCGCCCGCTCGACGGCGTCCGCGTGGTCTCGCTTGAGCACGCGGTGGCCGCGCCCTTCGCCACGCGCCAGCTGGCCGACCTGGGCGCGCGCGTGATCAAGGTCGAGCGCCCCGGCGCGGGCGACTTTGCGCGCGGGTATGACCAGTCCGTGCACGGCCAGGCCTCGTACTTCGTCTGGCTCAACCGGGGGAAGGAAAGCCTGACCCTGGACCTGAAGGATGACGAGGCGCAGTCCATCCTGCACCGCCTGCTGGCCGATGCCGACGTACTGGTGCAGAACCTCGCGCCTGGCGCTGCCGCCCGCATGGGCCTGGATTTCGACACCCTGCACGGCAAGTACGAAAAGCTGATCGTCTGCGACATCTCCGGCTATGGCGACTCAGGGCCCTATCGCGACAAGAAGGCCTACGACCTGCTGATCCAGGCCGCGGCCGGCCTGGTTGGGCTCACCGGCGGCCCGAACGAACCGTCGCGCGCCGGGGTGTCGATCGCCGACATCTCGGCCGGCATGTACGCGTACAGCGGGATCCTGTCGGCGCTGCTGCAGCGCGGCCGCACCGGCAAGGGCCTGCGCGTGCAGGTGACCATGTTCGAGGCGATGGCCGAGTGGATGAACCAGGTGCTCTATTTCGGCCACTACGGCGGCACGACGCCGGCGCGCGTCGGCGCCTCGCACCCGACCATCGCCCCGTATGGCGTGCATCGCACCAGCAATGGCAGCGTGATCTTCAGCGTGCAGAACGAACGCGAGTTCGCCAATTTCTGCGAGATCGTGCTCGGCAATCGGGAACTGGCACAGGACGAGCGTTTTTCCAGCAATACCGCCCGCGTGCGCAACCGCCCCGAACTCACCGCTCTCATCGAGGAACGCTTTGCGTCGCTGACGGTGGCGCAGGCCGAGGCGCTGCTGGACCAGGCGCAGATCGCCAATGCCCCGATGAACGACATCGAAGCCGTGTGGAACCATCCGCAGCTGCAGGCGCGCCAGCGCTGGCGCGAAGTCGCCACCCCGGGCGGCCCGATCGGCGCGCTGCTGCCACCCGCCAACCTGTCGGGCGTGGAGCCCGTCATGGGCGATGTGCCGGCACTGGGCGCGCACAGCCGCAGCATCCTGGCCGAGCTGGGCTACGGCGAAGGCGATATCGACGCACTGGTGAGCAAGAAAACTGTCTGAGGACGTCCGCGCGGCGTCCGTTCCCCCCATCCTCTCCCTGCATCGGGAGAGGGTCCTGATTCCCGCGAGGCAGCCGCGAGCGGCCGAGCCAAGCCAACTATCTCCGGAGACGGCATGAGCCACCCCGCAGACCAATCCTATCCGACCCGCCAGCTTTGCGAATTCCTGGCCCGCTTCACGCTGGCCGACGTGCCGGCACCCGTGATCGAGCGCACCAAGGACCTGTTCCTTGACTGGGTCGCCTCGGCCATCGCAGGCAAGGACGCCCCGGCCGTGCGCCGCATCCAGGAGTTTGCCGCCGCGATGGGGCCGACGCAGGGCGCGGCCGAAGTGCTGGTGGACCGCCGCCGCACCTCGCCCTACTTCGCCGCGCTGATCAACGGCGCTTCGTCGCACGTGGTCGAGCAGGACGATGTGCACAACGGCTCGGTGCTGCACCCGGCCGCAGTGGTGTTCCCTGCCGTGGTCGCCGCCGCGCAGGCCGAAGGCAAGACCGGCGCCGATGTGCTGCTGGCCTCCATCGCCGGTTACGAAGCCGGTATCCGCATCGGCGAATTCATGGGCCGGTCGCACTACCGGATCTTCCACACCACCGGCACGGTCGGCACACTGGCGGCAGCCGCGGCAGTCGCCAAGCTGTACAACCTTGATGCCGAAGGTATCAACCAGGCACTGGGCTCGGCCGGCACGCAGGCCGCGGGCCTGTGGGAATTCCTGCGCGACGCCGCAGACTCCAAGCAGCTGCATACGGCCAAGGCCGCGGCCGATGGCCTGCAGTCGGCCTGGCTCGCGCGCGCGGGCTTTACCGGTGCCAGGCAGATCCTGGAAGGCGCGCAGGGCATGGCTGCCGGCATGTCGAGCGATGCCAACCCCGCCTGCCTGACCGACGGCCTCGGCAGGCGCTGGGCCACCGCCGAGACCTCGTTCAAGTTCTTCGCCTCATGCCGCCACACGCATCCGGCCGCCGATGCGCTCAAGGCGCTGATGCAGCGCGAAGGCATCAGCGCCGACCAGGTCGCCCGCGTCACCACGCACGTGCACCAGGGCGCCATCGACGTGCTCGGCCCGGTGGTCAACCCCACCACCATCCACCAGGCCAAGTTCTCGATGGGCACGGTGCTGGGGCTGGTGGCCGTGCACGGCCATGCGGGCCTGGGCGAGTTCGAGCAGCATGCGCTGCAGGACCCGAAGGTGACCGCCTTCCGCGGCAAGGTCGACATGGAACTGGATGCCGAGATCAACGCCGCCTACCCGCGCCAGTGGATCGGCCGCGTCACCGTCAAGACCACCGACGGCCGCACGCTGGCAGCGCGCGTCGACGTGCCCAAGGGCGATCCCGACAACACCCTGTCGCGCCCGGAACTGGAAGCCAAGGCGCTGCAGCTGGGCGCGTTCCGCCACGGCGCGAGCGAGGCCGAGATGCGTGCCATCATCCAGCGCGTCTGGGCGCTGGAGCAGGCCCCGAACGTCAACGACTGGCTGCCCGCCGCAGGCTGAGAACCCAGACATGTCCACTGCAGTCACTTACCTGTTCGTGCCGGGGGACCGGCCGGAACGCTTCGACAAGGCCGCGGCCGCGGGCCCCGATGTGATGATCCTGGACCTCGAGGACGCGGTCCATCCGGACGCCAAGCCCGCCGCGCGCGAAGCCATCGCCGCCTGGCTGGCCGGACGTCCCGCGGCCAATGCCTTTGTCCGCATCAATGACAGCGCCTCGCCATCCTTTGCCGCCGACCTGGCTTGGCTGCGCGCGCTGCCGCCGGGCACCGCGCTGGCCGGCCTGCTGGTGCCCAAGGCAGAAGATGCCGCAGCGCTGGCCACCATCGCGCAGGCCCTGCATGCGATCACCCCGAAGGGCGAACTCGTCGCGATCATCGAATCCGCGCTTGGCCTGCATCAAATCGACGCCGTGGCCACGGCCCCCGGCGTCGCGCGCCTTGCCTTCGGCTCGCTCGACTATGCTGTCGACCTGGGCTGCAGCCACACGCGTGACGCGCTGGCCTTTGCCCGCGCGCGCCTCGTGCTGGCCTCACGCGTGGCCGGGCTGCCGCCGCCGGTCGACGGCGTGACCACCGCGCTGAAAGATGAAGCCGTGCTGGCCAGCGACGTTGCCTATGCGCGCGAACTCGGCTTTGCCGGCAAGCTCTGCATCCACCCGGCCCAGCTGGGCGCGGTGCGCGCAGGCTTCTTGCCCAGCCCCGAGCAGCTCGACTGGGCCCGCCGCGTACTGGAAGCTACCGCCAGCGGCAGCCATGCGGTGCAGGTCGATGGCAAGATGGTCGACCGGCCCGTGATCGAGCAGGCACGCCGGCTGCTGGCGCTGGCGCAATAACCCGCCGCCCGACAACCTTCACGCACGACAAGGCTTACTGCCATGACTGACGCCACTTCTGAACTTGAACGCCTGCGCGGCTGGATCGGCCGCAGCGAAGCGCGCACCGAAACCCTGTCGCCCGAACCGCTGATCGGCCTCGCCGCCACCTTCGACCTCGACCCCGAGGCCGTTGCCGCCGGCCCGCTGCCGCCGTTGTGGCACTGGCTCTACTTCCTGCCGCGCGCGCCGCAGCATGAACTGGGACGCGACGGCCATCCCACCCTCGGCGGCTTCATGCCGCCGGTGCCGCTGCCGCGCCGCATGTGGGCCGGCAGCGAACTGAGCTTCAGCCATCCGCTGCATATCGGCGATACCGTCACGCGCACCTCCACCATCAAGGACGTGCAGTACAAGACCGGGCGCACCGGTGAACTGTGGTTTGTCGCCGTCGATCACGAGCTGACCGTCAACGGCAAGACCGCGGTCAACGAGCGCCACGATATCGTCTACCGCGCCATGCCCGACCCGTCCAAGCCGCAGCCGCCGCGCCCGCGCCTGGAGCAGGCCGCGCAGTGGCAGCGCACGCTGCAGGCAGACCCGGTGATGCTGTTCCGTTATTCGGCGCTGACCTTCAATGGCCACCGCATCCACTATGACCGCCAGTACACGCGCGAGGTCGAGGGCTATCCGGGCCTGGTGGTGCACGGGCCGATGCAGGCCATGCTGATGCTGGACCTGGTGGCGCGCGAGCAACCGCAGGCGCGCGTGAAGCGCTTCGGCTTCCGCGGGCTGGCGCCGCTGTTCGACCAGGACACCATCACGGTGGGCGGCGCGGCCGATCCGGCGCAGCCGGGGCGGCTGGTGCTGTGGACGGGGGATGATGCTGGGGGGCAGGCGATGCAGGGGTGGGCGGAAGTGGAAGGGTAAAAGGCAAGGGCCGCAGGCGGATGTTGCAGGCGGCTGCTTTCCTTCTGTTTCCTGCTAGCGGCAGGGGTGAGGTGACGGAGAATGCCAGTCCGCTGATTCGCTGAGACTGGCGGGCGTCTGCTAATTCAATGAATCAGTGGGTTACGCCGCGTCGCCACCGCGCGCCCTGGCTTACCGGCCGATTGCCAGGCGAACGGGCTTGCCAATGCGGCTCAACATCTCAACCAGTGTGTCGATGGTGAATTTGGCCGTCTTTCGGTTCACTACGTCCGACACGCGCGGACGAGACACCATCAGGATTTCCGCAGCGTCAGCCTGTTTCAGGTGGTGTTGCTCAATCCATGCCGCCAGTTCGCCCATGAGCTGTTCCTTGAGCTGCTTGGTGTCGTTGATCTGCTTTTTCGACGCCGCCTGCAGCCGCTTGGCTTCCTCCGGCGCAAACCCCAGTTCCAGGAACAGATTGGCGCCTGGCTTGGTGACATGGCGGATCTCGGTGTCGATCTTCATGATTTGCCTTTCCTCGCGTTGGCGATAGCTCGATAGCGCGCCTCGGCGATGCGCTTGTCCGTCAGGTTCGTCGCCTGCGTCTTCTTCTGGAAGCAATGCAACACGTACACGGCTTCCTCGAACTTGGCGACATATATCACCCGAAATGCGCCGCCCGCATCACGCAGGCGAATCTCGCGGGTGCCAGGCCCGAGGTCATCAAAGGGCTTCCAGTCTTCTGGTTCCAGGCCCGCCTGGATCTTGCCCAACTGGAATCCCGCCTGCTGGCGGGCCTGCGCGGGAAAAGCCAGCAGGTCGTCGTAGGCTGACCCGACCCAGCGAATCTCTTTCTCCATCGCGTGTTTGTATAAAATTTTATACCAAATTTGCGATCAGCAGAACCCCATGCACACAGCCACAAGATGGCCCGCCGTCCCTCAGTAGGTCAGTTCCCCGGACGAATCCGCGGCTCGCTTCGTGCCAGGCGGCACGAAGCCTCGTGGGCCGCGACTGGCTACCCGACCATCGCCTCCTCAATTCCCTCAGCGACCTCTTCTATCCTGTCGGCCAGCAATCCAAGCGAGGCCCGGCAGAGCCCTCGCAAGGCATCCAGCGTAGCCGGCCGCAAGGCTATGCTCCCCTCTTCCTGTGTGTCACATTCGCTGTGCGTAACCAACGTCAGTACGCAGGCCGTGCCTCGCGCAACGGCATCGGCCTGATCCAACAGATTCAATAGCAAGAGTTGCCGAGGAACAGGCAGCGCGTCCTCGCGCGCTGCACGGCGGATTTCGGGACTGAACCGCGATAGCGAATCATCTAGTCGAGGTGGGGTGAAGGCGTCGGGCTCGATGGTGGACTGGTGCATTGCTGACCTCTGTAACGTAGAAGTGGAGGCCCGCCACTCATTCTCACTTGAGGTGGCGGGCCAGACGACGGGGGTGAGAAAACCGGACGTTACCCGGCCCAGCCGAAGCTGGCCCCGCCCGGCCCGCCGTAAAGTGAAGGCGCACACAAGCGCAACGGACTCGAAAATTGCCGCTTACGCGACCGTCCGCTGGAACGTGAACCAGGTTCTCACACCCGACTCCTGTTGATCAGGAGCCCAGCCAGTCTAGAGAACCCTGCCGTTCACAATCAAGGCGCAGATTGTGAAGGATCGATACGTCAAGTCAATCGCAGAAATTGCCAAAGTTCTCATGGCGGAGAAGCCGCGCTTAGGCGAAGGCACGCGTCATGGTTGACATTCGATGCCTCGATGGCATTCAACAAGGTACTTCGGCGGATTTGTGATGGTGGCTCTTGGAGAGGCCCCCGTTTCGCCCCTGAAGGGGCGAGTCACTTTTTGTCCGAGCGACAAAAAGTAACCAAAAAACGCGTCGCCTGAGCGGCTGGCAATAAAGTCATCGGCGTTGGTGGTTCGGGGGGTGGTGATTTCCGCTGATGTGATTGGTGGTTCGAGCCAGCTACGCTCCCTGTCTGGTGCCTGCGTCGACGGACTATTGGACGAACCCGACTTTAGGTTGTTGGCAGCCTGCTAAGACCGCCATCGGTGGGACGCCTACGGCTGCGCTGCGCGCACTCAGCATCTCAGGTCGAAGGCACGGGCATGAAGTGCATCGCTGCGCTCGCATCGCGTGGTCGCGGATGACGCC
>NZ_KB903207.1:0-14152 GCF_000379565.1 Cupriavidus sp. UYPR2.512 | reverse complement strand
CAGCGTTAGTCTGGTTCGTGAACTGATCGAAAAAGCCTGCACAAAAACCGGACTGAAAGTTACTGCTGACATTCTTGACGGAGTCTATGAAGCCGGACGGACAGTCACTCGTTGCGTCCGTGCTTCACTGAACATCGAGTACGACTCAACCTTGCCTGCGTGGAACTACAGCATCCGCTCACGGAACGCCGCATAGCGGGAAGTTATTTCGAGCACGTTCCTATGGCGAATCGACCATCGTGCTGCCGGCGCTGCAGGCGCTGCGCATCGCGGCGCCCGGCGCGCGCCTGGCCGTGGTTGAGATGGTGCCGCCGCGCATCGCCCGGCAGGCCGAGCGTGCGGAACTGGACCTGGCCTTCCACACCACCGATGGCTCGCCACCGGGCCTGCACCGGCGCGCGCTGTTTACCGAGCGCTACGTGCTGGTGGGGCGCGCCGGCCATCCGCGGCTGAAGCGGCGGCCAACGCTGGCGCAGTTCTGCGCGCTTGACCATGTGATCGTGTCGCCAGACGGTGGCGGCTTTTACGGCGTCACCGACGAGGCGCTGGCGCTGGCCGGCATGCAGCGGCGGGTGGTGCTGTCCGTGCCCCACTTCCTGTTTGTCACGTCGGCCGTTGCCAGCACCGACCTCGTGGCGATGCTGCCCGAGCGGCTGGTGCGCGGCGTGCCCGCTTTGCAGGTGGTGGTGGCGCCGGTCGAAGTGCCGGGCTATGAGATGTCGATGTTGTGGCCAGAGCGCGTGCATCGCGATCCGGCACACCGCTGGCTGCGTGAACTCATCGCCACATCGGTCTGACTGGCAGCGCCCCAACCTTTTGCATACAAAACTGGAATACAATCAAAGCTTTCAACGCTGCCCCCAGTTTTGGAGGAGACCATGACGTATTCAGAAACGGGCCTGACATCCCGCCACGTGGCCGCGCTCGCGCCGATCGAGGACTACTTGCAGGGCCATGTCACCGGCAAGGCCGAGTTCATGTACAAGGCGTTTGCCGCCGATGCGCGCATCGTCTCGTTCCGCGACGGCAAGCTGCATTCGCTGACGGTCGAGGAATTCGCCTCGGCGCGCTGTCCCAGCCATCCCGCTGCGGACGAGGCGCAGCGCAAGCGCTTTATCACGCAGTTCGATGTGGTAGGCAATGCCGGTGTGGCCAAGGTGGTGCTGGAATACCCGGGCGTGACCTTTACCGACTACATGACGCTGCTGGAGATCGACGGCGCCTGGAAGATCGTCAACAAGACTTTCAGCGCCGCACCGCGCTGAAAATAGAACGGTCGCTGCGGCAAAGCGCCGCAGCTGTGCCGCCCGGCCTCACCTGCGGCAGCGGGCAACCGTGCCAGGGTTCAGCCCGGCAACACCGCCGTTGCTTCGATCTCGAACAGCATGTTGTCCAGCGCCAGCCGCGGCACCGGGATCAGCGTGCAGGCCGGCGTTGGCTTGTCGCCCCACATCTCGCGCAGCGCCGCGCCGAAGGTGCGCAGGCGGTCGTGCGAATGGTCGACCACCAGCACCGTGAGCTTGGCCACATCGCCCACGTCGGCACCTGCCGCTTGCAGCGCGATGCGCAGGTTCTGCATGGCGCGCGCCACCTGGCGCGGAAAATCGAGCGGCAGGCAACCTGCCGCGTCCTCACCGCCCTGCCCCGCGATATAGACGATGCGGGCCGGGCCTTCCACCATGGCCACATGCGAATAGCCGTTGGGCCGCGGGTCGTACAGGCCCTCGGGATTGATCAGGCTCAGCGAGGGATTGGGGCGGGCGACCGGCATGGTGGGCATTGACGGCAGCGCGGGCATCGAGGGTGAACGCAAGGATGAGGGCGAGAACGGGATCATGGTCATCAGCTCTGTATTGAGGCGTGGCGAACAGTGGAGCCGCAAGTATCAAACCTCAACTTAACCTGAGGTCAAGCGCGGCCTTGGTGGTAGCATGGGCATTCCTTGATCTCACTGGTGTCTTCCGTTCCCGATGGCCTCCGCGAACAAGCCCGCCTCGGCGCGCCGGCGCCGTGCCGCGCCTGCAGAAGAATTGCTCGGCGTCGGCGAAGTCGCCGCGCGCACGGGCATTGCCGTATCCACGCTGCATTTCTATGAAGCGCGCGGCCTGATCGCCAGCACCCGCAGCGGCGGCAACCAGCGCCGCTATGCGCGCGCCGTGCTGCGGCGGCTGGCCGTGATCCGCGTGGCGCAGCGCATGGGGCTGCCGCTGGCGGTGATCGCCGACGCCATGCAGAAGCTGCCGGACGGCCGCGCGCCAACGGTGGCCGACTGGCGCCGGCTCTCCGCCAGCTGGCGCGATGACCTCGATGAACGGATCCGCACGCTCACGCAGTTGCGGGATCAGCTTGATGGGTGCATCGGGTGTGGGTGTTTGTCGTTGAAGGCTTGTCCGTTGCGGAATCCGCAGGACGCGATGGCGGGGGAAGGGCCGGGGCCGCATTTTCCTGAAGAGGTTTGAATGGGGGGGACGGTGGGCTGTGCTGGATTAGCGGTCGCACAAAAAGCCGAAGCGGCTCTTGGGCCTGCGCAGCAGCCGTAGGCGTCCCCGCGATGCCGTTGGCAGCAGGCGGCCTACACCCTGCATGGGGATCGTCCAATAGTGGGTCATCGAAGGCACTATCCCTGACTCACATGGCGTAGCAGGCTCGAACGGGCACCCAAGCAAAAACGGAAATCACCGCCGCGGGAACGGCCAACGCCGTGTAATGGATTGCCAGCCGCTCAGGCGACGCGTTCTTTGCCTACTTTCTGTCGCTCGGACAGAAAGTAGGTCGCCGGCTACGCCGGCGAAACAGCCACACCCTACCCCCAATCCAGCGAAGCACCCCCAAAACCCCAAACTCCTATTTCCCGCTTACTGAAAGGTCTGCAGGTAACCCAGCAAGTCAGTGATCTGCTTGTCATCACTGAGCCCCCAGAACCGCATCTTCGTCCCAGGCACCACCTTCCCAGGTGAATGAATGAAGGCCCGCAGCGTGTCATGCGACCACACCACCTTCGACGCCCGCATCGCCTCGGAATACTGGAAATCATTGGTGCGACCCGCGGCACGGCCGAAGATGCCGTTCAGCTGCGGGCCAAAGCCAGCGCGCGCGTTGCGGCCGACGTGGTGGCACGAAGCGCAGCGCGTGGCGAACAACGCCTTGCCGGCCTGGATATCGGCAGCGGCAGTGGCTGCGGTGGCTGCGATGGGAATGGCGGTGAAGGCGGTCAGGGCCAGCAGGACAATGGCAATACGGCGCATGGAGCAGCTAAGGAAGGAAAGAGCTTCGGCAACAGGGTTGCATGATACAGGCGTAGCCAGGACGTCCCAGCCCTGCAGCAGGGTTACACCACGTCACACTTGCAACACTTTGCGCGCCCCATATTACAGGCCCGCCCCCTACAGTGAGCCCATGTCCAACGCCCCTTGGGAGGCAACCATGAAACGAATCATCGCAATGGCGGTAGCAGGTGGTGCAATGCTGGTGGCCAGCGCCGGGGCTTACGCCGGTGTGAATATCGATATCGGCATCGGCGTGCCGGGCGTGGTGGTGGCGGAGCCCGCGCCGGTCTACCGGCCGGCCCCGGTCTATGCGCCGGCCCCGGTTGCCTATGCGCCGGCCCCGGTTGCCTACGCACCGCCTCCGGTGGTGGTCGCACCGCGCCCCGTGGTAGTGGCGCCGGTGCCGGTACGCTACGACTATGACCGCGGTTATCGTCGGGATTACTACCGCGGCTATTACCGCGACGGCTACCACGACAACCGCCGCGACTGGCGCGAGCGCGAATGGGCCCACCGTCATGGCGACAATGACGACCGCGGCCATGGGCGCCGCTGGGACTGATCGCCGGAACTGATCTGATGGGGCGGGCGCCCGGCCATGGCTGCGGCGCCCGCCTGCAAGGATTCGCCAGTCAGGCTACCCTGTCGGCAATTTCCAGATCCGGGCCGGGGCCATGCCCCTGCCCCACGCCAGGAGTAGCCATGCCCCAACCCATCAAGATCGACTTCGTCTCCGACATCGCCTGCCCCTGGTGCGCCATCGGCCTGTCGTCGCTGCAACTCGCGCTGCAGCGCCTTGGCGATGCGGTGGATGCCGAAATCGTCGTGCATCCGTTTGAACTCAACCCGGGGATGCGCCCGGAGGGCGAGGCGATCGTCGACTATCTCGGCAAGAAGTACGGGCGCACCCCGGCGCAGATCGCAGAGACCCAGGCCATGATCCGCGAGCGCGGCGCCGGCGTGGGCTTTCCGTTTGGCGAGCGCACTCATGTCTACAACACCTTCGATGCCCACCGGCTGCTGCACTGGGCAGGCCTGGAAGGCAAGCAGCTGCCGCTGAAGCTGGCGCTGCTGCGCGCTTACCATGCCGACGGCAAGGACCCGAGCAATCACGATGTGCTGGTCGAGGCGGCGCAAGCCGTTGGCCTGGATGCCGCGGCGGCGCGCAAGGTGCTGGACAGCGATGACTATGCCGATGCGGTGCGCGCGGAAATCCAGGAGTACCAGCGCATGGGCATCCAGTCGGTGCCATCGGTCATCTTCAACAACCGCTACCTGGTCACCGGCGGGCAGCCGGTGGAGGCGTTCGAGCAGGCCATCCGGGAAATCGTTGCCGAGGCGCAGCAGGCGGGGAACCGTTGAGCAGCCACGCATCGGCAGGATGAAAAAGGCCCGCCCGGAACCCCGGGCGGGCCAGCACTGCCTCTCGCTCCCCGATCGTTCAGCGTGCCGCCGGCCTCATGCGTGCCGTCGCCGTGTCCGCCGCCAGCGGCGTTCGGTTGGCCAGCCCCAGCACCACCTGCAGGGCAAATGACACCGCGCCGACGATAAAGACCACGTCGCCGAAGGTGCGCACCCAGCGCAGCGTCTGCAGGATGGGCTGCTGCATGAAGGCCTCGCTGCGCGCATACCAGGTGCCATGCTCGACGCTGGCCAGGAACTGCATGATGCCAATCGGCAGCAGGCTGGTGCCGATCATCAGCACCAGGCCGATGTTCAGGCCCCAGAAGGCGGTCTTCATCAGCGCGGGGCTGAGCCGGTAGGCCGGGCGCACGTAGCGCAGCACCAGCAGCGTGAAGCCCAGCGCCAGGAACCCGTACACCCCGAACAGCGCGGCGTGGGCGTGGACCGGCGTGGTGTTCTGGCCCTGGATGTAGTACAGCGCGATCGGCGGGTTGATCATAAAGCCGAACACCCCGGCGCCCAGCATGTTCCAGAACGCCACCGCGACAAAGCACATCAGCGGCCACTTCAGGTCGGCCATCCACGGCGCGCGCCGCTTCAGGCTCCAGTTCTCCCAGGCTTCATGGCCCAGCACGATCAGCGGCACCACTTCCAGCGCGCTGAAGGCGGCGCCCACCGCCATCACCGGCGTGGTGGTGCCGGCGAAGTAGAGGTGGTGGAAGGTGCCGGGAATGCCGCCGAGCATGAACAGCGATGCCGAGGCCAGGCTGGCGGCCGTTGCCATCGGGCGCGAGACCAGGCCCAGCGTGGAGAAAATGAAGGCCAGCGCCGTGGTGGCAAAGACTTCAAAGAAGCCCTCCACCCACAGGTGCACCACCCACCAGCGCCAGTACTCCATCACCGTCAGGCTGGTGCGTTCGCCGTAGGCCAGGCCCGCGCCGTAGAACAGGCCGATTGCCACCACCGACGAGGTCAGCAGCGCCAGCAGGTTGCGGTCGGTGCCGCGCGCGCGCAGCGCCGGCAGGATGCCGCGCATCATCAGCACCAGCCAGATCAGGATGCCGGCGAACTTGCCGATCTGCCACAGGCGGCCCAGGTCGACATACTCATAGCCCTGGTGGCCCAGCCAGAAGTTCAGGTGCGCGGGCAGCTTCTGCGCGATCGCCAGGTAGTTGCCGGTGAACGATCCCACCACCACGACCACCAGTGCCCAGAACAGGACGTCGACGCCCAGGCGCTGGTACCTGGGGTCCTTGCCGCCGTTGATCAGCGGCGCCAGGAACAGGCCCGCGGCCAGGAAGCCGGTGGCGATCCAGAACAGCGCGCTCTGGATATGCCAGGTGCGCACCAGTGTGTACGGGAACCACTGCGAGACATCGATGCCGTAGAACTTCTGGCCTTCGACGGTGTAGTGCGCGGTAAAGCCGCCCAGGAACACCTGGAACACAAACAGTGCCACCACCAGGAACAGGTACTTGCCAAGCGCGCGCTGCGACGGCGTCAGCGCCACGGCCAGCAGCGGGTCGCGTGCCGGCGCCTGCGGCGGCGCGTCTTCCTTGCCGCGCAGGAAGGCCCATGCCCATACCAGGAAGCCGACCCCGGCCAGCAGCACCACCACGCTGATCACCGACCACACCACGTTCTCGCTGGTGGGCTGGTTGCCGACCAGCGGCTCGTGGGGCCAGTTGTTGGTGTAGGTAGCCTCATGCCCCGGGCGCGCGGTCGATGCGGCCCACGCGGTCCAGAAGAAGAAGTGCGTGAGTTGTTCGCGGCGCTCGGCGCTGGGCAGCGTGTTCTCCTTCATCGCGTAGTGCTCGCGCGTGGTGTGCAGCACCGGCGCGTCGGAGAAGAGCTTGTCGTAGTAGGCGGCGGTGCCGGCAATGGCCTGCGCGCGGCGCGTTGACACGGTCAGCACGTTGGTGGCCGGATCGGTGGCATTGCCGCGGTACTCGGTGCGCAACTGCTCGCGCAGCGCGGCCCGCGCCGGCGCGTCGAGTTGCGCATAGGGCCGGCCGTAGGCGTCCTGCGCGGCCAGCTCCAGCCACGCGGTCAGTTCGCGGTGCAGCCAGTCGGCGGTCCAGTCCGGCGCCTGGTAGGCGCCGTGGCCCCAGATGGAGCCCAGCTGCATGCCGCCCACGGACTGCCAGGCGGTCTGGCCGTCCAGGATCTCGTCACCGGTGAAGAGCGTGCGGCCCTCGGCCGTGACGACCTTGGCCGGCATTGGCGGGGCCTGCCGGTACACCTCGACGCCGTAGTAGCCGAGCAGGGAGAACGTGACCGCCAGCACGGCGATCAGCAGGAACCAGAGTTTGCGGTAGGAACCCATGATGCGAAGTCGTTGGTTATGGTGGCGGGCTGGCTCAGGCGTGCGTCGAGCAACCGCAGCCGGTGGCTTGCGCGGCGGCGGCGGGCGCCGTGGCAATCTCGAACAGCACGTTGTTTTCCAGGTGGATGTGTTCCATCAGGTCTTCGCGCAGCGTGCGCAGGCCCAGGTAGAGCGCGCGCCAGGTATTGCAGGCCGCGCGCGGCAAGGTGATGTCGTTGGTCAGCGCCGCCAGCCGCTGCAACGCCACGCCGTGGTCGTCATGCTCGGCCCGCATCACCGTGATCGGCCGGCCCGCTGCGGCATGCAGGCCGCGCGACAACATCGGGAACAGCACCTGCTCTTCCTTCTGCATATGCGATTCCAGCTCGCCCAGCATCTCGCTCAGGTGGTCGGCCAGGCCAAGCGGGCAATCGGGCCGGTCACCGTGCACCTGCTCGACGCGCCGCGCCAGGCGGATCAGCTCGGGCAACTGCTCGCGATGGCGCGCATGAAAGCGCGTGAGAATATGGTCGATCAGCTCGGCCGGCGCCGCCGTGTTCCAGTCTTGCGCCGACGGCCCGGCTTCGTCCTGCAGCGCGCGCAGCCGTCCCTCGATGGAACCCATGGCAGCCGCATCGAGACCCAACTGGCGCGCGGCGTCGCCAAGGGTCTGCTTGCCGCCGCAGCAGAAATCCAGCCCGTAGTCATGGAAGACGCGGGTGGCACCGGGAATCAGGCGGGCCAGCTGGCCGAGCGAATGGTCCTGCAAAGTCATGATGATTTCTCCGTGTGGAAGTTATGCATGCATGACTTACGCGAGGAGCGTGCCTGAAAAAAACCTATCCGGATCAATGACTTGAAACTTCAGCGGTGATTAATACCCTATACTTGTCGCGGTACTTATTACCCTAACGGTATTTTTCACCATGCTACCGAGCGCTATGTATCCCGAGTTGCTGGCCGACCTTGTCACCGACCTGCCGCATGCGGTGCGCCTGCAGCGGCTGGTCAGCGCGCTGCGCACACATTTCCGCTGTGGCGCGGTGGCGCTGCTGCGGCTGGAGGAAGACCACCTGCGCCCCGTGGCCGTCGATGGCCTGGTGCGCGATGCGCTGGGCCGGCGCTTTGCGGTCGGCCTGCATCCACGCCTGGCCGCCATCCTGGCGCGGCGCGGGGTGACCTGCTTTCACCACGACAGCATGCTGCCCGACCCGTACGACGGCCTGATCGACGAGCACGTCGGCGAGCCGCTGCCGGTGCACGACTGCATGGGCACCAGCCTGGCCGTGGACGGGCAGCCCTGGGGCGCGCTCACGCTGGACGCGCTCGCGATCGGCACCTTCGATGCCGCGGCCCAGGCCGAGCTGCAGCGGCTGACGGTGATCGTGGAAGCGGCCATCCGCACCACCCGGCTGGAAGGCGAGATCCGCGCGCTGCAGCTGGCGCGCGGCACGCCCGACGCCGACGAAGGCACGGCCCAGCATGGCGACATCAGCGGCGAGATCATCGGCCAGAGCGAGGCCATCGCCAACCTGCTGCATGAGCTGGAAGTGGTGGCCGATACCGAGCTGCCGGTGCTGCTGCTGGGCGAGACCGGCGTGGGCAAGGAACTGTTCGCGCACCGCCTGCACCGCCAGTCGCGCCGGCGCGCGCAGCCGCTGGTGCATGTCAACTGCGCGGCGCTGCCGGAGTCGCTGGCTGAAAGCGAGCTGTTCGGCCACGCGCGCGGCGCCTTCTCGGGCGCGACCGGCGAGCGCCCGGGGCGCTTCGAGGCCGCCGACGGCGGCACGCTGTTCCTCGATGAAGTGGGCGAACTGCCGCTGGCCATCCAGGCCAAGTTGCTGCGCACGCTGCAGAACGGCGAGATCCAGCGGCTGGGCTCGGACCGCCCGCGCCGCGTCAACGTGCGCGTGATTGCCGCCACCAACCGCAACCTGCGCGAGCATGTGCGCGACGGCTCGTTCCGCGCCGACCTGTACCACCGCCTGTCGGTCTACCCGATCCCGATCCCGCCGCTGCGCGAGCGCGGCAACGACGTGCTGCTGCTGGCCGGGCGCTTCCTGGAGCTGAACCGCGCGCGCCTGGGGCTGCGCAGCCTGCGGCTGTCAGGCGGTGCGCAGGATGCGCTGCGCAGCTACCGCTGGCCCGGCAACGTGCGCGAGCTGGAACACGTGATCAGCCGCGCGGCGCTGCGTGCCGTCAGCCGCGGCGCGGGCCGCAACGACATTGTGACGCTGGAGCCGGAACTGCTCGATCTCGACGGACTGGAAGCGCCCGCCGCACGCCATGCCGGCGCCAGCCTGGCCAGCGCGTTCGCCGCCCCGGCGCTTGCCGCAGGCATCACCCTGCGCGACGCGATGGCGCAAACCCAGCGGGCCTGCATCGAACAGGCGCTGCAAGACCAGGGTGGCAACTGGGCCCAGGCGGCACGCCAGCTCGGCATCGATGCCAGCAACCTGCACAAGCTGGCCAAGCGGCTGGGATGCAAGTGAGTCACTCCGCCGTGCGCGGATTCGGACATGGCGAGGGCCGCGGTTAGCGCATAAGCTAATCTGCGTGCCGTCCGCATGGCGGCGCGGACCCACAGGAGATCTCCGTGATGATGACCACAACGCAAGCCTTCTGGCCGCTCAGCCTCTGGCCGTTTCCGACCTTTTTTTCCGGCGTGCACCAGTTTGAAGCCATACAGGCCGACCTGGCGGACAACTGGCGCCGCATGACCGAGCTCAACCTGGAATTCACCCGCACCATGTATGAAGAGCTGCAGTTCGATGCCATGGGCACCCTCGTCGCGCAGGAGCCTGAGGCCTTGTACGCGCGCGAGATCGCCAGCGAACTGCCGCTGATCGGCGGCCCGCTGCACTATGCGTCGGCCATGCTGGAGCTGTACGCCCGGGCCCAGCAGAGGTGGATCGATGGCTGGGGCCACCTGCTGACGCGGGGCCTGATGCCTGACTGGCAAGGCATGCAAAGAGACGTCACCGATATCCCCTTCTGGCTGGTCCGCGAAACACCGCGGCCAGCATGACCTGACGCCGCGCGGCGCCCCCCTCGCACCGTCGCGCTGGCCGAGGTCCTGCCGGGCTATATGTCATGCATGGCGGCGATCGTGGCGGTACCTGGTGGCAATCAGGCCGGCGCGCCCGGTATCATGCGTGCTGATGAAAGAACGAAGCCCATATGCCGGCGTCCCGGCCAGTCACCGAACCGGAACGGCCGGCCACAGAGCGGCGCATGATGCGGACGGCAACGTGCCCGCAGCCCCACCCCCGGCACCAACACATAGGTCATAGATCCCCGGACGCGCCCCGCATCCATGCCTTCTTACCCCTTGGTTCTCCTGCTCACCATCGCTGTCATCTGCAGCATCGGCATGGCCATTGCCACCTGGCCACGGCGCGACGACCCCACCGTCCAGGCATTCCTGCTGCTGGCCGCGGGCGTAGTGATCTGGAGTGGCGGCCGCCTGCTCGAGATCAGCTCGACCGACCTGGCGGGACGCATCCTGTGGGCCAAGGTGCAGTATCTGGGGATCGTGGCCGTGCCGATCGGCTGGCTGGTGGCGATGGTCCACTTGAGCCGCCCGCGCTATGTGGTGCCATGGTCCCGGCTGTGGCTGCCGGTGCTGGCGGCGGTGGTGCTGGTCTTCACCAATGAACGCCACCACCTGATCTGGCAGCGCATCACGCTGATGCCGCCCGGCGTCGCGCCCGGCGCGGTGTTCGAGCATGGCCCGGGCTATATCGTGGCGGCCACGTGGACCTACGGTTTGCTCGCGCTGAGCATGTACTTCCTGGTCACCGCGGAAGTGCCCAGCCACGCCCTGTCGCGCCGCGGCCGCGCCATCCTGGCCGCTGGCCTGGCCTTGCCGCTGCTGGCGCATATCGCCTACCTGAAGCGCTGGACCGGCCCGTTCGGCGGCGACCTGACGCCGGCGACGTTTTCGCTGATGACCGTGCTGGTGTGGTTCTGCGCGCTGCGCACTCACCTGGACGATATCGGCCACTACGCGCGCCTGCGGGTCTTCGATGCGCTCAGCGAGGGCTGCGTGATCGTCGATGGCCACCGCAGGATCGTCGAATTCAACCCGGCCGCCGCGCACCTGTGGCCGGCCCTGGAACGCGGCGACGCCGTGCCGGCCGGCTGGGCGATCGCGCTGCAGCCCGCGCCAGCTGGCAAGGCAGGCGCCGCGGCCACGCCGTTCGTGCCGCCCGGCGCACCCTTCGAGCTCACCGTGGAGCCCGTCGCACGCCTGGACGGCAGGCAGATCGGCAGCCTGCTGTTCCTGCGCGATATCAGCCGCTTCCAATCGCGCGAGCTGGCCCTGAGCGCGCGGCTAGGCCAGACCCAAGAGCAGTTGTGGCAGGTGCAGGCCGACCTGGACATCGACGCCCTGACCGGCATCCGCAACCGCCGCTACTTCCAGCGCGAGTCGATCGCGGCCGTGACCCGGGCGTGCGAGCGCAACCAGGCGCTGGGCCTGCTGATCCTGGATGTGGACCAGTTCAAGCAATACAACGACCTGCATGGCCACGTGGCCGGCGACGACTGCCTGCGGCAGATTGCCGGCGCCCTGACCCGCACCCTGTCCGGCGAGCAGTTCTGCGCCCGGCTGGGCGGCGAGGAATTCGCGGCGGTGTTGCCCGGCGCCACGCGGGACGAGACTCGTGACGTGGCGCGCCGCATGGTGGCCGTTGTGCGCGATCTCGGCATCGCGCACAACGGCACGCCGGTGCAGCCGGTGGTCACGATCAGCGTGGGCGCGGTCTGCGCCGTGCCGGAAGCACCGCGGCTGGAGCCGCTGCTGCACCGTGCCGACAGCGCGATGTACCGGGCCAAGCGCGCGGGACGCAACCGCTTCATGCTGGACGGCGACGCCTGAGCACGGCTACGGCGCCATGCCGGCCCGCCCCACGGTGGCCCCGTGCAAGGCCACCAGCCGCGCCGCGGCCTGGCTGACCCATGCGGGCCGCGGCGCGGCATCGAGCCAGTACTTGACCTCCAGCCCCAGCGCGGTATCGCCGCTGATCACCAGCCGGCGCTGGAAGAACAGCGTGTCGGTATCGGCCTCGCCGCCAAGCAGCCGCAGGTAGTCGACCGCGCAGGCGCGCAGCGTCAGCTCAGGTTCGGCGTCCGACGCATCGGCACGAAAGCGCCCGCCTTCGCAACGGAACGGCACGGCCAGCCCAAGGTCCTGCACCGTCAGCAGGAAGGCATGCCCATCCAGGGCGGTCGGCGGCTCCAGCCATCCCGCCCGGCGCGCCAGTTCCAGCGCCGCCACCAGCGGCAGCGCCCGGGCACGGGCCGGCATGCGCCGGTGCGCGCCCGCGATCAGCTTGTGCAGCGCGCTCATGCCCGGGCCTCCCAGGCAATGCCCGCGCTGCAGTGCCAGTAGCCGTTGCAAGGCTGGGCACCGGCCGGCGTGATGCCGCTGGCAGCGGGTGCCTGTTCACCTGCACGAATCGCCGCGAGCTGTTGCACCACCTGCAGCGTGCCGGATGAATGCGGGCTGACGCGCAGCATCCCCACCCCCATCCGCGCCATCGCCAACGCCTCTGCGCACAGGTCCAGGCAAGTGGCGCTCTGCGTCTGCACGCCGTTGAGCGTGAAGAAGGCCTGCCCCTCGCCGGTGGCGGCCACCAGGCCGTCGGGATAATCCATGCAGCGGAACTCGCAACTGTCCTTGCGCAGGCGATGGTGGCGCGCGGTAAAGCAGCGCGCCGAGAACGCCAGCGGCAGGCGGCCCCAGACAAAGGCTTCCAGGCGCATGCCCGTGGGACGCGCCGCTGCCAGCGCGGCCAGCGTGCCGCCATCCATCTCCACCGGCGCGACGCAGCCAGTCGCGCCCAGCCCGGCCAGCCACGCCAGCGTATCGGCGTGGTAGACATTGAGGTGGGGGCCGCCGACAAAGGGCCTCCCTTGCAGACAGCGCACCGCGCCAAGGTCGTTGGCTTCGACCAGGTAGTCGTCCTGCGCGCAGGCGCGGCGCATCCAGGCGATATCGGTGTCGGACTCCACCAGCACCGGCGTTGACAGCACCACCTCCTTGCCGGCATCGCGCAGCATCTGCGCAAGCTCCAGCCATTGCGCATGGCGGACTTCATGGCGGCGCGTGCAGACGGTTTCGCCGAGGTAGACGCGGTCGACCGGCGCATCGGCGACCGACGCATAGAACTGCATCACGGCCTCGCGCGGCCAGTAGTACAGCAACGGGCCCAGGGCGATGCCGAAGTCGGGCAGCGCTGCGGCTTGCGGCATCGCGGCCGCGGCAATCTCTGGCATGGGAAGCTCCATCATGGCCGGTTCAAGGCAGATCGATGTCATCGGTGTCACCGCCACGGCCGGTCGTAGGCGCCTTGCGTGACCTGGTCGCCTTCGGCATGGCGCCCCAGCGTGCTCTGCCACTCTTGCCGCGGCACGAAACGCGCCGGATCGGCGCAGGCCGCGTCGATCGCCGCGCGCAGCACGCCGACCACATCGCCCACATAGCGCGGGCTGCGTTGCCGGCCTTCAATCTTGATGGCAGCGATGCCCATGTCGATCAGCGCCGGCAGCAGCGACAGCGCATTGAGGCTGGTCGGCTCTTCCAGCACGTAGCCGCGCTCGCCCTCCACCTCGAAGCGGCCCTTGCACAGCGTGGGATAGCCTGCCGGCTCGCCCGGCGCATAGCTGTCGATCAGGATGCCCGACAGCCGCGCCTGCATGGTCCCGTCCTGCTCGGTCCAGCGCACCGCGTGCGCGGGCGAGCAGACGCCCTTGTTGTTGGGCGAGTCGCCGGTGGCGTAGGACGACAGCAGGCAGCGCCCTTCGGCCATCACGCACAGGCTGCCGAAGCCGAACACCTCCAGCTCCACGCTGGTCTGGCGCGCCAGCTTGCCGATCTGCGCCAGCGACAGCACGCGCGGCAGCACCACGCGGCGGATATTACTCAGCAGTCAGAAATATATGCGACAGAAGGATGGCGGAAGAATGAGCGTACAAGCGCCGGATTTTCCGCCACGGTTTGAAGCTGTTCGTTGACCTTTTGTTGCAGGTCCTCACCTTTACGAAGAGGCCTGCGTGCCACACCTGTGCGCTTGGTATGACTCCACACCAACTCGTCTGGATTGAGGTCGGGCGAGTAGCCAGGCAAGAAGTGCAATGTGAGCTTGCCCTTTGTCGATTGAACGTAGCGCTT
>NZ_KB903206.1:0-152756 GCF_000379565.1 Cupriavidus sp. UYPR2.512 | reverse complement strand
CATGCGTTCCAGGCCAATGGGCGGGCGCCCTCGTTTGCCCTTGGGGTAGTACGGCTCCAGTGCCTCCAGCAATCGAGCCCAGGGCACCACCTGCTCCATCTCACCCAGAAATTTCTCGCGCCGCGTAACGCGCTTCTTTCCCAGATACTCGGCACTAGCAAAACTGATTTGTTGCATCGGCGTAGCTCGCTGGTCGTCCTTAGTCTATCAACGCTTCACAGCTGCTCAACGTCGACACTCTCGTCGATTAAATCAGCCTTTCCCTAGCACATCCCAAGAACCGATCGGCAATACAACGAAAGATCGAGTACAAGGTGGAAGCAAATGAGTAGACAAGACTCGCCTGGAATTCTTGACATGATCTACGCGATCGTTCTTTTCATCGTGGCAATAGTGATCATGGTGGCAGTTATGGACTTGCTTGTGGCACCACTTCTTACAGAACTGCTTCAAGAGCCGCAATTAAGAGATTGGTGCGGAATATTTTACCGTTGCGCAAACCAAGCTCAATCTTCTTTGGTTGAGTACATTTCCATGGGCGCACTGTGGAATGGATTGGACAGTGCACGAATTGTGCACCGTCTCAAGAGCGCAGTTCTCTTGGGAACGCTAGTCGGCATAGGGTACGTAGTTATCTCGTATTTTTGCCGCCGTTCATGAATCGGAAACCTTTTAGGCTCTTCTAGATTCTCAAGTAGCGCGAAACATAGAACGCTAATAAGTAACACCGCAACGCCAAATAACAATGCAGCATCCAAGTTCCAGCGGTCTTTTGGTAAGTCGTAATGGCGAAAATAAAAAAGACACCCCGGATATCCAACCAACCTCCCGAAGAATCCCCAAGCCATGCACAAGGATTTGAAATTTATTGAAGATAACCTCTTAGCCATATTGCAGGAACTAAAAAGCCAAACAGAGACTTCGGCGAATTCAATCCCTCCCACTATGATGATCTATTCCGAGCAAGTAGATCAAATAGAGGAGTTCGTTCTATCCGCAGGCGAATTCGGCATTGCTTATGAGAACATTATCTCGCTAATCGAAATCACCCCAGTTCAACTTTCTGGAGCTGCAGTCATAAAGTTACTGGAAGTGGCACTATTGTTCGGCTTCAAAACCCAGCGGAGCTCGGACGCCGAATTCGATAGGCGATAGGACGGTGAATAATTCATTCCTCAAGAATGGGAACTTCACAGGAATTTCGCAAGCGATATTTATTATCGCCGGGATGATTCTTATGGCTGTTATTGTGTCTATTAATATCAATCCAAACTGGCTTTCAATATTTCTCTTTATGTTTGGGCTATTTTTGGCATTTTTTGGTGGATTTTCTGCGAGAGCCCAATTGTCTGATCTGCGAGTCTTTGGTGAACCGGACTGGAAAAGAGCGAAGAGAACCTATACGGAGAACGAGAGCAACCCGGAGAAGTGATTGATTTCGGAGAATCTGGTTTTGCGCTAGATCGCTTCAACCGCCAACTGCATCCGGGACGAAAAACAGTTGGCCAGGAAATGGCTGCCAACAGCAACGGTAAGTACACCGCTGAGCAGATCGAAGCCCAGATGCGGCTATCGAGTCTGGTCGATATGAACGTGATTGAGTCGGTCCGACCGGACGTAATCGATGCGGCTAATGCCAAGCCGATCGCCTCAAGCGTGCAATGGCAATCAGGGAAGGCGTCGGACTGGTCCAGCGATGCCCAGAAGAAGATCAATTAAAGCTTGAGGAAATGATCGTATTTTTGAGGAACGGAAATCTTCTGCTTCTTGGTTTTGGCTTGATTTTTTTGTATGCGAGTGTCAATTGGCTTGAGAGTTATCTCGGAAAGCTGGTGAGCTTTTCGATCGGTATGGCTTCGGTCTAGAGGGAAAAGCTAATATCTTTGAATTCTCTTACAAGCGGAGAGGGAATGACGGTCAGTAAACAGGAGATAATCAAATTTCAACGGGCGAGATGGATACTACTCATCGTTACGGCCTTCTTCTTTTTCGCGTATTTCGTGGGGTTCAATGTATTTACACCCCCCCTAGGTCACACGATCCTCCTAGTGGCGTATTTGCCATGGACGCTTTACTGGATAGCAAAGAAATATCGCTGCCCACGATGTGGAGCGATTCCACGCTTGCAGACCTTCAAAGCCATAGACCTCAGCCCTAAGGTCTGTCACTGGTGTGGACTAGATCTTCATACAGGAGAGCGTAGAAAGTAACTCGCGATCTGGAAGGGAGCGGCTGGCGTGGGTAAGCGTACCGGGCTGCCTGAAGGTGCCGACCTGTTCCGTCTCCAGCTGCACTGGGCGAAGGAAATGATCATGTTTTCGAAGAACGGAAATCTCACTGGGGTTATCAATTATTCTGCTTCTTGGCTTTGGCTTGTTTTTTTTGTATGCGAGTGTCAATTAGCTTGAGAGTTATCTTGGAAGGCTGGCGAGCTTTTCGATCGGGCTGATGGCAGTCGCAGCTGCTGGCTTTGCAGGCAGATCAAAGGCAGTTGACCTACGCCCTCTCGGTGAATCACCTTGGCGCAAGGCGAAGCGTACCTATTCGGAAGACGAAAAACCGAAGGAATAGGTTCTTGCAGGGTAGTTGTAAAAATTGAGCGGCGCTGACAGGCCTTGGAACAGCCCTGCTACGTGCAAGCTCGGACATCGAAAGTATTTCAAGAACATAGCGTCATGCAATCTCAGTTTCCGTACCCGCGCCTCAGGGCACCGTCGTGTCTTCCGCTTCGCCCCGATCGCCCTTGCTGTCTTGGCAGATGGTAATACCCTAGCGTCTGTAGCATCCCTGCGTTCCCAACAATGAAAAAGAAGAAAATCCCGGTCACCAAGCTATGGCCGCCGGTTGGC
This sequence comes from Cupriavidus sp. UYPR2.512, assembly GCF_000379565.1. Lineage (NCBI taxonomy): Bacteria > Pseudomonadati > Pseudomonadota > Betaproteobacteria > Burkholderiales > Burkholderiaceae > Cupriavidus > Cupriavidus sp. UYPR2.512. The sequence goes on along the minus strand of NZ_KB903206.1, from coordinate 149,907 downwards.
TGCATTCTGTTGTTGAGCCCAACGGCTTTCGCGCAGACTCCACCTACCACTCCAGCGCAGTCCGCGGCCCAAACCGCCATCGAGCAGGAGCAGCGTGCCCGCCAGCAGCAGGAAGCCCGTGAACGGGCCCAGGCCGTTGAGGCTCCCCGCGTGCGCGCACCGGCGGCAGTGCCAATCGAGTATCCGGACTTGCCCATCGAAACACCGTGCTTTCGCATCGACCGCTTCGTCCTGGAAGTGCCCCCCGACCTGCCCGCCGCCGCGCAAGCGCAAGGCGCCTCCGCCTTGCCGCAAGACCCCTTCGCCTTCGCCCACGCCTGGTTGGAGCACTATGAGGGCGCCTGTGTTGGCAAGCAGGGCATAGAGCAGTTGGTCAAGGGTGTGTCCCAGGCGATCCTGAGCAAGGGATACGTGACCACGCGCGTGTTGGTGCCGCAGCAGGACCTGAGCACCGGCACCCTGCGGCTCTCCCTGATCCCCGGCGTCATTGGCGAGTTGCGCTTCACCGACCCCAACCTCTGGGGCACCTGGAAGACAGCCTTCCCGGCCCGCGGCGGCAATCTGCTGAACCTGCGCGACCTTGAGCAAGGCCTGGAGCAGATGAAGCGCGTGGCCAGCCAGGACGTCGACATGCAGGTCGTGCCGACCACCGTGCCGGGCGTGAGCGACGTGGTCATTGCCGTCAAGCGCGGCAAGCCGTGGACCCTCATCACCTCTGTCGACAACTCGGGCACGCGCTCCACCGGCAAGTGGGTGGGCAACCTGGGCCTCGGCATCGACAACCCGCTGGGCCTGAACGACCTCTTCAATGTCGGCTACAGCCAGGACCTGGCGTTCAGCGACAAGGCCCGGGGCACGCACGGCTGGAACGGCTTCTATTCGGTGCCATGGGGTTACTGGACCGCGACGCTCTCCGCGTACTCCAGCAACTACTTCCAGCAGATCGCCGGGGTCAATCAGACCTTTGTGTCCAGTGGCGAATCGCAGACAGCGGACCTGAAGCTGCATCGCGTCGTCCACCGCAGCCAGGACGACGTACTCGGCCTGCAGTTCCGCCTGTCGCGGCGCTTCGGCCGGAACTTTATTGAGGACACGGAGATCCCGCAGCAGCGGCGCAACAACACCGTTGCCGAGGTGGGCTTCACCGACCGCCACTACTTCGGCGCCGCGCAGCTTGATGCGAGCGTTGCGTACCGCCAGGGCGTCGGCTGGTTCGGCGCCCAGTCTGACACCCTCGCCACCGACGGCGGGCCGACCTGGCGCTACCGCATGGTGGTGGCCGACGCCAACCTGTCGGTGCCGTTCAAGCTAGGCGGGCAGCCGTTGCGGTATGTGACGACCTTCCGCGGCCAGTACACAAACGACCGGCTGTACTTCCTCGATGCCATGACGATCGGGAGCCGCTATACGGTGCGCGGCTTCGACGGCGAGAACCTTCTCGCCGGCGACAGCGGCTTCTACTGGCGCAACGAGCTGCAGGTGCCGATTGCGACGACGGGGCAGTCTTTGTACGCCGGCCTCGACTACGGCCGTGTCTTCGGGCCTTCTACTGCGGCGCTGGTCGGCACACAACTGGCCGGTGCGGTCATTGGCTTGCGTGGCGGTATCGGCCGTACAAAGTTCGGAGGTGTGAGCTACGACCTGTTCATCGGCATGCCCGTCTACAAGCCGACCGCCTTCCATACCGCCGGTTTCACGGGCGGTGTCCAGCTGACGTACCAGTACTGAGGGGCACCATGGCCACGCACAGGCCAAAAAAAAAGATGGGCGGCCCCGGCTCAAGCTGCTGAAGGCTGACCGTGACCGGGATCGAACCGCTCAGCCGGCAGCGTGATGCACCGCCAGCCAGATGCTGGGCTGCGTGGCATCGGTCCAGGCCACGCGATGCCGGCAGTGGGCCGGCAGGCGCAGCCAGTCACCCGGTTTCATGCGATGCTCCCCGGGCTGCCCTTCGATCTCGATGGCAGCGCTGCCGCTGAGCAACAGCACCCACTCCGCCTCGGCACTGTCGTACCAGAAGCCTTCGGGGCTGGCCTGGCCGTTGGAAACGATGCGTTCGATCCGCAGCCCGGGCCGTTCCAGCAGCGGCTGGAAGATCTCCTGCGCCGCGCCGGCCGGCACATCGGCCAGCAGGTTTCCGTGTTCAGGCTGCATGCTGCCTCCCTGGATCGTGGCCGTGGAAGCCGTTAGTCGCCCGCCCCCGGCGCCAGCACGTCGCGCGCGCCGTTGCGGCCCATTGGTGACACCAGCCCGGCAACCTCCATCTGTTCGATCAGGCGCGCCGCGCGGTTGTAGCCGATGCGCAGCTGGCGCTGCACGGCGGAGATCGAGGCGCGGCGGCTGGTCAGCACAAAGCTGGCGGCTTCGTCATAAAGCGGGTCGGCCTCGCCATCGCCGCTGCTGTCGCCCAACAGGTCGGCGCTGCCGGCCTCCGCCGGGTCGCCGGCGAGGATGGCTTCATCGTAGTCCGGCTCTCCGAACTGCTTCCAGTGTTCCACCACGCGGTGCACTTCGTCGTCGGCGACAAAAGCGCCGTGCACCCGTTGCGGATATCCGGTGCCAGGCGGCAGGAACAGCATGTCGCCCTGACCGAGCAGGCTTTCAGCGCCCATCTGATCGAGGATGGTGCGCGAGTCGATCTTGGACGACACCTGGAACGCCACCCGCGTGGGGATATTGGCCTTGATCAGGCCGGTGATCACATCCACCGAGGGGCGCTGCGTGGCCAGGATCAGGTGGATGCCGGCGGCGCGCGCCTTCTGTGCCAGGCGCGCGATCAGTTCTTCGATCTTCTTGCCGGCGACCATCATCAGGTCGGCCAGTTCGTCGATCACCACCACGATCATCGGCAGGCGCGACAGCGGCTCGGGCGCGTCCGGCGTCAGCGAGAACGGGTTCGGCACCTTCTGCTCGGCGGCCTCCGCGGCGCGGATCTTCTGGTTGTAGCCGGCCAGGTTGCGTACGCCCAGCGCGGACATCAGCTTGTAGCGCTTCTCCATCTCGCCGACGCACCAGTTGAGCGCGTGCGCGGCCTGCTTCATGTCGGTGACCACTGGCGCCAGCAGGTGCGGAATGCCCTCATAGACCGACAGTTCCAGCATCTTGGGGTCGATCATGATCATGCGCACGTCTTCCGGCGTGGCCTTGTACAGCATCGACAGGATCATGGCGTTGACCGCCACCGACTTGCCAGAGCCAGTGGTACCGGCCACCAGCAGGTGCGGCGCGCGGGCCAGGTCGGTCACCACTGGATTGCCGGTGATGTCCTTGCCCATCGCCAGCACCAGCCGCGAATGGTGCGCTTGGAACGAGGCCGCGTTGACGATCTCCGACAGCCGGATCATCTGCCGGCGCGCGTTGGGCAGTTCCAGCCCCATGCAGGTCTTGCCGGGAATGGTCTCGACCACGCGGATCGAGGTCACGCCCAGCGCGCGCGCCAGGTCTTTCATCAGCCCGACCACCTGGGCGCCGCGCACGCCCATGGCGGGCTCGACCTCGAAGCGGGTGATCACCGGGCCGGCGCCGGCGCCCACCACGGCGACTGGCACCTTGAACTCGGCCAGCCGCTGGGCGATCAGCTCGCCGGTTTCGCGCAGGCGTTCTTCCGACACCTGTTCGGCGCTGTCGACTCCGGTCTCCAGCAGTTCTGCCGGTGGCAGGCGGTAGTCGACGACGGGGCGCGGCGGAGGCGGCGGTGCAACCGGCACCGGCACGGGTGCCAGCTGGGCGGCAGCCAGCGGCACGGTGCGGCCGACCACGGCGGGCAGCACGATGCGCGGCTTGGCGGCCGGGACCGGGGCCTGGTTCAGTGCAGGCGCCTCAGCGGGCTCTGGGACTGCCGGGGCTTCAGTCGCTTCAGGCGGTTCTGCTGCCTCAGCAGGCTCGGCCGCATCCGGCTCCGCCTCCTCGGCGATCAGGCCGTTGCCGTCCATCAGCCCGTCGGTTTCGTTGTCCTCCGCGGGTGCCCGGGCGCTGGCATCGAGAGCGCTGCCCTCTTCCATCGCGGAGCTTGCCACGGCCTGGGCTACGGCCTCGGCCCCGGTGACATCCAATGCGGGCGCGGCGGCTGCCAGCGCTTCAGGTTCAACCATGACAACGTCGTGATCTCCGCTCTCGGCTTCGGCTTCGGCTTCGGCTTCGGCTTCGGCTTCGGCTTCGGCTTCGGCTTCGGCTTCGGCTTCGGCTGGCAAGGTGACGGTAGCGAGTGCGTGCGGTTCTGCGTCGCCGGCAGTGTCCGGCGCCGGATCCGGCGCAGCCGCGTCCAGTTGTTGCGGTGCCGGCGCAGCCGCTTGCGGTACCACTGCCTTGCCTGCCAGCGCCTGCAACTCGGCCAGCAGGTCAAGGGCTTCCTGCCGGATCGCGGCAAGCGTGGCTTCGTCGGCTTCGTCGGCTTCGTCGGCTTCGTCGGCTTCGTCGGCTTGGTCGGCTTCGTCGGCTTGGTCGGCTTGGTCGGCTTGGTCGGCTTGGTCGGCTTGGTCGGCTTCGTCGGCTTCGGCCGGCACGAATTCCGGCGCAATGTCGTCAACGATATCGGTCTCTGCTGGCACCGGTTCCATGGCAGGTGCGTCGGGCGCTGCCACCACCTCGGGTTCCGGGCTGGCAACCGGCTGCGCCGGAGTGGCCACGGCTTGCGTGGCAACAGTGGGGGCCAGCGCTACGGCGGCGGCTTCGGCCGGCGCTGCTACGGCGGCTTCGGCCGGCGCTGCTACGGCGGCTTCGGCCGGCGCTGCTACGGCGGTTTCGGCCGGCGCTGATACGGCGGCTGCTACCGTGACGGAAGCAGCCGCCGAGGCAGCGCCCTTGCGGGAAGCCTCAGGCAGCGTCGTAATCGCCGAACGCACCAGCGGCTGCGGTTGGCGGAACGGGCTGCTGACGACCGTGCCGCGCAGGGGCTGCGCCGGCCGCGGCGCCGGAGCCGGTGAAGGGGCTGCCGTCGTGGCCGGCCTGCGTGCCGCCGGCTGGGCAGGACGCGGTGCCGGTGCCGCCGCGGCGGGTGCGGGCGGTGCGGTGCGCGCCGGCTTGACCGCGCCCGGCGACTCGGCATGGTGCAGCCAGAGCTCGCCAGGCTGCGGCGGGGATTCACGCGTACGGCGCGGCGGTTGCCAGGCGGGCTGGCGGCGCGCCGAGACCGCTTCAAAACTGCGATGGCGCGGGGCGGGCGCAGTCCAGCCCGGGTTGCCTGCCGCCGGCGCGTCCCAGCGCTCTGCCTCGCGCATCGGCTGGGTGGCCGCAAAGGAAACCGGCGGCTCTTCCGGCGCCGTGTCAGGCGCGGCGGCGCGTCGCGGCTTGCGCGAGAACAGGCTGCGCCAGGTTTCGCCGAACACCATCGGCGCGGCCAGCGCCAGCACGCCCAGCATCAACAGCAAGGCACCGGTCCAGCCGAACAGGCTGCCCATCATGCCGGCCAGCGCGCGGCCGGCCGACCCGCCGGCGCCCGATGCCGGATCGGTGCCACTGGTCAGCGCTTCCAGGCAGGCGCTCGCGCACAGCACCGCGAGCGTGCCGAGCCAGACGCGCAATGAGCCGGGGCCTGCCAGCCGGCGCTCGCCGGCGAGCCAGCGCGTCACCAGCCGCCAGACCAGCGGCACTATCCAGAAAGTCGAGAATCCGAACCAGCCAAAACCCATTATCGACATGCCATGTTCAAAACTACGGGCAGCGATTGTAGCGGTTATGGCAGGCGGCGATTGACTCGGAAAGCGCAAATATTCGTAACGCAGCGCGTTTCCGGGGCGATTGCGCTACGATCCCTCTGTGATCCCTGTGCGATTCCGCATGCCAGCGGCACCAGACTTTGCGCCATCCGGTGGTTGGCGCAGCGGCGCCGCGCTACCATGCGCCCCCCCGATCGAATTGCACGCCAGGCGGCCTGCCGCCTCCCCTCCCCCATGCCGATCCGCTACGCCAGTCTGCGCGTTCTTGTCGTTGAAGACCATCCGTTCCAGCGGGTCGCGGCCGAGGGGCTGCTGCGGCATCTGGGCGTGCAGACCCTGGTATCCGCTGAAAACGGGGCGCAGGCGGCCGAGATCCTTGCACGCGAACCATTCGACATCGTGCTCTGCGACATCGAAATGCCTGGCGGCAACGGCCCCGAGCTGATTGCGGAGTTGCACCGGCGCCAGCAGCATGCCTTTGCCGGGGCGGCGCCGGTGTGGGTCTGGGTGACGGCGCTGGCAGAGGACATCCTGGATTCAAACCGCGGCCTGGCGCACGCCGCCGGCATCACGCGCGTGCACGCGCTGCGCAAGCCGCTGTCGCGCGATGCGGTGGAAGAGATCCTGGCCGATGCGCTGGTGCGCCAGCCAGCCGGCAAATCCGCCGCGCCCCCGTGGTCACCCAACGACGCAGAACTGGTCGCCGCCACCCGCTCGGGCACGGACCTGCTGGTCATGCTGCAGCCCCAGCACGACATTGCCAGCGGCCGGCTGGCCGGCGCCGAGGCGCTGGTGCGCTGGCGCCATCCCGAACACGGCCTGGTACAGCCCGACATCTTTATCCCACGGCTCGAAGCGCTGGATGCGGCCGACCCGGTGTTCTTCTTTGTGACCCGCCAGTGCCTGGCAGCGCAGCAGCGGCTGCGCGCGGTGGGCATCCACATTGCGCTGGGCATCAATGCGTCGGCGCAAACCCTGTGCCGGCCCGGTGTGCTGGAGGCGTTTGATGCCCTGGTGGCCGCCAGCGGCGTGCCGCGCCAGGCGCTGACGGTGGAGTTGACCGAGGGCTATCCGGTGCCCGATCCGCTGGCCCTGTCGGTCGCGATGAACCGCTTGCGGCTGCTGGGCTATGGCGTGGCGATCGACGATTTCGGCGTTGGCATCGCCACGCTCAAGCTGCTGGCGGACCTGCCTTTCACGCAGCTGAAGCTCGACCGGTCGTTCGTTGTCGATGTCGACGGGCATGGCCAGCGTGCCGCGATCTGCCGCAACATGATCAACCTGGCGCGCGAGCTGGGTCTGGAGTGCGTGGCCGAAGGTGTCGAGACCGACGCGCAGCGGGCGGCGCTGCTGGCGCTGCGCTGCCCGCTGGGCCAGGGCTACCTGTGGTCCGCGCCCAAGCCGGCCGAGGTCTTTGTCGCGGATGCCATCGACCGGGCGGCGGCAACGCCGCCGGCCTGACATGGCCCGGAGCCGGCGCTACTGCACGGCCCGGAACGGATACCTGGCAAAGATCTGCGTCACGGTCTTGTCGATGCGCTGCTGGGCGCTGGCCTTGTCGCTGGTGTTCACGCTGCCCACCGCCACGCCTTCCCAGACCAGCTTCATCTGGCGCCGGTCGACCAGGTCGATGTTGACCGTGCCTTCGGTGTAGGTATAGACGTCGTTATAGAAGCCGTAGCCCGGCCACGGCGCATACAGCCCGCCGCGATAACCGTAGTAGCCCATCATCGGCGTCGGCGCCGGGCTGACCTGGACCTTCTCCTGCAGCCGGGCGTTGAAGTTGACCAGCAAGTCCGGCGACTGCGCCGCATAGCGGTAGCCGCGTGCGGTCAGTTCCCGCTGCACGGCGGACTTGAAGTACTGGGTGGTCAGGCTTTCATAGCCCTGGCCGTCGGTGCCAGGGTGCTCGACAAAGCCGAAGCTGCGATAGACGCTGAAATCCGTGCTGCGGTTATAGTCGGTCTTGATGTCGGGCACGCTGGCGCAGCCTGACAGGACCAGCGCCGCGGCCACCACCGGAAAGAGCTGCCGGAAGGGTTTCACGATCCATCTCCATGAGTCCGCGGCAGCGCGCACAAGCAGTCATGCCGCCACGCGCACGCGCCACCGGCACCGGAACGCCGGCGCACCGTACGCCATCTGACCCGATCGGCTAATTCATCTTGCCATTGATGCCGCCCACGCTGAGCCGGCCTGCCCCCAGCAGGGCCACCGCCAGCGCCGCGCCCATGAACATCCCCTGCAACTCAAGCGCCCAGCCGCCGGTATCGGCCAGCATGCCGAGCTGCTTGGTATGCACCAGCGCCACCGCAAACAGCATGTTGATCGCAACGATCAGCGCGGCCAGGCGGCTCCACAGGCCGATGATCAGCAGAATCGGTGCCAAGACTTCCCCAATGTAGACGCCATAGACCAGCCATGCCGGCAACCCGGCGTCGGCGACCACCTTCGCCACAAAGCCCATGCCGGTCGCACCGGTCAGCTTGGCGATGCCGTGCATCAGGATCAGCACGCCAAGCACGATGCGCAGCAGCGCCTTGCCCAAGTCCTGGGAACCCTGAGAGCCACCCATGGCCGTTCTCCTTGCCGTTGTCTGTCGAGTTGGTTGTCGAAGCCAAGCGCCTTTACCCTCACGCGCGAGCTTCGCCCCTGTACCTTAGTGCGAGGGGGCGTGAAGGTAAAGCCGCAAATACGAGACTGCTTTCTGGCCGGGATGCGACCGGCACACCACCTCGCCGATCCTCCACGCCGCATTCGGAAGGCTTGCGCTACACCACCCGGTGCATCGCCGGCTGCCGCGGCTCAAGCATGCCGGCCTTGTAGGCGCACTCGGGCAGGACCTCGCCAAGGAAGTCGAGAAAGCGCCGGGTGGCAGGCGTCACGCCCTTGCGCGAGGGGAACACCGCATGCAGCGTGCCGACCGGCATGTCGTACTGCGGCAACACCAGTTCCAGCTCGCCGCTTTCCAGCGCATCGCGGCAATACATCCGCGGCAGCATGGCCACGCCCGCGCCGGCGATCGCCGCCTCGCGCAGCAGCACAAAGTCATCGGTGACCAGGCGCGGGTCATAGGCAATCTGGATCGAGTCGCTGGTCTTGCAGCGCAAGGTCCAGACATGCTTGCCGTCGTGCGGCTGCTGGCCCACGCCCGGCATGCCGTCCAGCGCCTGCGGCGTGCGCGGGCGGCCGATGCTGTCCAGCAGCGCGGGGCTGGCCACCAGCATCACCTGGCTTTCACCGAAGGTGCGCACGGCCAGGCTGGAGTCCTCCATGGAGTCGCGCACGCGCAGGGCCAGGTCGAAGCCTTCGCCGATCACGTCCACGCGCCGGTTGGTGGTCTCCAGCTCAATGCGCACGGCCGGGTTGGCGCGCATGAAATGGCCAATGGCCGGCGCCAGCAGGATCTGGGCGATGGCGATCGGGCAGCTCACGCGCAGCGTGCCGCCGGGCTGCTCGCGCGCCTGCTCGATGACCTCGCGGGCCGCCTTGGCCTCATTAAGCATGGCGCGGCAGCGTTCGTAGAAGGATTCACCAAGCGGCGTGACGCGCACCTGGCGTGTCGTCCGGCGCAGCAGTTGCACGCCCAGGTCGCGCTCCAGCTGGGCGATGCGCCGGCTCAGGCGCGACTTGGGCACGCCGGTGGCGCGGCTGGCCGCGGAAAAACTGCCATGTTCGACCACCTGGGCAAACAGGGACAAGTCGTTGAGGTCTTGCATGGATGGCTCCGGGATCACCGCGCGGCAGCCAGACTGGCGTTGCGCCGGTAGAACAATCATTTGCATTTTGCCTCACTACCGATACCAATGGCCAGCCGCTATCTTTCATCCATCGCAACCCACCCTTGTGGAGAAAGACATGAACATCCTGCAGATCGATTCCAGCGTCCTTGGCGACAACTCCGTTTCGCGCAGCCTGACCGCCAGCGTGGTGGCCGACCTCGTCGCCGCCAACCCGGGCGCCAAGGTCACCGTGCGCGACCTGGACCAGGACGCTCCGGCGCACCTGTCCGGCAACCTGCTGCCCGTGCTGGGCGGCCCGAAGGAAGGCCTGAACGCCGTGCAGGAAGCCGAGCTGCAGCGCACCGAGCAATGGCTGGCCGAATTCCTGGCCGCCGACGTGCTGGTGGTGGGCGTGCCGCAGTACAACTTCAGCATCCCCAGCCAGCTCAAGGCCTGGATCGACCGCATCGCGCAGGCTGGCCGCACCTTCAAGTACACCGAGAACGGCCCGGTGGGCCTGGCCGGCGGCAAGCGCGTGATCGTGGTGTCGTCGCGCGGCGGCGTGCGCCAGGATGCCAATGAGCTGGACCTGCACGAAAAGACCGTCGACATCGTGTTCCGCTTCCTGGGCATCACCGACATCACCTACGTGCGTGCCCACGGCCTGGCCATGGGCCCGCAGTTCCGCGAAGCCGGCCTGGCCAGCGCCCGCACCGAAATCGCGGCGCTGAACGACGCCAGCCGCCTGGCTGCCTGAGGTCCCGAGAGGCCGGCCGGCGCCGTAGGACGGCGCCGGCTCGCCGCGCGGACGGATCGGGTCTATGATGGATCGGGGCGCTACGGCGCCCCGCGTGCCATGGGCGGCGCGCCGGCCCCGGCTCTTTGTCCGCGGTTGTCCTGCCGCCTGCAGTCATCGACCGATCCACTCCCGGGAGCCCGCATGACTTCAGCCCTGCTGCCAGCCGCCGCCCTCCATCCGCCGCACGAACCCGCCCTGCTTTCGCAGTACCGCCACGTACGCACCGCCACCGAGGCCCTGGTGGCCGACTTGTCCGATGCCGATGCCACCGTGCAGTCGATGGACGACGCCAGCCCGGCAAAATGGCACCTGGCGCACACCACGTGGTTCTTCGAGGAATTCGTGCTGGCTGCGCGCGTCCCGGATTACGAGCCGGTGGACCCGGACTACCGCTTCCTCTTCAACTCGTACTACGAAGCGGTCGGCCCGCGCCACCCGCGGCCGCAGCGCGGGCTGCTGAGCCGCCCCTCGCTGGACGAGGTGCTGGCCTACCGCGAGGCCGTGGACGAATCGATGCTGACGCTGCTGGGCAGCGCCCAGACCGATGACGAGGCGGCGCTGATCATGCTTGGCCTGCAGCATGAACAGCAGCACCAGGAACTGCTGCTGACCGATATCCTGCACCTGTTTGCGCAGAACCCGCTGCGCCCCGCCTTTGCCCCGGAACTGCCCGAGCCGGTGATCGCCGACCCTCGGCCCGCGCCGGACTGGATCGGCTTTGACGGCGGCCTGGTGGAGATCGGCCACCGCGGCGAGACCTTTGCCTTTGATTGCGAAGGGCCGCGGCACAAGGTCTACCTGGCGCCGTTCACGCTGTGCTCGCACCCGGTCAGCAACCGGCAATGGTTTGAATTCATCGAGGATGGCGGCTACCAGACTGCCGGGCTGTGGCTGTCCGACGGCTGGCGCTGGGTGTGCGAGCAAGGCATCCAGGCCCCGCTCTACTGGGAAGAACGCGAAGGCACGTGGTGGCAGATGACGCTGCGTGGGATGCATCCGGTCGACCCGGACAGCCCCGTCACCCACGTCAGCTTCTATGAGGCCCAGGCGTTCGCGCGCTGGGCCGAACGCCGGCTGCCGACCGAGGCCGAATGGGAGCACGCGGCGCGCAGCCTGCCGGCCACCGGGAATTTTATTGAAGGCCGCGCGCTGCGGCCGCTGCCGGACCGGCAGAACACCTCAGGCGTGCTGCGCCAGATGTTCGGCGATGTGTGGGAATGGACCGGCAGCGCCTTCCTGCCGTATCCGGGCTTCCGCCCGAACGCGGGTGCGGTGGGCGAGTACAACGGCAAGTTCATGAACGGCCAGATGGTGCTGCGCGGCGGATCGTGCGTCACGCCCGAATCGCATATCCGGGCCACTTACCGCAACTTCTTCTACCCGCACCAGCGCTGGCAGTTCACGGGCGTGCGGCTGGCGGACGACGTCTGAGCGCGCTTCAGCGTGGCGCCAGCCAGCGCCACGCCAGCCAGGCCAGCAGCACCCACACCAGCACGATGACCATGGCGGCCGCGCGATTGCGCGGCCGTTGCGCATTGGCAGCCTGCCAGGCTTCGGCGCGGCCGCGGCATTCGGTCTTCACGGCCGCCGGGATCATCCGCAGCGTGAGCCAGATACCCAGCGGCACCAGCAGCACGTCGTCGACGTAGCCCAGCACCGGAATGAAATCCGGGATCAGGTCGATCGGGCTGAAGGCGTAGGCCACCACCAGCGCGCCGAGCAGCCGCGCCGCCCATGGCGTATCGGGGTGGCGGCTGCAGAACCACAGCGTCAGCAGGCTGTTTTTCAGCCCGCGCGCCCACTGGCGCAGGCGCGATACCGTGGCCATCGCAGCCGGGCCGGCTTACCAGCTCTTGCTCTGCGGCGCGGCGGGCCGCTTGCCGCCGGGCTCGCCGGTGGGCGCCTTCAACGGCGGCGCCGGCACGATCGGGGTCTGCGGGTACAGCTTCTGCCAGCGGGCCTTCAGGCCCTTGGCGATCTCGGCCTGGTTGTAGCGCTCGGCAAAATCGATCACGGTCATGCCCTGCTGGTTCTTCAGGCGCATGTCGGCGCCTTCGTCCAGCAGCAGCTTGACGGTCTCGATATGGCCGCCGCGCGCGGCCATCATCAGCGGCGTGGTGCCGTTGGGGCTTTCGGCATCGATATAGGCGGCTTGGTCGACCAGGTACTTGACCACGTTGTTGTGGCCGTTGGTGGCCGCGTAATGCAGCGGGGTCCAGCCGGTCTTGTTGATCTCGGCCTCCATCTCGTCGACCATCAGCTTGACCATGTCCAGCTCGCCTTGCAGCGCGGCCATCATCAGCGGCGTCTCGCCGGCCGGGTTGGCCTTGTCGAAATCGATGTCCTTGGCGCGGATCAGCACCGTGGCCGCCTTCAGCGACTTCTCGCGCAGCGCCAGCACCAGCGCCGGGTTGCCGCGGCTGTCCACCAGATTGGGATCGACGCCCTTGGCCAGCAGCTTCTTGACGGTGTTGGCGTCGTCGAATTCAACGGCCTTGCGCATGTCGTCGGCGGGCGCGGCCTGCGCCAGCGTGGCGGCGGCCAGCGCAAGGGCGCCGGCAGCGCGTCGGGCAAACTTCATGTTAAACATGCGATTCCCTGTCAATATGCTTGAATAGATTGAAGAAATTTTCCGTAGTCTGCTCCGCAACCTGTTCCACCGGCACCCCGCGCAGTTGCGCGATGAACTCGCCCACATGGCGCACCCAGGCAGGTTCGTTGGTCTTGCCGCGGTACGGCACCGGCGCCAGGTAGGGCGAATCGGTCTCGATCAGCATGCGCTCCAGCGGCACCTTGCGCGCGGTTTCCTGCAGGTCGGCGGCGCTCTTGAAGGTGACGATGCCCGAGAACGAGATATGGAAACCCTCGTCCAGGGCCTGGCGGGCAACGTCCCAGGTCTCGGTAAAGCAGTGCATCACGCCGCCGGCCTCGCGCGCGTTCTCTTCGCGCATCAGGCGCAGCGTGTCGTCGGCCGACGAGCGGGTATGGATGATCAGCGGCTTGCCGGTCTGGCGCGCGGCGCGGATATGGGTGCGGAAGCGCTCGCGCTGCCATTCCATGTCGGCGATGCTGCGGCCGTTCAGGCGGTAGTAGTCCAGCCCGGTCTCGCCGGTGCCGACCACGCGCGGATGGGCGGACAGTTCCACCAGGCGCTCCAGCGTGGGTTCCTCGCCCTCTTCGTAGTCCGGATGCACGCCGACCGAGGCGTACAGGTTGGGATGCTGCTCGGCCAGCGCCAGCACGCGCGGGAAGTCCTCCAGCGTGACCGAGATGCACAGCGCATGCGTGACCTGGTTGGCGCGCATGTTCTCCAGCAGTTCCGGCAGGCGCGCGGCCAGCTCGGGGAAATCGATATGGCAGTGGGAATCGACAAACATGGGGAATCTCTGGTGCGAGTGGCTCAGGCCACGTCCACGCGGCGGCCGACGATGATCAGGTCGCGCTCTAGACCGTCGAGCACGGCGACGCGCGGCAGGTCGCCCCAGCGCGTAAAGCCCAGCGACGCGAACAGGGCCAGGCTGGGCGCATTGTGGCCGAAGATAAAGCCGAGCAGCGTGTTCACCCCAACCGTGGGCGCATGCTCGATGGCCTGCTGCAGCAGGTAGCGGCCCAGCCCCTGGCCGCGGCGCTGCGCGTCGAGGTAGATCGACACCTCGGCGGTGGCGCCGTAGGCCGGGCGGCCATAGAAGTCAGAGAAGCTCATCCAGCCGGCCATGCGGCCGTCGGCGTCCTCGCACACCCAGAGCGGGCGGCGCCCGGGCTGGTGGGCATCGAACCAGGCCTGGCGCGAGGCCACCGTGACCGGTTCTGTATCGGCGGTGACCATGCGCGAGGCCACGGTGCTGTTATAGATGGCGACGATGCCCGGCAGGTCGCGGGGCTCGGCAATTCGAAGCGAAAAATTCATTTAAAATCAAAAAATTGTGAGAACAACCTCACAACGTTCATAAAGTTTGCGTAGGGCGCCCGGATTCCAGCATCTTGCCCAGGATCTCCTCCACCGCCCGGCGCAGGTTGCGCCCGTTGTCGTCGTCCGGGAAATGCACGCCGACGCCGGGGGTCTTCATCGGCGTGCCCGCCGGGGTGATCCAGGCCACATGGCCCGCGATCTGGTATTTCTGCGGCCGGTCCAGCAGCGACAGCACCAGGAACACCTGCTCGCCCAGCCGGAACGGCCGGTTCGACGGCACGAAGATGCCGCCGCGCGACAGGAACGGCATATAGGCCGCATACAGCCCGGCCTGGTCCTTGATCGACAAGGACAGCACATTGGGGCGTGATGCCGCCCCGCTGCCAGTTGGCGCAGCGGGCGGTGCGCCGGCGACTGCTGTGTTCATGGTTGACCCCTTGAATGACCGTGTGCTGCTTGTTGTTATGGCTTCTTTTTTTGACTGCCAGGCGAACTACCGGAACAGCTGGCGGTATTCCAGGAATACCGCTTCCATCACCAGGCGTGCCGCCAGCGGATGGTTCTCGCTGCGGCGGTGCGCGGCCAACCGGGTGGCAAAGGCCTGCAGGCGGTGCGCGTCGGTGGCCCCGGCGCAGCGCGCCAGCACGGCCCGTTCCTTGGGGAAGTACCGCGGCGCGGCGCTGCCATCCAGGCGCAGCGTCAGCAGATCGTACGTCCAGCGCTGCAGGATGCCAAGCACCGCAGGCACCGGCAGCTTCTGCAGTTGCTCGGCCGCCGCGGAGGCATCGAACCCGGCGGCGGCGCCCAGCTGGCCGACCAGCCAGCGCTGCAGCGGCTGCTCCTCAGCCTCGGCGGCATGCAGCGCGGTCAGCGGCGAGCCGCCGGCCAGCGCCAGCTGGGCCTCGGCATCGGCCACGCCCTGGCCGCCCAGCCAGGCCAGCGCAGCCTCCGGCGTCGGGCGCTGGGCCGAGAACTGGCGGCAGCGCGACAGGATGGTCGGCAGGATACGGTCGAGGCGGTCGGTCACCAGCAGGAACACGGTGGACGGCGGCGGCTCTTCCAGCGTCTTCAGCAGTGCGTTGGCGCCCTCGGTCTGCAGCGCATCGAGCGGATACACCACCACCACGCGCAGCCCGGCCCGGTGCGTGCCCACGCCCACGGCCTCGATCAGCGCGCGCACCTGCTCCATGCGGATGATCTTGCTGGGCGCCTTCTTCTTGCCGCCCTCGTCGGTCTCGGCCTCGGCCGCGGCGTCCAGCGCCTCGGGCCGCACCACGGTGAAGTCCGGGTGATTGCCCTGGCTGAACCAGTGGCAGGCGGCGCACTGGCCGCAGGGCTGGCCGTCCGGCAGCGGCGCCTCGCACAACAGCCCCTGCGCGAAATGCAGGGCCAGGTCGCGCTTGCCGATGCCTTGCTGGCCATGGATCAGCAAGGCATGTGGCAGCCGTTCACGCAGTGCGCCGAGCCGTTGCCAGTCTTCCTTCTGCCAGGGATATAGCATGTGAATCAGTGGGTTAGCGATCTAACTTCAAGTTTTACCTGTGATAGCCCTGTGATTACGAATGCCACAATGGCGCGGCGCTCACATCTATCACGTCAGATATATATCGGCAAAAAAATCAGACCGTTGCGATGATTTTTTCAAGTTCATCGCGAATGTCCGCAATGCTACGCGTGGCGTCGATCACCCGGAAGCGCTGCGGCGACTGGGCCGCGCGGCGCAGGTATTCATCGCGGGTGCGCTGGAAGAACGCGCGCGATTCGGATTCGAACCTGTCGGGCGCGCGCGCTCCGGCCAGGCGCTCGCTGGCGGTTTCCAGCGGCACGTCGAACAGCAGCGTCAGGTCCGGCTGCAGGCCGCCCTGCACCCAGTCTTCCAGCACTTCCAGGCGCTCGGTGGCCAGGCCCCTGCCCCCGCCCTGGTAGGCGAAGGTGGCGTCGGTGAAGCGGTCGGAAATCACCCACTTGCCGCGCTCCAGCGCGGGGGCGATGACCTCGGCGATATGCTCGCGCCGGGCCGCGAACATCAGCAACGCCTCGGTTTCCAGGTGCATCTTGCGATGCAGCAGGATCTGGCGCAGGTCTTCGCCCAGCGACGTGCCGCCGGGCTCGCGGGTGGTGACGACGCCGGCAATATCGCTGCGTGCGCGCAGGCGGTCGGCGACCCAGTCGATATGGGTGCTCTTGCCGGCGCCGTCGATGCCTTCAAACGTGATGAATTTTCCGCGCATGGAATGCCTATTTGCCGCGCTGGTACTTGTCGACCGCGCGGTTGTGTTCGGGAAGCGAGTTGGAGAAATGGCTGCTGCCGTCGCCGCGGGCGACGAAGTACAGTGCGTCGGATGGCGCCGGCGTGGTCGCCGCCGCCAGCGAGGCCAGCCCCGGCAGCGCAATCGGCGTGGGCGGCAGGCCGGTGCGGGTGTAGGTATTGTACGGGGTGTCGGCCTGCAGGTCGCGCTTGCGCAGGTCGCCGTCGAAGCCATCGCCCAGGCCGTAGATCACGGTCGGGTCGGTCTGCAGCATCATGTTCTTGCGCAGCCGGTTGATGAACACGGCGGCGATCATCGGGCGTTCGGCGGCCTGGCCCGTTTCTTTCTCGACGATCGACGCCATCACCAGGGCCTCGTACGGGGTCTTGTATGGCAGGTCGGGCGAGCGTGCGCTCCAGGCCTCGTTCAGGCGCCGCTGCATGGCACGGTAGGCGTGCCGGTACAGATCGACATCGCTGCTGCCGCGCGCGAACAGGTAGGTATCCGGGAAGAACATCCCTTCGGGCGAAGTCTCGGCCGCGCCGATTGCCTTCATCAGGTCCGCGTCGGACATGCCCTGGGTGTCGTGGCGCAGCGCCGGGCTGGCGTCCACGGCGGCGCGCATCTTGCGGAATTCCCAGCCCTCGATCACCGTGACCACATAGTGCGTGACCTCGCCGCGCGCCAGCTTGCCGATGATCGACAGCGGCGTGGCGCCGGTCTCGAATTCATAGCCGCCGGCCTTCAGGTCAGGGCCGTGGCCGCTCAGGCGCACCAGCAGCATGAACAGCCGCGGGTCCATGCCGACGCCGCCGCGCTGGATCTGGCGGCCGACGCTGGCGACGCCGGAATTGGGCTTGATCACCACTTCCACGGGCGACTTGTTGAGGATCAGCGGGTGATTGGCCCACCACGCGAACGCGCCCGCGGCAGCCAGCGCGAACACCAGGATGGCCAGGCCAAGACTAAGGAAAAATCGTTTCATGTATCAGGAATAGGGGCGGCTGACCGCATCCGTCGGCGGGCTTGCGCACCACCGCTTGCCACCACGTGCTGCCGGCGCCGGCCGAAAATCTCATAGCCCCATATAATAACCGGCAGCCTCGCACCGACCATGCGCCGCGGCGCGGGCGCCGCTTGCCGGCTCACCCGGCACGGCGCATGACGGTGCCTTCCCACTCCCGAATTGCCTCAATGATTGCCACGCAATGCCAGTGATGAATGCCCAAGCCCAGGAACTCGCCGCCAACCTTGAAGCGCTGAGCGGCAGCGGCATTGTCTGCAGCCCGGCCGGACTCGGCCTGGTCCGTGTGGCCGGCGACGATGCCGGCAGCTTCCTGCACACCCAGCTGACCAATGCGGTCGAAGACCTGAAGGCCGGCGCGGCCCGGCTGGCCGGCTACTGCTCGCCCAAGGGGCGGCTGCTCGCCACCTTCCTGATGTGGCGCGATGCCGAAGGCATCGTGCTGCAGCTGTCGGCCGACATCCAGGCCCCGGTGCAGAAGCGCCTGTCGATGTTCGTGCTGCGCGCCAAGGCCAAGCTGTCCGATGTCACCCCCGCCCACGCAATCCTCGGTCTCGCCGGGGCCGGCGCGGCCGGGGCGCTGGCCGCTGCCGGCCTGCCTGTGCCTGAGGCCGCCTTTGCCGTGGCCGAGGCCGCCGGCGTCACCGTGATCCGCCTGCCGGATGGCGCCGGCCAGCCGCGCTGGCAGCTGGTGCTGCCGGCCGGGCGTGCCGAGGCGGTGCGCGCGGCGCTTTCCGCCACGCTGCAGGATGCGCCGCCCGCGCTGTGGGACTGGCTGGAAGTGCAGTCGGGCCTGCCCCGCATTGTCGCGGCCACGCAAGAGCAGTTCGTGCCGCAGATGATCAATTTCGAACTGGTGGGCGGCGTCAATTTCCGCAAGGGCTGCTATCCCGGCCAGGAAATCGTGGCGCGCAGCCAGTACCGCGGCACGCTCAAGCGCCGCATGTGGCTGGTGCAGGGCGAAGGCGAAGTGCCGGCGCCCGCGGCTGAAATCTATCGTCCGGAAGATCCGGGCCAGCCGTGCGGCATGATCGTCAATGCCGCGCCAGCGCCCCAGGGCGGCTGGGCCGGGCTGGCCGAACTGAAGATCGATGCCGCCGCCAGTGCTCTGCGCCTGGGCAGCGCCGAGGGCGCGGCGGTGGCCACCGCCACCCTGCCCTACGAGGTGCCGCTGGGCGAGGCCGCCCAGGCCGCTGGCTGAACCCACAGGACCTGCCATGAGTGATCACCTCTACGTTTATTTCCGCGTCCCGGAAGCCGTCGCCGCCGAGGCGCTGCCGCACTGGCACCGCTGGATGGAGACGGTCGCCGAAGCAACCGGAATTGGTGGTACGCTGATGCGCAGGCCGGAAACCCGCGCCGGCGTGCAGACCTGGATGGAGTGCTACGCCGACGTGCCGCCCGCTTTCGATGCCACGCTGGAAGGCCTGTGGCGGCAGAGCGGGCTGGACCAATGGGTGGATGGCGAGCGGCGGGCCGAGCACTTTGTCGACCTGGACGTGCTGTAGGCGTCCCGGCTGCCGTTGGACTGAAGTACGCCGGGTGCCACGGCAGCAACCCCGGCGGCAAAGGAAGCAAAGCGATGTGTCTGATCCTGGTTGCCTGGCAATCCCACCCGGACTATGCCCTGGTCGTCGCCGGCAACCGCGATGAATTCTATGTCCGCCCCGCGGCGGCCGCGCACTGGTGGCAGGATGCGCCGCAGGTGCTGGCCGGGCGCGACCTGGCGGAAGTCATCGGCGAGCCCGGCACGTGGATGGGCGTCAACGCCGACGGCCGCTTCGCCGCACTGACCAACTACCGCGCCCCGTCCGAAAAACGCACCGACGCACGCTCGCGCGGCGAGCTGGTGGCCGGCTTCCTGCGCGGCCATGCGGCCCCGTTCGATTACCTGGACGGCCTCGCCGGCGAAGACGGCTGCTACAACGGCTTCAACCTGCTGGCGAGCGACCTGCGTGAACTCTGGTGGTACAGCAACCGCTCCGCCTCGCGCCAGCCGCAACGGCTGCGCCCGGGGCTGTACGGCCTGTCCAACGCCCTGCTCGACACGCCCTGGCCCAAGGTGCGCAGCCGCGTGGGCGCGCTGGCCGAAGTGCTGGCCGCCGACAGCGGCCAGGCCAACGCCAGCGCCGAGCCCTACCTGCAAATGCTCGCCGACGCGCGCCAGGCCGCGGATTTCGAACTGCCTTCCACGGGCGTGGCGCCCGAATGGGAAAAGCTGCTGTCGTCGGCATTTATCCGCTCGCCGCTGTACGGCACGCGCGCCAGCACGGTGCTGCGCGTGCGCCACGATGGCCGTTTCGACCTGAGCGAGCGCAGCTTCGACGCCGACGGCCGCATCGGCGACGTCAACTTCCACGGCAAGCTGAACCTGCAACGCGACACCGGCATCGTGCCCGCGCCGCGCTGAAGCCCGGATTCCCGGCGTTCAGCCGGCCACGCGCTTGCGCATCTCCACGTGCGGGATGCCGGCCTCTTCAAATTCCGGCCCCACCTGCGCAAAGCCCACGCGCGCATAGAACGGCGCCGCGTGCGTCTGCGCATTGAGTACCAGTTCCGGGTAGCCAAGCTGCTCCGCCTTCTCCATCAGCGCTTCTAATACCAGCGCCCCGACGCCGGTGCCGCGCGCGGTTTTCAGCACGGCCATGCGGCCGATATGACCATCTGGCAGCAGCCGGCCGGTGGCCACCGGCGTACCATCCTCAGCCAGCGCCAGCGCGTGCCAGCTTGGCTCGTCCCATTCATCCCATTCCAGCTCCACCGGCACGCCCTGCTCTTCGACGAAGACGGTGTAGCGGATGGCGCGCGCGCGTTCGCGGGCTTCGGACCAGGGGCAGATCAGGACGGTGGCTGGCATGGCGGTGCAATCAGGCTGGTTGAATGGCGGCGCCCGAAATCCGGGCGGGCGCTCATGATACGCCAGCGGTGCGGGGCGCGCATATCGCACCAAAGTGGATCAAAAGCTATATTTCCTGCACCACACTAGGGTTTGCCCGGGGAGGCATCCCTTTAGCAAATTTGTATGATGACCTTATTACCCAATGACCCCGGAGACTTCCGTGTTCCAGAAAGTCCCTGCCCGCGCCCTGACCGACAACGTCGCCGAACAACTGCTGGACAAGATCCAGAGCGGCGCCTTTGCCCGCGGCGACAAGCTGCCGACCGAGGCGGTGCTGTCGGAGGAATTCGGTGTCAGCCGCACCGTGGTGCGTGAGGCGATCTCGCGGCTTAAATATGAAGGCGTGGTCGAGTCGCGCCAGGGCAGCGGCGTGTTCGTAACGCTGCAGGCCGGCATCCGGCCGCTGCGCATCGACTACACCGACACCGGCACGCTGGAATCGGTGCTGCAGATCGTCGAGCTGCGCCGCGCGATCGAGGCCGAGGTGGCCGCGCAGGCCGCCCGCCGCCGCACCGATGCGTCGATGGCGGCCATCGACGCCGCGCTGGCCCGCCTCGACGAAGAGGTTGCGCAAGGCGGCGACGGCGTGTCCGCGGACGTGGCCTTTCACCGCGCCATTGCCGAGGCCACCGGCAACCCGTATTTTCTGAAGACGCTGGCCTTCCTCAGCCAGTACCTGGAAGCGGCCACGCGCGTGACCCGGACCAATGAGGCGCGCCGCGCCGACTTTTCGCGCCAGGTACGCGAGGAACACCAGGCCATCGTCGCCGCCATCCGCGCCGGCGACCCGCTGGCCGCGCGCAATGCCGCGCAGAACCATATGTACAACGCCGCGCACCGGCTGGCCCAGCTGGGTGCGGACGAGAGCGGCGAAGCGCACGGCGCCACCAACTGACGCACGCGCAACCCCGAACCATCGAATTATCCGTATCTGTTTCAGGAGTCCCTTCATGTCCAGGAATATCGGCGTCATCGGCCTTGGTGCCATGGGCTTTGGTGTCGCGCAGTCGCTGCTGCGTGCCGGCTTCAACGTGCACGCGTGCGACCTGCGCCCCGAGGTGCTGCAGCGCTTTGCCGATGCCGGCGGCGTGCCGTGCGCCTCGCCCGCCGAGCTGGGCAGCCGTTGCGACGTGGTGCTGACGCTGGTTGTCAACGCACAGCAGACCGAAGCCGTGCTGTTCGGCGCCAACGGTGCCGCGGCCGCGATGCAGCCGGGCAAGCTGGTGATCGCCAGCGCCACCGTGCCGCCGGGCTTTGCCCAGGCGCTGGGCCGCCGGCTGGCGGAACAGGGCCTGCTGATGCTGGACGCACCGGTCTCCGGCGGCGCCGCGCGTGCCGCCAGCGGCGAGATGACGATGATGACCTCCGGCCCCGCCGAAGCCTATGCACTGGCCGAGGACGTGCTGGCCGCCATCGCCGGCAAGGTGTACCGCCTGGGCGCCGCGCACGGCGCTGGCTCCAAGGTCAAGATCATCAACCAGCTGCTGGCCGGCGTGCATATCGCCGCGGCCGCAGAAGCGATGGCACTGGGCCTGCGCGAAGGCGTGGACCCGGATGCGCTCTATGACGTGATCACCCACAGCGCGGGCAACTCGTGGATGTTCGAGAACCGCGTGCCCCATATCCTGAAGGGCGACTACACGCCGCTGTCCGCGGTCGACATCTTCGTCAAGGACCTGGGCATGGTGCTCGACACCGCGCGCCACAGCAAATTCCCGCTGCCGCTGTCGGCGGCCGCGCACCAGATGTTCATGATGGCCTCGACCGCCGGGCATGGCGGCGAGGACGACTCGGCCGTGATCAAGATCTTCCCGGGCATCGAACTGCCGGGCAAGGCCGAATAAGAGGGAAACACGATGACCGCAGGCACCCTCGCCCATCGCCCCCATCGCCCGCTCTTGGGCTGCATCGCCGATGATTTCACCGGCGCCACCGACCTTGCCAACACGCTGGTGCGCAACGGCATGCGCACGGTGCAGACCATCGGCCTGCCCGACGTGGGCGCCGTGCAGGACATTGGCGAAGCCGATGCGCTGGTGGTGGCACTGAAGTCCCGCACCATCCCGGCGGTAGAGGCCGTGGCCCAGTCGCTGGCCGCGCTGCAATGGCTGCGCGCGCAGGGCTGCCGCCAGTTTGTCTTCAAGTACTGCTCCACCTTCGACTCGACCGATGCCGGCAATATCGGCCCCGTGACCGAGGCCCTGCTGGCCGCGCTGGACAGCGACTTCACCATCGCCTGCCCGGCCTTCCCCGAGAACGGCCGCACTATCTTCCGTGGTCACCTGTTCGTGGGCGACGTGCTGCTTAATGAATCGGGCATGGAGCACCACCCGCTCACGCCGATGACCGACGCCAACCTGGTGCGCGTGCTGCAGCGGCAGAGCAAGAACAAGGTCGGGCTGCTGCGCTACGACGCCGTGGCACGCGGTGCGCAGGCCACCGCCGAGCGCATTGCCGCGCTGCGCAGCGACGGCGTGCGGCTGGCGATTGCCGATGCGGTGTCCGACGCGGACCTGTTCACGCTGGGCGAGGCCTGCGCCGGCCTGCCGCTGATTACCGGCGGCTCCGGCATTGCGCTGGGCCTGCCCGAGAATTTCCGCCGCGCCGGCCTGCTGCCGCAGCGCGGCGACGCCGACGCGGTGCCGGCCATCGACGGCCCGGGCGTGGTGCTGGCCGGCAGCGCCTCGCGCGCGACCAACGGCCAGGTGGCGCGCTGGCTGGAGCAAGGCCGCCCGGCGCTGCGCATCGACCCGCTCGCGCTGGCGCGCGGCGAAGCCGTGGCCGACGCGGCGCTGGCCTTTGCCGCCGGTCATGACGAGCCGGTGCTGATCTATGCGACCTCCAGCCCCGACGAAGTCAAGGCCGTGCAGGCCGAATTGGGCGTTGAGCGCGCAGGACACCTGGTCGAACAGTGCCTGGCCACGGTTGCCGCCGGGCTGCTGGCACGCGGCACGCGCCGCTTCGTCGTGGCCGGCGGGGAAACCTCCGGCGCGGTGGTGCAGGCGCTGGGCGTGCGCGCCTTGCGTATCGGCGCGCAGATTGCACCGGGCGTGCCGGCCACCGTCACGCTGGACGCAAAGCCGCTGGCACTGGCGCTCAAGTCGGGCAACTTCGGCGGCCCGGACTTCTTTGAAGAGGCGCTGCGCCAGCCTGGAGGCCAGCCATGAGTACCGAAAACCAGCTGCGCGAAGAGATCTGCCGCATCGGCGCCAGCCTGTACCAGCGCGGCTATACCGTAGGCTCGGCCGGCAACATCAGCGCGCGGCTGGACGACGGCTGGCTGATCACACCGACCGATGCCTGCCTGGGCATGATGGACCCGGCCGCGGTCGCCAAGGTGGCCACCGATGGCAGCTGGATCTCCGGCGACAAGCCGTCCAAGACGCTGACGCTGCATCGCGCGATCTACGACAACAACCCCGGGGCGCACGCCGTGGTGCACACGCACTCGACGCACCTTGTGGCCCTGACGCTGGCCGGTGTCTGGCAACCGGACGACGTACTGCCGCCGCTCACGCCCTACTACGTGATGAAGGTCGGCCATATCCCGCTGATTCCCTACCATCGCCCCGGCGATCCGGCGGTGGCCGCGCGCGTGGCCACGCTGGCTGCGCAGGTGCGCGGCGTGCTGCTGGAGCGGCTTGGTCCGGTGGTGTGGGAGTCCAGCGTCTCGCGCGCCGCGTTCGCGCTGGAAGAACTGGAGGAGACCGCCAAGCTATGGATGACGATGAAAGACACGCCGGGCTTCGCCGCCCGCGCGGCGCTGCCCGACGGCGCACTGGCTGAGTTGCGCGACGCCTTCCAGGCGCGCTGGTAACAACCGCTTTTCCCCGATAAACGACGGCTTCACCCGGCGCGGTTGCCTTGCGGCCACCGTGCGGGGGACGCGCATGCCTGCATTCCGCGCGCCGCCGCATTAGACCCACCACCATACCCGGAGACCACCGTGAATTCAAACCAACCGGCGGCGAGCGTGCCCGCCCTTGACAGCCTGGGCGGCAACGCCCGGCTGGACACCGAAGCCCAGATCGAAAAACGCGCCTACAGCAAGGTGTTCTGGCGCGTCATGCCGTTCCTGATGCTGTGCTACGTGGTCGCCTACCTCGACCGCGTCAATGTCGGCTTCGCCAAGCTGCAGATGGCCCAGGACCTGGCCTTCTCCGAAACCGTGTTCGGCCTCGGCGCCGGCCTGTTCTTTATCGGCTACTTCCTGTTCGAGGTGCCCAGCAACCTGCTGATGCACAAGATCGGCGCGCGCATCTGGATCGCGCGCATCATGATCACGTGGGGCATCATCTCGGCGCTGTTCCTGTTCGTGAAGACACCGACCCAGTTCTACGTGATGCGCTTCCTGCTCGGCCTGGCCGAAGCGGGCTTCTACCCCGGCGTGATCCTGTACCTGACCTACTGGTTCCCGGCCAACCGCCGCGCCAAGATGATCGCGCTGTTCATGTCGGGCATCCCCATCGCGGGCATGTTCGGCAACCCGCTGTCGGGCTGGATCATGGACGCCTTCAACGGCGTGCACGACCTGCGCGGCTGGCAATGGATGTTCCTGATCGAAGCGCTGCCCGCGTTTGTGATCGGCGTGGTGACGGTCTTCGTGCTGCGCGACGGCATCGACAAGGCACCGTGGCTCGACGCCGATGAAAAGCGCGTGCTCAAGCGCAATATCGAGGAAGACCAGCGCAACGCTCATGACGCCGCCACCGCCGCCGGCAAGGCCCACGGCCACTCGCTGGGCGCGGTGTTCTCCGACCGGCGCGTGTGGTGGATGTGCCTGATCTACTTCTGCTTCGTCACCGGGCAATATGCGCTGACATTCTGGATGCCCACGCTGGTGAAGGCCAGCGGCGTCACCGGCAACCTGAACATCGGCCTGCTGTCGGCGATCCCGTTCATCTGCGCGGTGATCGTGATGAACCTCCTGGGCCACAGCGCCGATGCGCGCCGCGAACGCCGCTGGCACCTGATCGTGCCGGCACTGATGGGTGCGACGGGCTTTGCCATTGCCGCCTCGTTCACCAACAATACGACCGTGGCCATCGCCGCGCTGTCGCTGGCCGCCGCCGGGGTGCTGACCTGCGCGCCGCTGTTCTGGTCGCTGCCCACTTCCTTCCTGTCGGGCATCGCCGCCGCGTCGGGCATCGCCGTGGTCAACTCGGTGGGCAACCTGGCGGGCTTCGTGTCGCCGTACATGGTGGGCGCGCTGAAGGACATGACCCACCGCACCCAGCTGCCGATGTACGTGCTGGCGGCGGTCCTGGTGGCCGGCGCCGTGCTGGTGTGGCTGACGCCCGCTAAACTGGTCAATCGTTGAACCCGGCGGGCCCGGCCGCGGCCGGGCCCTGCCCCTGCTTTCGCTTCTGGAGTTCCCATGCCGCGCTTCGCCGCAAACCTGTCGATGATGTACAACGAGCACGCTTTCCTGGACCGCTTCGCCGCTGCCGCGGCGGATGGCTTTCAGGCAGTGGAGTACCTGTTCCCGTACGAGCACGCCGCCGCCGAACTGCGCGCGCGTCTGGACGCGAACGGCCTCACGCAGGCGTTGTTCAACGCCCCGCCGGGCGACTGGGCGGCCGGCGAGCGCGGCCTGGCCTCGCTGCCGGGGCGCGAGGCGGACTTCCGCGACGCCATCGGCCGTGCGCTGGAGTACGCCGGCGTGATCGGCAATGACCGCGTGCATGTGATGGCCGGCCTGGTGCCGACCGACGCCGACCGCGCCCGCTACCGCGCGACTTATCTGGAAAACGTCGCATATGCCGCCAAGGCCGCTGCCACGCAAGGCGTGACCATCGTGCTCGAGCCGATCAACACGCGCGACATGCCCGGTTACTTCCTGAACCGCCAGGACGACGCCCAGGCCATCTGCAAGGAAGTCGGCGCGGCCAACCTGAAGGTACAGTTCGACTGCTACCACTGCCAGATCGTCGAAGGCGATATCGCCATGAAGCTCAAGCGCGACTTCGCCGGCATCGGCCATATCCAGATCGCCGGCGTGCCCGAGCGCCATGAGCCGGATCTCGGTGAGCTCAACTATCCCTACCTGTTCGATGTGATCGACAGCCTGGGCTACCAGGGCTGGGTCGGCTGCGAATACCGGCCGCGCGCCGGCACCTCGGCCGGCCTGGGCTGGCTCAAGCCCTACCTGAAGCGCTGAACCCAAACCAGAGCATTACCATGAACGTACTGATTACCGGCGGCGCCGGCTTCCTCGGCCTGCAACTCGCCCGCCTGCTGCTGCAACGCGGCACCCTGAACCTGGACGGCCAGCCCGTGGTCATCCAGCGCCTGACCCTGCTGGACGTGGTGGCGCCGCAAGGCCTGGACGATGCGCGCGTGCGCGTGGTCACCGGCGACCTGTCCGACCCTGGCGTGCTGCGCCAGGCCATCGATACCGATACCGGCGCCGTGTTCCACCTGGCGGCCGTGGTCAGCGGCCAGGCCGAGGCGGATTTCGACCTGGGCATGCGCGTCAACCTGGACGCCTCGCGCGCACTGCTGGAAACCTGCCGTGAGCTGGGCCACCAGCCGCGCGTGCTGTTCACCAGCTCGGTCGCGGTCTACGGCGGCCCGCTGCCGCCGGTGGTGCAGGACGACACCGCGCTGAGCCCGCAATCGTCGTACGGCGTGCAGAAGGCCATCGGCGAACTGCTGCTGACCGACTACAGCCGCCGCGGCTTCGTCGACGGCCGCGTGCTGCGCCTGCCCACCATCAGCGTGCGCCCGGGCAAACCCAATGCGGCGGCCTCGTCGTTCGCCAGCGGCATCATCCGCGAGCCGCTGTCGGGTGTCGGCGCCAATTGCCCGGTGGCACCGGACACGCCGCTGTGGCTGCTGTCGCCGCGCGCAGCCGTGGCGGCACTGGTCAATGGCATCGAACTGGCCGGCGAACGGCTCGGCAACCGCCGCGTGGTGAACCTGCCGGGCCTGTCGGTCACGGCTGCCGGCATGGTTGACGCACTGCGCCGCGTGGCGGGCGATGCGGTGGCGGATCGCGTGACGTGGGAGCGCGAAGCGCGCGTGGAGAACATCGTCGGCACCTGGCCGGCGGCCTGGAATGCGGAGCGTGCGCTGGCGCTGGGGTTCCAGGGCGATGCCAGCTTCGATGCGGTGATTCGGGCGTATATGGAGGACGCGGGGCTGGGCAAGTAAGCTTATCTCGCTCAGCTACTGCGACGGACCTGCCAATCACTGAGAGCCGGTCCCCTCTCCCGCTTGCGGGAGAGGGGAGCAAACAAGCGGGCTTCAAAGCCCAGTAGTTCGCCAACTACGCAGCCGGCTTCACCACCTCATACCCCTCGATGATCTCCCGCACCGGCCCCGGAATCGCCGCCGATTTCTGCGTAGCCGGGTCCGCGCAAACATAGACGATCTCACCCGTGATCAGGTGCTCGTCGCCCCGATACATCTCCACCCGGAATAGCATGCTCGAGCGCCCCAGGCGCGACATGCGGCCGCGGATTTCCAGCTCGTCGTCAAAGCGCGCCGAGGCGTGGTATTCCAGCGTGGACTTGACCACGAAGATGTCCACGCCATGCGCGTGCAGCACGTCTTCCGGGTAGCGGATACCCAGCGCGCGCCAGTACTCGGTCACGCAGATATCGCAATACGTCAGGTAGTGCGCATTGAAGACGATCGACTGCGGATCGACTTCGGCCCAGCGCACGCGCAGCGGGATGCTGTGGCGGAAATCCTCTTTGGCCATCGGCTTGGTCTCCTTGTTTGTCGTGGCTTGTCAAAGCACCAGGCCGCCGGCCCGCCGGACAGGGCCGGCAGGCGCGGCGGCCTGGATCGGTGATGGTGGCGGCAGCCTGATTGGCCTTATTGCGCCTTGGCCAGCCCCAGCTTCTCGATGATCGCCTTTTCCTTCTTGACGGTGTCAGCCGCAAACTGCGCGTATTGCTGGCTGCTCATGTAGTACGGCTCCATGTCGAACTTGGCCAGCGCTTCGCGGTAGTTGGGCATGTCCATGGCCTTCTTGAAGGCGTCATGCAGCTTCTGCACGATCTTCGGGTCGGTACCCTTGGGCGCGACCAGGCCGAACGGCGAGGTCTGCACGATGCCGATGCCCAGTTCCTTCAGCGTCGGCACGTTGGGGAAGCGCGCCGAGCGCTTCTCGCCCCAGGTCGACAGCAGGCGCAGCTTGCCCTGCTCCACATACGGTGCCCACGCCGGCGTGTCGGCCACCGACATCACGTGGCCGCCCAGCAGTGCCTGCATCGACTCGGAATTGCCCTTGTAGGGGATGTGCGAGAACTGCACGCCCTGCTTCATCGCCAGCTCTTCCATGGTCAGGTGCAGCGTGGTCATGGAGCCCGGCGAGCCGTAGGTCAGCTTGCCGGGGTTGGCCTTGGCGTAGGCAATGTAGTCCTGCATCGTCTTGATCGGCGAATCGGCCGGCACCACCAGGCCGAACGAGTAGCCGGCGAGGTTGATGATATAGCTCAGGTCCTTGACCGGGTCCCAGTTGATCTTGGTGGTGTACGGCAGGCGGTAGACCGGCATGGCGACCTGCGCCAGCGTGTAGCCGTCCGGGGCGGTGGCCTGCATCATCTGCGCGGGCAGCACGCCGCCCGCGCCCGGCTTGTTCTCGACGATCACGGGCTGGCCCAGGATCTTCGACGCGTTGTCGGCGAGCACGCGGAACGGGATATCCGTGGAACCGCCGGCGGTGTAGCCGATCACCAGGCGGATCGGGCGCTGCGGGAACTTGTCGGCCTGTGCCTGGGCGGGCATGGCGGCAAAGCCCAGTGCCGCGGCGGCGACGGCGATGCCCGCGCGGGCGATGAAGTGGCGGCGTTGCATTTGACTATGTCTCCTTGTGCTGCAAGTCACTGCTGAAAATGGAAGGCCGCGGCCGGTGTGGCCTGACCGTGGCTGGTGCTCTAGTGGTGTGCTGTGCCGAACGCGGCGCGCAGCGCGGCAACGGCGTCGGCATGCGCCTGCGCCACCGCCGGCACGAAGCGGCCCAGCTTGAAGAAATCATGGATCATGCCGGGGTAGTCCGCCAGCGTGGCAGCCACGCCCGCGGCGCGCAGCTTCTCTGCATAGGCCACGCCCTCGTCGTGCAGCGGGTCGTAGCCGGCCACCGCGATCCAGGCCGGGCATGTGCCGCGCACCTCGGCGCCGGCGCCGCCGCCGTCCAGCGGGGCGAAGCGCCAGTCGTCGCGGCTGGCCTCCTGGTCCAGGTACTGGGCAAAGAACCAGCGGATCATGTCCGCCGTCAGCAGGTAGCCATCGGCCAGCGCGCGGTGCGACGGCGTATCCTGGCGCGCGCAGGTGCCGGGATAGATCAGCAGCTGCAGCACCGGCGCCAGGCCGGCATCGCGGGCCTCGACCGCGCAGGCGGCGGCCAGCGTGCCGCCGGCGCTGTCGCCGCCCAGGCCGATGCGCGCCGGGTCGGCACCCAGCTTGTCGGCTTCAGCGAAGACCCAGTGCAGCACGTCGAAGGCGTCGTTGGCCGCCGTCGGGAAGCGCCATTGCGGCCCGAGCCGGTAGTCCACCGACAGCACCATGCAGTCGGCCTGGCCGCACAGCAGGCGGCACAGCGGATCGTGCGAATTGACGCTGCCGACCGTGAAGCCGCCGCCGTGGAAATACACCAGCAGTGGCAGCGGCTCGGTCCAGCTGGCCTCGCGCGGGGTGTACAGCCTGACCGGGATGGCGTGGCCGTCGCGCGCCGGCACCAGCAGGTCTTCCGCCATGTGCACCGGCGGCGGGTTGATATCCAGGATCGGCGCGCTTTTCTCGTAGGCGATCTTGGCGTCCTCCGGCTCCATCACGTGAATTGGCGGCCGCTTGACGCGCGCGATCAGCGCCAGCAGCGCGGCCACCTGCGGGTCGAGCGGGCTGGACGGCAGGCCTGGCGTGGCGGGCGCGGGAGAGCTGGAAGACGGTACGGCAGACATTGGGAGTGGCGCGGCTGCGGACACGGCGCCTGCGGCGCGCAGAAGCGCTGGTGCGGCGCCCGCATCCGGGGAAGTTCGAATAGTGAACGATCGTTCGATTTTAGTATGATGCCAGATGTTTCCGGAACCCGGCAGTACGAGATAACCCCGAAAAGCCACGCTCGGCCTGCCGCGCGGCAAGTTTTTGCGCGATGATCGGTCCAAGCGTGCCCAAGTGCTCCGGAAACGGTACTGCAGGCCCATTGAACCCCAAGACAGCGCGCGTGGCGAGCACTATTCCCGGCGCGCGCTGACCAACCATTTCGCGGCAGATCCCAGCAGGAGACAACCAGACATGGCGTTTATCTACTATCTGACCCACATCCACCTGGATTTCGGCGCGGTAAGCCTGCTCAAGGCCGAATGCGAGCGCATCGGCATCCGCCGCCCGCTGCTGGTGACCGACAAGGGTGTGGTCGCCGCGGGCGTGGCGCGGCGTGCCATCGATGCGATGCAAGGCCTGCAGGTTGCAGTGTTCGATGAAACCCCGTCGAACCCAACCGAGGCCATGGTGCGCAAGGCGGCCGCGCAGTACCGCGAGGCCGGCTGCGACGGGCTGGTGGCAGTGGGCGGCGGCTCGTCGATCGACCTGGCCAAGGGCATCGCCATCCTGGCCACGCATGAGGGCGAACTGACCACCTATGCCACCATCGAAGGCGGCAGCGGCAAGATCACCGACAAGGCGGCGCCGCTGATCGCGGTGCCCACCACCTCGGGCACCGGCAGCGAGGTGGCGCGCGGCGCCATCATCATCCTGGACGACGGCCGCAAGCTGGGCTTCCATTCCTGGCACCTGCTGCCCAAGTCCGCCGTCTGCGATCCGGAACTGACCCTGGGGCTGCCCGCCGGGCTGACCGCGGCCACCGGCATGGATGCGATTGCGCACTGCATCGAGACCTTCCTGGCCCCTGCCTTCAACCCGCCCGCGGACGGCATTGCGCTGGACGGCCTGGAGCGCGGCTGGGGCCATATCGAGCGCGCCACCCGCGACGGCCAGGACCGCGACGCGCGCCTGA
This sequence comes from Cupriavidus sp. UYPR2.512, assembly GCF_000379565.1. Classification (NCBI taxonomy): domain Bacteria; kingdom Pseudomonadati; phylum Pseudomonadota; class Betaproteobacteria; order Burkholderiales; family Burkholderiaceae; genus Cupriavidus; species Cupriavidus sp. UYPR2.512. The sequence goes on along the minus strand of NZ_KB903206.1, from coordinate 118,684 downwards.
ACATGATGAGCGCATCGATGCAGGGCGCCATGGCGTTCCAGAAGGGGCTGGGCTGCGTGCATTCGCTGTCGCACCCGCTGGGCGGGCTGAAGATCGACGGCCGCACCGGCCTGCACCACGGCACGCTCAATGCAGTAGTGATGCCCGCCGTGCTGCGCTTCAATGCCGACGCGCCCACGGTGGTGCGCGACGATCGCTATGCACGCCTGCGCCGCGCCATGCACCTGCCCGACGGCGCCGATATCGCGCAGGCCGTGCATGACATGACCGCGCGCCTGGGCCTGCCCACCGGGCTGCGCCAGATGGGCGTCACCGAGGATATGTTCGACAAGGTGATCGCCGGTGCGCTGGTCGACCACTGCCACAAAACCAACCCGAAAGAAGCCAGCGCCGCGGATTATCGGCGTATGCTTGAGCAGTCCATGTAGCACACAGCAGCCTCCCGCCGGCCTGACCGACCAAGCGGCTGTCCGGCGGCCCTCCCTCCACAGCGCAGGAGACACCATGAGCGGCGAGCACTTGCAGGTAGTCCATGGCGATATCACCCGGATGGAAGTCGATGCCATCGTCAACGCGGCCAATAGCGGCCTGTTGGGCGGCGGCGGCGTCGACGGGGCCATCCACGGGGCGGGCGGCTCCGCCATCAAGGAGGCCTGCCGCGCGATCCGCGACGAGCAGGGCGGCTGCCCCACCGGCGAAGCGGTGATCACCACCGGCGGCCGCCTGCCGGCGCCATACGTGATCCACGCGGTCGGGCCGGTCTGGCAAGGCGGCGACCAGGGCGAGGACGAACAACTGGCCAATGCCTACCGCAACAGCATCCGCCTGGCGGCGCAGCACCATCTGCGCAGGCTGGCCTTTCCCAATATCAGCACCGGCATCTACGCCTTCCCGCGCGAGCGCGCGGCGGATATCGCCATCGCCGCGGTGCGCGAAGCGCTGGCCGGGGCGCCGGAGATCGAGCAGGTCACCTTTGTCTGCTTCGACGACGAGAACTACCGGCTGTACCGCGAGCGCCTGACCTGAAGCCACGCGCGGCTGCCCCGGGGCAGCCGCGCGCCCCGGTCACGCCGGCAAGGCGCTGCGGATCAGCTGGTTGACCCGTTCCGGCTGTTCGTGGATCACCCAGTGCGTGCCCTCGGGGATGCGTTCCAGGCGCAGCTCGGGCACGAAGTCTGCCAGACCGTCCACCAGCGACTTCGGCAGCGCACGGTCGCGCTCGCCCCAGATCACCAGCGTCGGGACCCTGACCACAAAGGCGGCCGGATCCAGGCGCGAGATGTCGGGCGGCGGCTCGCCCTCGCCCGGCGGGTGCATGGGCGAGGCGCGGTAGAAATTGACGCCGCCGGTGAGCGGATGGACGCCGGCGTCCTGGCCTTCGCCCGGCTGGGACCATGCCGCGTGGTACCTGGCGCGCGTCTCGGGCGTGTACCAGGCCGCCGGCTTGCCGTCGGCATCGGCCAGCATCCGGTCCAGCAACGCGAAGTCGTTGGCGGCCAGTGCCTTTTCCGAGCCCGGCTTGCGCAGCCAGTTCATGTAGGCGGAAGCGGCCTGCTGCCCGGGATCGGTGGCCAGCGCGCGCGCAAACAGGTACGGATGCGGCGAGTTGACGATGATGAGCTGGCGCACCAGCTGCGAAAACTGGATTGCCAGGTTCCAGCAGATCGCCCCGCCCCAGTCGTGCGCCACCACTATGGCCTGGTCATAGCCCAGCGCGCTGACCAGCTGCACCAGGTCTTCGACAATATGGCGCGGCCGGTAGGCCTCGACGCCGGCGGGCTTGCTCGACAGGTTGTAGCCGCGCAAGTCCGGCGCCACGGCAAAATGCGTGCGCCCGAACTCGGCCAGCTGGGCCTCCCATTCGAACCAGAATTCAGGAAAGCCGTGCACGAACAGCATCAGCGGCTTGCCACGCTCGCCCGCGCTGGCGTAGTGCAGGCGGGTACCGTTGGGCAGCGTGGCGTACTGCAGGTGGCGGATCACGGCGGCGGGGGCTGCCATGTTGTTCTCCATATGCGGTCCTCCTCGTTGTGGCGTTGTGCTGGCCGGGGTTGGCGAACGTCAGTCAGCCGCGCAACGCGGCAACAAGGCCCGCGCGGACCTCGGGCTTGTCGGCAAACGGATCGCCGGGATTGCGCTGCCCGACGATATCCTCAAAGCGCTGGCGCACGGGGGCGAGCGCCTGGGGGTGGGAATAAATATAGAAGCTTTCGTCGCGGATGGCATCGAAGGTCAGCTGCGCGACCTCGGCGGCGGTCACCTTGCCGGAGCCGACGGCCTTGTCCGACAAGGCCTGCGACACCAGCTGCGAGCGCGTCGGCGGCGCCTGGTTGGCCAGGTCGGCGGGCCGGTTGCGCTGCGACTGGCTGATGCCGGTCGGCACGAAGTACGGGCACAGCACCGAGCAGCGCACCTGCTCCGTCACCAGCCCCAGGTCCTGGTACAGCGTTTCCGTCAACGCCACCACCGCATGCTTGGACACGTTGTATACGCCCATTGCCGGCGGGTTCAGCAAGCCCGCCATCGACGCCGTGTTGACGATATGGCCCTGGTAGGCCGGATCCTTCTCCGCCGCGGCCAGCATCAGCGGCGTGAAGATGCGCACGCCGTGCACTACGCCATACAGGTTGACGCCCAGCACCCACTCCCAGTCCTTCTCGGAGTTCTCCCAGATCAGGCCGCCCGCGCCCACGCCGGCGTTATTGAACAGCAGGTTGACCTGGCCGAAAGCGTCGATGGCAGCATCGGCCAGCGCCTGCACCTGGTCGGCCCGCGAGACGTCGGTGCGCAACCCGATCGCCGGCACATTGCGTGCCTTGAATTCCGCTACGGTCGCGTCCAGCGCGTCTGCCTGCACATCCGCCAGCACCAGCTTCATGCCGAGGCCGGCCGCAATGTGGGCAAACTCCTTGCCGAAACCCGAGGCGCCGCCGGTAATGACAGCCACCTTGTTGGAGAAATCCTTCATATCGTCTGTCCTGTCACGTGATTCGTTTGGGAAACGGCGGGCCGTGTGCCGTGCGCGCGCTCAGGCGGCGCGCTGCACCTGGTAGCCCTGCCGCGGGAAATGCACATTGAGCGCACCGGCGCGCGGGTCCTGGCGGCGCAGCGTGACGCGGCGCGCGGTCAGCGACAGCAGCACGCCGGCCACCGGGTCGCGCGCATAGTCGGTGGGCGTGACGGTGACGGGGTCGCCGGCCTGCAGGCCGGCGTCCGCGACCACACCCTCATCCAGCACAAGCGGATCGGCACTGTGCGCGGCGCTGATCGCGTCCTCGCCGTCGATCACGCGCGGCCGGCCATGGCCAAAGGTGTTCATGCGCGCATACCAGGCCTGCAAGCGCGGATAAGCCTCCAGCAACTGCGCCAGCGCACCGGCGCGGCGGATAAACCAAAGGTTGTGGTACAGCGAGAAGTCGGCAACCGACAGCGCCGGCCCGGCCACATGCTCGATCCCGGCCGCGAACTGCGTTTCCAGTTGCCCGAAGGTTTCATGCAGCAGCGCGGTGGCTTCGGGCAACGGCATGCGCAGTGCATGGGTGTCGCCGCGCATGGCCTTGCGGTCGGCGGTAAAGGCCTGGACCTGCGCCGGCGACAGGTGGCCCAGCATGCTGGCAACGCCGGCTGGCTGGAACACATAGGTCACCGACGCCGTAAACAGCGCCGCATCGAACCAGGCTGCCGCGACCCGCGCCGCCGCGGCCTGGGCCGGCGGATACAGCGCCGGCGTGGGCACCAGCGCGTCCAGCACCTCGCAGATCAGCGCGGTATCGCAGTAGATATCGGCACCGACCTGCATCACCGGCGTGCGGCGGTAGCCGCCCGTCAGCGCAAGCAGGTCGGGCTTGGGCAGGATGGCGGGGATTTCCACCGCCTGCCACGCCAGTCCCTTGGCGCCCAGCAGCAGGCGCACCTTCTCGGAGAATGGCGAAGTTGCGTACTGGTGAAGAATGATCTCGGCCATGCGATCCACCTCCATATTGCGGCTAGTTCCGCGCGGATTCAGTCCAGCAGGTCCGGCTGTTCCTTGACGATGCGGGCATACAGCGGCTGGAACTGGAACCAGCCCGCCTGCGCGGTGCCGACGATCGAATAGGCCTGGCGCGCGGCCGCATCGGAGATCAGCTTGAGCGGCGCCTGGGTGCGCGCCGCGGCGGCTTCGGCCAGCAACTGGACCTGGCAGGAGCGCTCCATGGTGATGAACCACCAGGCGGCTTCGTCCACGGTCTTGCCGACCGTCAGCAGGCCATGGTTCTGCAGGATGGCGGCCTTGTTCGGGCCCAGCGCATTGGCGATGCGCTGGCCCTCGTCGAGCTCCACCACCACGCCGCCGAAATCGTCATAGACCGCATGGTCCTGATAGAACGCGCACACGTCCTGCGTCAGCGGATCGAGCGGGCGGCCCAGCGTGGACCACGCACGGCCATGGGTGCTGTGCGAGTGCGCGGCCGCGACCGCGTCGGGGCGGGTCTGGTGCACGCGCGAATGGATGGCGAAGGCCGCGGCATTGACCAGGTAGTCGCCCTCCACCACGTCGCCGTGGTGGTCGCAGCGGATCAGGTTGGAAACCTTGACCTGGCTGAAATGCACACCGAAGGGATTGACCCAGAAGGTATCGGGAAACTCCGGGTCGCGCGCGGTGATATGGCCGGCCACGCCTTCGTCGAAACCGAATCTGGAAAACAGCCGGAAGGCCGCGGCCAGGCGCTGCTTGCGGTGCAGGCGCTCTTCGGCGGCGGTGGCGAACTGCGGCGGCTGCGGCAGGTTGCGGTAGCGCGCCTTGACCTCTTCAGGCAGGCCGGCGCCGATCTCGTCGGCACTCTGGTTTTGCGGGGCTTGCGGGGCATTCATCGGTGTCTCCATTTTGTTGGTGAAATCCGTTGCCCGCGGCGCGCCCGGCAGGCGCGCCGCGGCCCTGCATGCGCCGCTCAGACCAGCTTGACCAGCTGCTTGCCGAAGTTCTTGCCCTTGAGCAGGCCGATAAAGGCTTCCGGCGCGCTGGCCAGGCCTTCGGCAATGCTCTCGCGGAACTTGAGCTTGCCTTGTGCGACGGCGGTGCCCAGTTCCTTCAGCGCCTGCGGCCAGACTTCCATATGCTCAGAGACGATAAAGCCCTCAATGGTCAGGCGCGACACCAGGATCAGCTGCGGGTTCTTCAGCGGCAGCGGCTGGCCGTCATAGCCCGCGATCATGCCGCACATGGCGATGCGGCCGAAGGCGTTCATGCGCGTCAGCACCGCGTCCAGGATATCGCCGCCGACGTTCTCGAAATAGCCGTCGATGCCGTCCGGGGTGGCTTCCTTGAGCATGCGGTAAAGGTCCTTGGGATCCTTGGCCGCCTTGTAGTCGATGCAGGCATCGAAGCCCAGCTCATTGACCACGTAGTCGCACTTGTCCTTGCCGCCGGCAAAGCCGACCGCGCGGCAGCCGGCCAGCCTGGCCAGCTGCCCGACCACGCTGCCCACCGCGCCGGAGGCCGCGCTGACCGCAATGGTCTTGCCCGGCTTGGGCAGGATGATCTTGTTCAGGCCATACCAGGCGGTCACGCCCGGCATGCCGACCGAGCCCAGGTAGGCCGACAGCGGGATATGCGTGGTGTCGACCGGCTGCAGGCCGGTGCCGTCGCTGACGCCCATCTCCTGCCAGCCGAACATGCCGACCACCTTGTCGCCCGGCTTGAACTTGCTGTTCTTGCTTTCCACCACTTCGCCCACGGTGCCGCCGATCATGACCTCATCGAGCGGCTGCGGCGCGGCATAGGACTTGCTCTCGTTCATGCGGCCGCGCATGTACGGATCCAGCGACAGGTAGTGGTTGCGCACCAGCACCTGGCCGTCTGCGATCTGCGGCACGGGCACTTCTTCCAGGCGGAAATTGGCCGGCGTCACCGCGCCTTCGGGACGCGAGGCCAGGACGATGCGCTTGAACGTTTTGGACATGATCGATGCCTTTCAGTAAGAATATGGAACAGCTTGAAGACTGCGTCGGGAGGGACAGCCGCACTGCCCCGTCTGCTGCGTCGGTGCCGGCGCTCAGCCGTCGGCACCGGTATCGGTTTCACCCGGGCGCTGCGGCGGCATGCGCCGGATGTACTTGAAGGTGCCCGAGCCGCGCGCCACGGTCTTGCCGTCGGCATCGACGATCTCGCCTTCGCAGAACACCATGGTGGTGGTGCGGTGCACGGTGGTGCCGCGCGCGCTCAGCGCGCCGCGCCCCGGTGCCATGAAGCTGGTCTTCATCTCGATGGTGACCACGCCCCGGCCGTCTGCGTCGCTGCTGCGGCCGGCCACCGCCATGGCCACGTCGAGCAGCGTCATGATCACGCCGCCGTGGGCCATGTCCCAGCTGTTCTGATGGCGCTTCTCGATCGGCAGCGCAATCTCGCTGCGCCCGCCTTCGGCGAAGTTGCAGGTCACGCCGAGATCGGCAAGGAAGGGGATGTGAGTCAGGGGGCCTTTGAACTGGTTCATGGCAAATGCAAGTCCGGAAATGGGGTGCCAGCGAGGACTGGCCTCGCGCAGGCCCCAAGTTTGAGGGCAATCCGGCATTCCGCCAAGCGGCGCCGGATTGCCCTTGCCTGACTCAGACCGCGCTGACGCCGCCGTCCACCGCGAGGATCTGGCCGGTGATGTGCTTGCCGGCATCGCTGGCGAACAGCAGCGCGGCGCCCTTCAGGTCTTCGTCGTCGCCCAGGCGGTGCAGCGGCACGCCGGCGCACATGGCCTCGACGCCCATGCGCTCGAGCGAGCCCTTGGTCATCTTCGACGGGAAGAAGCCCGGCGCCAGCGCGTTGACGGTGATGTTGTGCTCGCCCCACTCGCCCGCCAGCGTGCGCGTGAAGTTGACCACCGCACCTTTGGAAGTGTTGTAGGCAATGGTCTCCATGCTGCCCGGCGGGTTGCCGGCCAGGCCCGCGATCGACGCCACGTTGATGATGCGGCCTTGGCGGCGCGGGATCATCGACAGCTTGCCGATGCGCTGGCACAGCAGGAACAGGCCGCGGATGTTCAGGTTCATCACCTTGTCCCAGGCCTCGACCGGATGGTCCTCGGCCGGGGCGCCCCAGGTGGCGCCGGCGTTGTTGACCAGGATGTCGACGTGGCCCAGCTTCGCGATGGCCTCGTCGGCCAGGCGGGCGATCTCCGACTCCTGCGAGCCGTCGGCGGCGATCCAGTCGGCCTCGATGCCAAGCGATTTCAGGTGCGCCTGCGCCGCCTGCAGCTCATCGGCCTTGCGCGCCGACAGCACCACGCGCGCGCCCTGCTCGCCCAGCGCCTCGGCAATCTGCAGGCCAAGCCCGCGCGAGCCGCCGGTGATCAGCGCGGTCTTGCCCTTCAGGTCAAACAGTTGCTGGATGGTACGCATATTGTCTTCCTTCGTTCTGTAGTGTTCGGGGATGGGCGAGCGCTGCTCAGAACCACGCGTCCTGCATGTCGAGCGTGGTGCGGTCGAGCGACTCAAGCAGCGCCAGCTGCGGGCCGGCCTTGGGCAGCTCCCAGCGGAAGAAGTACGCCGCCGCGGCCAGCTTGCCGCGGTAGAAGTCCTCGTCTTCCTTGCCGTTCGCACGCGGCAGCGCGGCTTGTGCCAGCAGCGCCTGCTCCAGCCAGATCCACGCCACCACCACGTGCCCGAAAGCCTCCAGGTAGACCGAGGCATTGGCCAGCGTCACGTTGGGGTCGCCCGCGCTCCACAGCGCCTGCGTGACCTCGGCCAGGCGTTTGGCGGCGGCGCCGAGGGCGCCTGCCTGCTGCGACAGCTCGGCATCGCCGGCGGCGAGCGCGCGGCCGATGGTGTCCTGCATGCGCTCGCCCAGCAGCTTGAAGGCCGCGCCATCCTTCATCACCACCTTGCGGCCCAGCAGGTCCAGGCCCTGGATGCCGTGCGTGCCTTCGTGGATCGGGTTGAGGCGGTTGTCGCGGTAGAACTGCTCGACGTTGTACTCGCGCGTGTAGCCGTAGCCGCCATGCACCTGGATCGCCAGGTTGTTGGCCTCCAGGCACCATTGCGACGGCCAGCTCTTGGCGATCGGCGTCAGGATGTCGAGCAGCAGCGCCAGGCGCGCATGCGCGGCCTCGTCGCCGGCGGCCGCCGCGGCCTCTTCCTCGTCGACCAGGCGCGCGCAATACAGGTTCAGCGCCAGGCCGCCTTCGACATAGCTCTTCTGCGCCAGCAGCATGCGGCGGATGTCGGCGTGCTCGACCAGCTTTACCTGCGGGCTGGCCGCATCCTTGCCGCCGGGGCCGACCGGGCGGCCTTGCGGGCGGTTGCGCGCGTAGTCCAGCGCATGCAGGTAGCCGGTATAGCCCAGCATCACCGCGCCCAGGCCCACGCCGATGCGCGCCTCGTTCATCATGTGGAACATGCAGGCCAGGCCCTTGTGCGGCTCGCCCACCAGGTAGCCGACCGCACCGGCCTTTCCGCCCGGCTGGTACTTCATGCCTTCGCCGAAGTTCAGCAGGCAGTTGGTGGTGCCGCGGTAGCCCATCTTGTGGTTCAGGCCGGCCAGCACCACGTCGTTGTGCTCGCCCAGCGAGCCGTCCTTGTTGACCAGGTACTTGGGCACGATGAAGAGCGAGATGCCCTTCACGCCCGGGATCAGCTTGCCGTCCGGGCCCGGGATCTTGGCCAGCACCAGGTGGACGATATTGTCCGACAGCTCGTGTTCGCCGGCGGAGATCCACATCTTGTTGCCGCGCAGCCGGTACTGCGCGCCCAGCGGCGACTCGCCCTCGTACTCGGCGCGCGTGGTGATGTCCGACAGCGACGATCCCGCCTGCGGCTCGGACAGGCACATGGTGCCGAAGAAGCGCCCTTCCATCTCCGGCTTGACGAAGGTCTCGACCTGCGCCGGCGTGCCGTGCGCGAGCAGCAAGTTGGCGTTGCCGATGGTCAGGAACGGGTATGAGCTGGTGCCGACGTTGGCACCCTTGAAGTAGGCAAAGCCGGCCTTCTCGACCACCACCGGCAGCTGCATGCCGCCCAGCTCATAGTCCTGGCCGGCGGCCATCAGCCCGGCCTCGCAGAAGGCCTTCAGCGCGGTGCTGACCTCGGGGATGATGCTGACGGTCTCGCCGTCGAAATGCGGTTCCTGCTGGTCGTTCTTCTTGTTGTGCGGCGCGAACAGGTCGGTGGCGATCTTTTCGCAGGTGTCCAGCGCGGCGTCGAAGGTCTCGCGCGAGTGGTCGGCATAGCGCGGGATGCGCGTGAGCTCGTCGACCTTTAGCCATTCGTACAGCACGAAGTTCAGGTCGCGGCGGGAAAGGATCATCGACATGGTGTCTCCATGCGGCGCACTGCGTGGCGTGCCGCGAGTTCTTTTGTCTTTTGGTGCGAGCCGCCGGGGTTTTGAATCACCGTGTGGGTGCTCCCTCTCCCGCATGCGGGAGAGGGTTGGGGTGAGGGCCGGACGGTACTACGAAGTACAGGCCGGTGGTATGCCAGCGCCTGCCCTCACCCCCTGCCCCTCTCCCCAAACGGGAGAGGGGCGCAAACCGGCAGTCTGTCCGGGTTGTCAGCCGTTACAGGACTTCGAACAGGCCGGCCGCACCCTGGCCACCGCCGATGCACATGGTCACGACCACGTACTTGACGCCGCGGCGCTTGCCTTCGATCAGCGCATGGCCGACCAGGCGCGCGCCCGAGACACCGTAGGGGTGGCCCACGGCGATGGCGCCGCCGTTGACGTTGAGGCGGTCCATCGGGATGCCCAGCGTATCGGCGCAGTACAGCACCTGCACCGCGAAAGCTTCGTTCAGCTCCCACAGGCCGATGTCGTCGACCTTCAGGCCAGCCTTCTTCAGCAGCTTGGGCACGGCAAAGACCGGGCCGATGCCCATCTCGTCCGGCTCGCAGCCAGCCACGGCGAAGCCGCGGAACACGCCCAGCGGCTGCAGGCCGCGGGCCTCGGCCACGCGTGCGTTCATGACCACGGCCGCCGAAGCGCCGTCCGAGAACTGCGAGGCATTGCCGGCGGTGATCACGCCACCCGGCACGGCGCTGCGGATCTTGGCCACGCCTTCCAGCGTGGTATCGGCGCGGATGCCTTCGTCGGCAGAGATGGTGACTTCCTTGGTCACCAGCTGGCCGGTCGACTTGTCGGCCACGCCCGCCAGCACCGTCATCGGCACGATCTCGTCCTTGAACTTGCCGGCTTCCAGCCCGGCGGCGGCGCGTTGCTGGCTGCGCACGCCGTACTCGTCCTGGCGCTCCTTCGAGATGTTGTAGCGCTTGGCCACGTTCTCAGCGGTCTGCAGCATGTTCCAGTAGATTTCCGGCTTGTTCTTCAGCAGCCAGCTTTCCTGGACCATATGGCGGTTCATCTCCTGCTGCACGCACGAGATGCTTTCCACGCCGCCGGCGACGAAGATGTCACCCTCATCGGCGATCACGCGCTGCGCGGCCATGGCGATGGTCTGCAGGCCAGACGAGCAGAAGCGGTTGACGGTGGCGCCGGGCACGGTCACCGGGCAGCCGGCGCGCAGTGCGATCTGGCGAGCGATGTTGGCGCCGGTGGCGCCTTCCGGGTTGGCGCAGCCCATCAGCACGTCTTCCACTTCGGCGGCCTCGATCTTGGCGCGGGCAATGGCGTGCTGGACGGCATGACCACCGAGCGTGGCGCCGTGGGTCATGTTGAAGGCGCCCTTCCAGCTCTTGGCCAGGGGGGTCCGTGCGGTGGATACGATGACTGCTTCGTTCATGTCTTGCTCCTCGGAATCTCTTGTGTCGTTCAGTTCGGTGGTTCGGTTCAGCCCTGGCCCTTCAGCAGTTCAGCGGACGTGACGCGCGCAACGCCGGCGGCGCCGAGGTCCTGCCATGCCCTGGCCAGCGACCCGTCCAGGTCGATGGCGCGGCAGGCATCCTCGATCACCGCGGCGGCAAAGCCCGCGGCGCGCGCATCGAGCGCACTCCAGGCCACGCAATAGTCCGTCGCCAGGCCCGCGCAGAACACGCGCTTCACGCCATGCTCGCGCAGGTAGCCAGCCAGTCCGGTGCGCGTGGTGCGGTCCGCCTCCAGGAAGGCGGAGTAGCTGTCCACGTCGGCGTGGTGGCCCTTGCGGATCACCAGCCGCGCGTGCGGCACGCTGAGCCCCGCATGCAGCGCGGCGCCGGGCGTGCCCTGCACGCAATGCACCGGCCACAGCACCTGCGGCCCGTACGGCAGCGTCAGCGACTGGAACGGCTGCGTGCCGGCATGGTTGGCCGCAAAGGAAACATGCGCGGCGGGATGCCAGTCCTGCGTCAGCACCACATGACCGAACGCGCGCGCCAGCCGGTTAATGACGGGCACCACTTCATCGCCGTGAGGCACGGCAAGCGCGCCGCCCGGCATGAAGTCGTTCTGCACGTCGATCACCAGCAGGCAATCGTCCGGTCCGATGACGGTGTTCATCTCAGCTCCAGGCTGAACCTTGCTTGACGGTATTAACCGTTGAAGCCCTTGCCTTCGTCCGCCAGCTTCTGCAGCAGCGGCGCGACCTGCCAGGCTTCGCCGTGGTAGCCCTTGGCGTAGCGCTTCATGGCCAGCGCCACGTTGTACAGGCCGACCTGGTCCGCGTACAGCATCGGGCCGCCGCGGAACAGCGGGAAGCCGTAGCCGGTCAGGTACACCATGTCGATATCCGAGGCCTTGGAGGCAATGCCTTCCTCCAGGATCTTGGCGCCTTCGTTGACCAGCGCGAACACCAAGCGCTCGACGATCTCTTCATCAGAGATCTTGCGGCGGGTGATGCCCAGGTCCTTCGAGTGCTGCACGATCATGTCGTTGACCTGCTGGTTCGGGTACGGCTTGCGGTCGCCCGCCTTGTAGTCGTACCAGCCCGCGCCGGTCTTCTGGCCGTAGCGGCCCATTTCGCACAGCAGGTCGGCGGTCTTGGAGTACTGGATGTCAGGCTTGTCCACGGCGCGGCGCTTGCGGATGGCCCAGCCGATGTCGTTGCCGGCCAGGTCGCCCATGCGGAACGGGCCCATGGCAAAACCGAACTTCTCGATGGCCTTGTCCACTTGCTCGGGCAGCGCGCCTTCGTCCAGCAGGTAACCGGCCTGGCGGCTGTACTGCTCGATCATGCGGTTGCCGATAAAGCCGTCGCACACACCCGACACCACCGCAGTCTTCTTGATCTTCTTGCCGAGCTGCATGACCGTGGCCAGCACGTCCTTGCCGGTCTTCTCGCCGCGAACCACTTCCAGCAGCTTCATCACGTTGGCCGGGCTGAAGAAGTGCATGCCGACCACGTCCTGCGGACGCTTGGTGAACGAGGCGATCTTGTTGACGTCCAGCGTGGAGGTGTTCGAAGCCAGGATCGCGCCTTGCTTCATCACTTCGTCCAGCTTCTTGAAGACGATTTCCTTGACGCCCATTTCTTCGAAGACGGCTTCGATAACCAGGTCGGCGTCCTTGATCTCGTCATAGGACAGCGTGGTCGACAGCAGGCCCATGCGCTGCTCCACCTTCTCCTGGGTCAGCTTGCCCTTCTTCGCGCTGTTCTCATAATTCTTGCGGATGATGCCGACGCCGCGGTCCAGCGCTTCCTGCTTGGTTTCCAGGATGGTGACCGGGATGCCCGCGTTCAGGAAGTTCATGCTGATGCCGCCACCCATGGTGCCGGCGCCGATCACGGCGACCTTCTCGATCTTGCGGGTCGCGGTGCCTTCAGGCACATCGGGAATCTTGCTGGCGGCACGCTCGCCAAAGAAGGCGTGGCGCAGCGCGCGCGATTCCGGGGTGGTCACCAGGAACAGGAAGCCCTCGCGCTCTTCCTTGAGACCTTGCTCGAACGGCTTGAGCGAGCCGGCCACCGCTTCCAGGCACTTCAGCGGTGCCGGGAAGTTCTTGGCCATCGCGGCCACGGTGTTGCGGGCAAAGCCCAGGTAGCCTTCGGGGTTCTCGTGGCGCACCTTCAGGTCGCGCACCTTGGGGTGCGGGCCGGTGGCGGCACCGACGTTCTGCGCGAACTTGACCGCCGCGGGCAGCACGTCACCGTCGACGATCTCGTCGAACAGTTTGGTGCCGGCGAACTTCTCGGACAGCACCGGGGTGCCCGACACGATCATGTTGGCCGCGGCCTCCAGGCCGATCACGCGCGGCAGGCGCTGCGTGCCGCCGGCGCCGGGCAGCAGGCCCAGCTTCACTTCCGGCAGCGCGATCTGCGCACCCTTGGACGCCACGCGGTAGTTGCAGCCAAGCGCCAGTTCCAGGCCGCCACCCATGGCGACCGAGTGCACGGCGGCCACGACCGGCTTGGACGAGCCTTCCAGCACGCGGATCACCGAGTGCAGCGTCGGCTCCTGCATGGCCTTGGGCGTATTGAATTCACGGATGTCGGCGCCGCCCGAGAAAGCCTTGCCAGCGCCGGTGATGACGATGGCCTTGACGGCGGCATCGTCCAGCGCACGGGTCATGCCTTCGACGATGCCAAGCCGGGTGCTGTGACCCAGGCCGTTGACAGGGGGATTGTCGAGCGTGATGACGGCTACGCCGTCCTGAACCTGATACTGCGCTGTCATGCTGGTTCCTTTGGTGTCAAAAGTTGTCTCGGGATTCGAATTCTCGAATGCATTTTCCACTACACGGCGCGGCCAGCGGCGGCCGGCGACTGCTGCGGGAGGTGGCCGTCATGGGCGGGTAAACCCTCCGCCCCGACCTGCCGCTTTCCCGCGCCCCGTAACGCCTTCCGGCGCTTGAGCGAAACAAGCATACACAAAATAGCACGGTCGTTCAATTTTAATTTTCGGACTTATCCGGCGACATGCGCGGCGCGAATGCCGCCCGTGATCGCGATGCATGGAGGGGCCGCTTAACCCAGCGCCAAATTGCCCTGCCATGCCGGATAGCGCACTTGCGGAGTGCGACTGAGTGCCGCCTCTAAACCAGTATCGGACTTTATTTGACCGACACGGACAAATCGCGCGAGCCGACACGGTAGACTCGCGGCTTTTCATTTTTTGCCGCCCGGGCTCCACAAGATGCCGGATCGGCGGAAGGTCCAGTGACCCTGATGTCTTCCCCCTCACACTCCCACGCTCACGAGCACCAGCACCAGCACCCGGTGGTCGAGCACGACCACCTCAAGCGCAAGCTCAAGGCCCGCCACCTGACCATGATCGCCATCGGCGGCGCGGTCGGCACCGGGCTGTTCGTGGCCTCGGGCGCCTCGATCGCGCAGGCCGGCCCCGGCGGCGCGCTGCTGATGTATATCCTGCTCGGCCTGATGGTCTATTGCCTGATGACCAGCCTGGGCGAGCTGGCGGTGCATATGCCGGTGGCCGGCTCCTTTGTCACCTACAGCGCACTCTATGTCGACGAAGGCTTTGGCTTCGCGCTGGGCTGGAACTACTGGTTCAGCCTGGCTGTGACCATCGCCGTGGAACTGACCGCGGCGCAGCTGGTGATGCAGTACTGGTTCCCCGAAATGCCCGGCGTGGTCTGGAGCGCCGCGTTCCTGCTGCTGATGTTCGGGCTCAATGCGTTCTCGGTGCGCGGCTTCGGCGAGGCCGAGTACTGGTTCGCGCTGATCAAGGTGGTGACCGTGATCGTGTTCCTGGGCGTGGGCCTGCTGATGATCTTCGGCATCATGAAAGGTGGCCCGCAGTCTGGCTGGCACAACTTCACCATTGGCGACGCGCCCTTCGTCGGCGGCATCCCGGCCATGATCGGCGTGGCGATGATCGCGGGCTTCTCCTTCCAGGGCACGGAAACCGTGGGCGTGGCCGCCGGCGAAGCGGAGAACCCGGCCACGACCCTCCCGCGCGCGATCCGGCAGACCTTCTGGCGCATCCTGCTGTTCTATGTGATCGCGATCCTGATCATCGGGGTGCTGATTCCCTATACCGATCCCAGCCTGCTGCGCAACGATGTCACCGACGTGGGCGTGAGCCCGTTTGCGCTGGTATTCCGCCACGCCGGCCTGGCCTTTGCCGCGGGGCTGATGAACGCGGTGGTGCTGACCGCGCTGCTCTCGGCCGGCACCTCCAGCATGTATGTATCGACCCGGATCCTCTACGGCCTGGCCGTCAGCGGCCGCGCGCCACGCGCCTTCGGCAAGCTGACCGTGAGCGGCGTGCCGTTCAATGCGCTGCTGGCCACCACCGCCGTGGGCGCGCTGTGCTTCTTCAGTTCGCTGTTCGGGGACAAGGCGGTCTACCTGTGGCTGCTCAACACTTCGGCCATGACCGGCTTCTTTGCCTGGCTGGGTATTGCCATCAGCCATTACCGCTTCCGTCGCGGGCTGGTGCACCAGGGCTATGACGTGAGCATGCTGGCGTACCGCTCGCCGCTCTATCCCTTCGGCCCCGTCTTTACCGTGGTGCTGTGCCTGGTGATCGTGGCCGGGCAGAACTACCAGGCGTTTGCGGATATTCCGAACCGGTGGCCGGAGATCGTGGCGACTTATATCGGCGTGCCGGCGTTCCTGGCGCTGTGGTGGGGGTACCGGGCCGTGAAGAAGTCGCGGCTGATCGACTATGAGGATATGCCGTTCGAGTTTCCGCCCGAGGTTGAAGCGCAGAAGGAACGGCGGGCGGCCTGAACGGCAGCCGCCAGGCGCCGGCCCCGGCCAACCGCTGGAAATAAAAAAACCGCGGGTCCGGCATCCAGCCGGAACCCGCAGTCCATGGCCCAGGCCAGCTCAGCCCGGCCGGCCGGCCGGCAGCAGGGCAATCCTCAGAACCTGAAGTTCGCCGTCAGCATGCCGAAGCGCCCCGCGCCCAGCGCGCCGTAGTGGTTGTGCGCCTTGGTGTAGTACTCCATGGTGAGCGCCGGATCAGACCTCCAGCCACTCCTTTCTCACCTGCGAGTTGGCCTTCAGTTCGGCGGGCGTGCCTTCGAACACGATGTGCCCGTGCCCCATCACGTAGACGCGCTGGGAAATGTCCAGTGCGATCGCCAGCTTCTGCTCGATCAGCAGCACGGAAATACCCCGCTCTTTCAGCGTCTTCAGGTAGTCCCCGACCAATGCCACGATCATCGGCGCCAGGCCTTCGGTCGGTTCGTCGATCAGCACCAGGTCGGGATCGCCCATCAGGGTGCGGCACAGCGTCAGCATCTGCTGCTCGCCGCCGGAGAGCACGCCGGCCGAGGTGTTCTCGCGCTCCTTCAGCCGCGGGAACATATTGAACATGTCTTCGACGGTCCAGCGCGGCTTGGCCTGCCGTGGGTTGCGCTTCTCCCCCAGCAGCAAATTCTGCCGCACCGTCAGCGTCGGAAAGATATCCCGGTTCTCAGGCACATAGCCAATCCCAAGGTGCGCGATTTCGAAGGTACGCCGCCCCAGGATCTCTTCGTCGCGAAACCGCACCGAGCCCTCGGCCTTGACCATCCCGAGGATGGCCTTCGCCATGGTCGAGCGCCCCACCCCGTTGCGGCCCAGCAGCGCGACGATCTCGCCTTCGTCGATATGCGCGTCCACGCCATGGAGGATGTGGCTCTTGCCGTAGTAGGCGTGCAGGCCCCCGACATTCAGCATGCGCTTGCCCATCAGTGCGCTCCTTCGGTGGCGTCTTCGTCGAGGGTGGTGCCCAGGTAAGCCTCCTTGACCTTGCGGTTGTTGCGGATGGCCTGCGGGGTGTCCGTGGCGATCACTTCGCCGTAGACCAGCACTGAAATCCGGTCGGCCAGGCCGAACACCACGCTCATGTCGTGCTCCACCATCACCAGCGTCTTGCCGACGGTGACCTTGCGGATCAGTTCGACCGCGTGATCGGACTCGGAGCGGCTCATGCCCGCGGTGGGCTCGTCCAGCAGGATCACCTCGGCGCCACCCGCGATGGTGATGCCGATCTCCAGCGCACGCTGCTCGGCATAGGTCAGCAGGCCCGCCTGGCTATCGCGGCGGTGCTGCATGCCAATCAGCTCCAGCACCTCGTCGGCGCGCTCGCGCGTGTCGCGCAGGCCCGTGAGCCGGTGCCAGAACGAATACCTGTAGCCGAGCGACCACAGCACCGCGCAGCGCAGGTTCTCGAACACCGACAGCCGATGGAAGATGTTGGTGATCTGGAAGCTGCGCGACAGCCCCATGCGGTTGATCACGAACGGCTGCAGCCCGCCGATCTCCTCGCCGTTCAGGCGCACCGTGCCGCTGGTCGGCGCAAAGCGCCCCGAGATCAGGTTGAAGGTGGTCGACTTGCCCGCCCCGTTCGGCCCGATCAGCGCATGGCGCTCACCCTTCGGGATGCTCAGGTTCACGCCGCGGATGATCTCCGTCTGGCCGAACTTCTTGCGTACATCGGTCAGTTCCAGTGCCGCTGTCATGCCCTGCCTCCTACGATTTCCATCTGTACCTTGTCCCACGCGCTGCGCACCCGCGCCGCCGCCAGGCGCCACGCGAACAGGCCAGCCGCCCACAGCGCGGCCGCCACCAGCCATGGCGTCCAGGTTGCGGCATCGAAGCCGACGCCGAACAGCGACATCGCGGTGCCGTTGGCGCTGTCGACCTGCACCTTGTAAACCAGCTCGACCGTCAGGATCAAGGCCAGCAGCAGCACCACGCCGGCGCCGCCGGCACGCGCGTAGGACGGCAGCATGCGGCCCAGCTTGCCCTTGCCCAGCAGCGGCATCTGCATCAGTAGCAGGCTGGCCAGCCCGCCCGGCACGAACATCACCATCAGCACGAAGAACAGGCCCAGGTACAGCAGCCAGGCCTTGGTCAGGTCCGACAGCGCCACCGCGAACAGCACGAACACCACCGCGCCGATGATGGGCCCGAAGAACACGCCTGCGCCGCCGATGAACACCGCCAGCAGCACGCCGCCAGAGCGCACCGCGCTGACGTTCTCGGCCGAGACGATCTCGAAGTTGATGGCGCCCAGCGCCCCGGCGATACCCGCGAAGAATGCCGACAGGATCAGCACCAGGTAGCGCACGCGCTGGGTGTTGTAGCCGATGAACTCGACCCGCTCGGGGTTGTCGCGCACGGCGTTGGCGATGCGGCCCAGCGGCGTCTGCGTCCAGGCGTACATCGCCACCATCGACAGCAGGCACCACGCCGCGATCAGGTAGTACACCTGGCGCCCCGGCCCGAAGGTGATGCCCAGGAACGGGTCGCCGACCACGCGGTTGGTGGAGATGCCGCCCTCGCCGCCGAAGAACTCCGGGAACATCAGCGAACTGGCGAACACCATCTCGCCGATGCCCATGGTGATCATGGCAAAGGTGGTGCCGGACTTCTTGGTGGTGACGTAGCCAAAGATCACGCCAAAGAAGGCACCCGCCAGGCCGCCCACCAGCGGCAGCATCGACACCGGCAGCCAGACCTTGCCCGCCCCGACCATATTCAGCACATGCACGGCGATAAACGCGCCCAGACCGGAGTAGACCGCGTGGCCGAACGACAGCATGCCGGTCTGCCCGAGCAGCATGTTGTATGACAGCGCGAAGATGATCATGATGCCCATCTGCGACATCAGCGTGATGGCGAAGCCCCCGGTGAAGATCAGCGGCAGCACCAGCATGACCAGCACGGTCAGGCTCCAGATGATCCAGCGCGCCAGGTTCAGCGGGCGGTAGCGCAGGGTGCGGCCGGTCACCACCGGCTCGCGGGGTTGTTGCATCGCTTGCTCCATGGTGTCAGCTCTCCCGGGTTCCCATCAGTCCACGCGGGCGGAAGATCAGCATCACCACCAGCAGCAGGTACGGCAGCACCGGCGCCACCTGGGCCACCGTGAGCTTCCACAAGGAATAGAACGGCGTGGCCTCGCTGACGGCCAGCCCGAGGCTGGTCATCAGGCCCGCCAGCGAGGCGTCGATGGTGACCGCGAAGGTCTGCAGCACGCCGATCAGGATCGACGCAATGAACGCGCCCACCAGCGACCCCATGCCGCCCACCACCGCCACCACGAACACGATCGACCCGACCGCCGCGGCCATCGACGGCTCGGTGACAAAGGCATTGCCGCCGATCACCCCGGCCAGCCCGGCCAGCGCGGCGCCGCCGCCAAACACCATCATGAACACGCGCGGCACGTTGTGGCCGAGCGCCTCGACCATTTCCGGGTGCGTCAGCGCGGCCTGGATCACCAGCCCGATGCGGGTACGCGTCAGCACCAGGTAGATCGCCACCAGCATGCCCAGCGACACCAGCATCATGAAGGCGCGGTACTTGGGGAAGGACGAGGTGAACACCGTGAACAGCGGCCCGTCCAGCTCCGCGGGAATCCGGTACGGCACCGCCGCCAGGCCCCACACCAGCTTGACGCCCTCCTCCATCAGATAGGCCAGGCCGAAGGTGAACAGCAGCTCGGCCACGTGTCCGTACTTGTGCACCGTGCGCAGGCCGAAGCGCTCCACCAGCGCGCCCGCGCCCGCCACCAGCAGCGGCGCGAAGATCAGCGCCGGCCAGAACCCGACCTTGCTGGCGATGGTGTAGGCAAAGTAGGCGCCCAGCATGTAGAAGCTGGCGTGGGCAAAGTTGAGCACGCCCATCATGCTGAAGATCAGCGTAAGGCCCGATGACAGCATGAACAGCAGCAGCCCGTAGCTGATGCCGTTCAGCAGTGAGATGACGAAGAATTCCACAGCGTGTCCTTCAAGCTGGCGCCGCCATGCGTGGGCATGCCGGCATCCGTCCGGTTGGATTGAGGGTGAGCGTCCCCCTCCGGGGGCGGATGCCCGCCCCGGACGCTCCCCGGTATCGACCGAAAAAGACCGAAAGTATGCAGGATCGGGCAGCCACTTTGTCAGCGTGGCCGGTCCGTCACGAACAGGATCAGCTCGGCCGCTTCATCTGGCAGGAGGTCGGCTGGGCCGACACGTACTGGTCCATCAGCGCGTTGGTCTTCCAGCCGTAGCCGGTGTTTTCCTGGTCGTACTTGATTTCCTTGCCATCCACCTTGCTCCAGGTGGCGACCACCAGCGGCTGCTGCGCCTGGTGATCCGAGTTGCGCATCTCGACCGTGCCGTTCATGCTGTCGACCTTGATGCCCTCGAGCGCCTTGGCAACCTTGATCGGATCGGTCGAGCCGGTGTCCTTGAAGGCCTTGGACAGCATGGCAATGCCGGTGTAGGAGGCCATCACGTAGAAGTCATCGTTGTACTTCTTCTTGAAGCCCTCGATGACATCAGCCCCCTTGAACCCCTTGTTGTTGGGGTTGTAGTAGCCGACATACTTGACGTGCTCGGCGCCGGCGGCGCCCATCGCCGTGGGCACGCCGGTGGTGCCGGCGTAGTAGGTGTAATAGTTGGCGGTCAGGCCGGCATCCTTGCCCGCCTTGATCAGCAGCGCCAGGTCGCTGCCCCAGTTGCCGGTGATCACGGTATCGGCGCCAGAAGCCTTGATCTTGGCCGCGTACGGGGCAAAGTCCTTGACCTGCGCCAGCGGGTGCAGGTCTTCACCCACGATCTGGATGTCCGGGCGCTTGCGCTTCAGGTAGTCCTTGGCGGCGCGCGCCACCTGATGGCCGAACGAGTAGTTCTGATTGATCAGGTAGACCTTCTTGACGTTCGGGTCCTTGGCCAGGTAGGTCGTCAGCGCCTCCATCTTCATGTCCGAGTTGGCGTCCAGCCGGAAATGCCAGAAATTGCACTTGGCATTGGTCATGTCCGGGTCCACCGCGGCGTAGTTCAGGTAGACGATCTCCTTGCCCGGGTTGCGCTCATTGTGCTTGGCCACCGCGTCCTGCAACGCCAGCCCGACCGACGAGCCGTTGCCCTGCACGATATAGCGGATGTTCTGATCGACCGCCTGCTTGAGGATGGTCAGGCTTTCCTGCGGCGATAGCTTGTTGTCAAAACCTACTACCTCGAACTTGTGCGCGCCGGCCCAGTTCTTCTGGTTGGCAATGTCGGCGACATACTGCCAGCTCTTGAGCTGGTTCTGCCCAACGGGAGCCATCAGCCCCGATAGCGGGTCAATGAAGGCGATCTTCACCGTATCCGCGAGTGCGGTACCTGAAACCAGCGCAGAACCCAGTGCGGCAAACACGGCCACACCGGCCACCAGCGGACGCATTTTGGTCATACCTGTCTCCTTCACTCTTGTCGTTGGCTTGTCGTCGGATTTGGCTGGCTGCGCGGCGTCCTCCTTGCCACGCCTTGCAGTCGGCCCCGAACACGCCATGCCGCAAGCAGGCATGGCGCACCGGAAAGCGCGTGCCGGCGTCAGGCGGTCGGCAGCTTGTAGTCCTTGAACTGCTCGCGCAGCTTGAGCTTCTGCATCTTGCCGGTGGCGGTCAGCGGGATCTCGGTGACAAAGGCCACGTCGTCCGGGATCCACCATTTGGCGACCTTGCCATCGAAGAACTGCAGCAGTTCTTCGCGGGTGACTTCGGCGCCGGGCTTCTTCACCACCACCAGCAGCGGGCGTTCATCCCACTTGGGGTGGTAGGCCGAGATGCAGGCCGCCATATGCACCGCGGGGTGCGCGGCGGCGACGTTCTCGATATCGATCGACGAGATCCATTCGCCGCCGGACTTGATCACGTCCTTGCTGCGGTCGGTGATCTGCATGAAGCCATCGGCGTCGATGGTGGCCACGTCGCCGGTCGGGAACCAGCCGTCGGCCAGCGGGTTGGCATCGTTGCGGAAGTAGCGCTCGATGATCCACGGCCCGCGCACCATCAGGTCGCCGAAGGCCTGGCCGTCCCACGGCAGCTCTTTGCCGTCGCCATCGACGATCTTCATGTCGACGCCGAAGATCACGCGGCCCTGCTTTTCCTGGATCTTGTGGCGGTCGGCGTCGGACAGGCCCTGGTGCTTGGCCAGCAGCTTGCACGACGTGCCCAGCGGCGACATCTCGGTCATGCCCCAGGCGTGGATCACCTCCACATCCAGCGCCTCGAGCGCGCGGATCATCGCCGGCGGCGCGGCCGAGCCGCCGATCACGGTGCGGCGGAAGGTGGAGAATTTGAGCTTGTTCGATTGCACGTGCTGGAGCAGGCCGAGCCACACCGTCGGCACGCCGGCGGAGAAGGTCACCTTTTCCTGTTCGAACAGTTCATAGATCGAGGCCCCGTCCAGCTTGGCACCCGGCAGCACCAGCTTGGCGCCGACCAGCGGCACCGAGTACGGCAGGCCCCAGGCATTGACGTGAAACATCGGCACCACGGGCAGGATCACGTCGCTGGCGGAGCAGCCCAGCGCGTCGGGGAGTGCCGACGCATACGAGTGCAGCACCGTCGAGCGGTGCGAATACAGCGCGCCCTTGGGGTTGCCGGTGGTGCCCGAGGTGTAGCACAGGCTCGACGCCTGGTTCTCGTCGAACTGGGACCATTCGTAGTTGCCGTCCTGCGCCTCGACCAGCTCCTCGTAGCACAGCAGCGGAACCCTGGATTCGGCCGGCATATGCGCGCGGTCGGTCATCGCCACCCAGCCCTTGACGTTGGGGCAGTGCGGCGCCACGCCCTCCACCAGCGGCAGGAAGGTCAGATCGAAGAAGATATAGCCATCTTCCGCATGGTTGACGATATAGGCAATCTGCTCGGGGAACAGGCGCGGGTTGATGGTGTGGCAGACGGCGCCCATGCCGGACACGCCGTAGTAGATCTCCAGGTGGCGGTAGCCGTTCCAGGCCAGCGTGCCGACGCGCTCGCCCTGCTTCACGCCCAGTGCGCCCAGCGCCTGCGCCAGCTTGCGGGCGCGCAGTTCGCAATCGCGGTACGTATAGCGATGCAGGTCGCCCTCCGTGCGCCGCGAGACGATCTCGGTGCTGCCGTAGTAACGCGCGGCGTGTTTGATGATGGAGGAAATGAGCAGCGGCGCGCTCATCATTTGACCCATCAATGCCATGAACCTGCCTCCTGAAAGTCTTGTGTAATCCGCCTGAAAACGAACAACCGTACTATTTTTTGGCGGTCGCTTCCATGCACCAAATCGGCCTCCGGCCGATCTCGTTGTGCACTGCCATACTGTCGTTGCGTTGCCGTCGGGGTTGCCGTCGGTATTGCCATCGGATTCGGGGCCGCAATTCTGCGGAAGTCCATGCACCGGATTCATGTGCGCACTGAAGGAAGAAAATAACCGTGCGGTGCATGGCGGCATGACCGGTGGAGCGCGGTCGAGTGCCGTTGAGGACGTACAATACTGCGTGGCATGTTGCACCTCAACATGTCGTTTTCCCTAGCCACCATCGCATTTCCGTGCCCCCGGCATGCCGCGCTGCGCCGCCTTTTACGCGGTTCGCGGGCACATGGATGACCACACGGATTTCGCACCGCCCCCTTGCGCCCCGGCGCCCTTACGCGATGCCAGACACGCCCCAGTCACTAACCCCACAGCCCTCCGACGCGGCCGCTCTGGCCACGCTGTCCGTGCCCTGGCGCACCGCGCCCGGTTTCGCCGAACTCGGCGCGCAGTTCTTCACGCGGCTGCGCCCGACGCCGCTGCCATCGCCCTACCTGGTGGGGGTGGCGCCGGCCGCGGCGGCCCTGCTCGGCTGGGATGCCGGCATCGGCAGCCAGCAGGACTTCATCGAAACCTTTATCGGCAACCAGGTGCCGGACTGGGCCGACCCGCTCGCCACCGTCTATTCCGGGCACCAGTTCGGGGTCTGGGCCGGCCAGCTCGGCGACGGCCGCGCGATCCGCCTGGCGCAGGCGCAGACCGAGACCGGCCCGTGGGAAATCCAGCTCAAGGGGGCTGGCCTCACGCCCTACTCGCGCATGGCCGACGGCCGCGCGGTGCTGCGCTCGTCGATCCGTGAATACCTGTGCTCCGAGGCCATGGCCGCGCTGGGCGTGCCGACCACGCGCGCGCTGTCGATCGTCGGCTCGGACGCGCCGGTGCGGCGCGAGACCATCGAGACCGCCGCGGTGGTGACCAGGCTGGCGCCGACCTTTGTCCGCTTCGGGCACTTCGAGCATTTCGCCGCGCACGACGACGTGGCCGCGCTGCGCAAGCTGGCGGATTTCGTCATCGACACCTTCATGCCGGCCTGCCGCGACGATGCCCAGCCCTACCAGGCGCTGCTGCGCGAGGTCTCGCTGCGCACCGCCGACCTGATCGCGCACTGGCAGGCGGTGGGCTTCTGCCACGGCGTGATGAACACCGACAATATGTCGATCCTGGGCCTGACCATCGACTACGGCCCATTTGGCTTCCTGGACGCATTCGACGCCAACCACATCTGCAACCACTCCGATACGCAGGGCCGCTACGCCTACAGCCAGCAGCCGCAGGTGGCGTTCTGGAACCTGCACTGCCTGGCGCAGGCGCTGCTGCCGCTGTGGCTGGCACCGGAGAATGCCGACAAAGAAGGCGCGCGCGATGCCGCCGTGGAAGCCGCGCGCGCGGCGCTGGACCCGTTCCGCGACCGCTATGCGGCGGCGTTCTTCCGCCACTACCGCGCCAAGCTGGGCCTGCGCCCGCCCGCCGGCGGCGATGACAAGAGCGATGAGCCGCTGCTGACCAGCCTGTTCCAGCTGCTGCACGGCCAACGCGTGGACTACACGCTGTTCTGGCGCAAGCTGTGCGGCATCTCGTCGACCGATGCCTCGCGCGATGCGCCGGTGCGCGACCTGTTCCTGGACCGCGCCGCCTTTGACACCTGGGTGGCCGACTACCGCGTGCGCCTGCGCGCCGACCAGTCGCACGATGCCGCCCGCGAACTGGAAATGCTGGCGGTCAACCCCAAGTACGTGCTGCGCAACCACCTGGCCGAAACCGCCATCCGGCACGCCCGCGACAAGGACTTCACCGAAGCGGACCGGCTGCTGGCGGTGCTGTCGCGCCCCTTCGACGAACAGCCGGAAGCGGAGCACTACGCGGCGCTGCCGCCGGACTGGGCTTCCGGCCTGGAGGTCAGTTGCTCGTCGTGACGCCATCTGATCCGCGCCCTGCATGCCGGCGCCAGCCGGTGTAAGGTTCGCGGAGTTCGCACGACCAATGCCTTAACTGAGGAACCCATCCGAGGAAGCCCTGCAAGGACAAACCATGACCACCACCAAGACCGACGCCGAGTGGCGTGAACAACTCTCCGACATCGAATACCGCGTGACCCGCGAGGCCGCCACCGAGCGCCCCTTCACCGGACGCTACTGGGACCACTGGGACAACGGCATCTACCACTGCGTGGGCTGCGGCACGCCGCTGTTCGAATCCGCCACCAAATTCGACGCCGGATGCGGCTGGCCCAGCTATTTCCGCGCCATCAATGGCGAGGTGATTGCCGAGCACGTGGACCACAGCCACGGCATGACGCGGGTGGAGGTACGCTGCAAGGAATGCGGCAGCCATCTGGGCCATGTCTTCGAGGATGGCCCCGCGCCGACCGGCCTGCGCTATTGCATCAACTCGGCTGCGCTAAAATTCGATGATCGCGACCCGGCACAGCGTGCGGCGGATGATGCCCACGCCGCCGGCAGCGGCGACGAACCCCGGCGCGACCCGCAGCGCTAATGCCCCGGCAAGGACGCCGGACACAACCTGGTACCGCATGAAATTCCTGTTCGACCTGTTCCCGGTCATCCTGTTTTTTGCCGCCTTCAAGCTGGCTGACATCTACACCGCCACCGCCGTGGCCATTGGCGCCACGGTATTGCAGATCGGCTGGGTCTGGTTCCGCCACCGCAAGGTCGAGCCGATGCAGTGGGTCAGCCTGCTGATCATCGCGGTCTTCGGCGGCGCCACGCTGGTGCTGCACAACGAGACCTTCATCAAGTGGAAGCCGACCGTGCTCTACTGGATGTTCGCGGTGGCGCTGCTGGGCTCGGTGATCGGCTGGCGCAAGAACCTGATCCGCGCCATGATGGAAAAACAGGTGACCCTGCCCGACCCGGTGTGGGCGCGCCTGAACGCCGCCTGGGCCGGCTTCTTTGCCGCCATGGGCGTGCTGAACCTGTACGTGGCCTACCAGTTCTCGACCGAAACCTGGGTCAACTTCAAGCTGTTCGGCAGCATGGGGCTGATGCTGGTGTTCATCGTCGCCCAGAGTGTCTGGCTGTCGCGCCACATGCCCGAGAACAGCCAGGACTGACGGCCCTGCCCCTGCATCCCCCGAACCGAAGGAAACCATTGATGGCAGCCGATCCCGCCACTATCGAGGCGATGCTGCGCGAAGCGCTCGCCCCCAGCCACCTGGCCGTGCGCGACGACAGCGCGCTGCACGCCGGACATGCCGGCGCCGCATCCGGCGGCGGACATTACGACGTGACAATCGTCAGCGAGCGCTTTACGGGTCACAGCCGGGTTGCACGACACCGCATGGTGTATGATGCGCTGCGCGGTTTGTTCCCCTCGCAGATCCACGCACTTGCCGTGACTGCGTTCACCGACCAAGAGTACCAATCCCGCGCACCACGCGATTCTTCCAGCAACTCTCAGACCTGATTCCATGAAGACCACCGTCCTCTCGTTCAGCCTGGCGGCTGTGCTTGCTGCCGGCAGCCTGCCGGCCATCGCCCAGAATGCCGCCGTCGTGAATGGCAAGGCCATTTCATCGGCAAAGCTGGACAAGTTGATCGCCGGCACCGGCCAGCCCGACAACCCGGAGCTGCGCTCGCGCGCCCGCAACATGCTGATCGACCGCGAACTGCTCGCGCAGGAAGCCAACAAGCGCGGCCTGACCCAGCGCGACGACGTGCAGGAACAACTGGAACAGGCCCGCCTGAACGTGCTGGCCGGCGCAGTGTTCGAAGACTACGTGAAGACCCACGGCGCCAGCGACGCCGAGTTGCGCAAGCAGTACGACAAGATCAAGTCGCAGTTCGGCAACGGCAAGGAATACCACGCCCGCCATATCCTGGTGGAAAAGGAAGCCGACGCCAAGGCCATCATCGCCAAGATCAAGGGCGGCGCCAAGTTCGAGGACATGGCCAAGGCCTCGTCCAAGGACCCGGGCTCGGCCGCCAACGGCGGCGACCTGGACTGGGCCAACAGCGGCAGCTACGTGCCTGAGTTCTCGGCAGCCATGACCGGCCTGAAGAAGGGCCAGCTGACCGATACCCCGGTCAAGACCCAGTTCGGCTGGCATATCATCGAACTGGTCGACATGCGCGACGCCAAGATCCCGTCGTTCGAAGAGGTCAAGCCGCAGCTGACGCAGATGCTGATGGGGGACCAGAACTGGCAGCGCGAGCAGTTCCAGGCCATGATGAAGTCACTGAAGGACAAGGCCAAGATCCAGTAAGGCACGGTCCGGTCGCCCCCCGCCGGTCCTGCAAGATTCAAGGATGCAGCGCGTGGAGTCGACTGGCCGTTACTGGCAACTCTGGCATCTCTCGTCCCGGGGCATGTGCTATTGCGCACTGGCCTGGGCGACCCTGGACGGCGCCGTCCCCGGCTGGCGCCAGCTCCATCCCTATCTCCCCTTGCGTGACCGTTACGCGCCCGAGAAGATCCTGCACGCCGTGGTGGCGTACAAGGAGGCTCGCGGCGAGATCAGGCCGCCTCCTGGTTTTGAAGCTGGGAGGATGCTGACTTATGCGTATGCGTCGTGGAGTTCGCGGCTTAGGGGGGGTGTATCTGGGTGAGGGTTGGTTTTTGGCGCTGCGGTTGGGTGTCGGGCTTGACTGGCGTGGGCTGTTTCGCCGGCGTAGCCGGCGAGTCACTTTTTGTCCGAGCGACAAAAAGTAACCAAAAAACGCGTCGCCTATGCGGCTGGCAATAAATTGCACGGCGTTGGTGGTTCGGGCGGTGGTGATTTCCGCCGATTTGTGTGGTGGTTCGAGCCAGCTACGCTCCCTGTCTGGTGCCTCCGTCCACGGACTATTGGACGAACCCGACTTTAGGTTGTTGGCAGCCTGCTAACCAGGTTATCGGTGGGACGCCTTCGGCTGCGCTGCGCGCACGCAGCATCTCAGGTCGGAGGCCCGGGCACGGAGTGCATCGCTGCGCTTGCACCGCGTGGTCGCGGATGACGCCGAACCCAACGCTGTTAGGACCTGGTCGGTCGCTCTGCTTAGGGCCGGCGCGCAGCGCAGCCGTAGGCGTCCCCCCGATGGCGGTCTTAGCAGGCTGCCAATCCCCTAAAGTCGGGTTCGTCCAATAGTCCGTGGACGCAGGCACCGGACAGGGGGCGTAGCCGGGTCGAACGGGCACCCACATCGAACGGAAATCACCGCCGCCCGAACTACCAACGCCGAGGAATGGATTGCCAGCCGCATAGGCGACGCGTTTTTTGGTTACTTTTTGTCGCTCGGACAAAAAGTGACCCGCCGGCTACGCCGGCGGAACAGCCCACGCCCGTCAAGCCCGACACCCAACCGCAGTGCCGGAGCCCCAAAACCCCCTTCACCCCACCCACTTCCTCGCATTCCGGAACATCCGCATCCACGGGCTGCCACCATCGGCAACCTGCTTCCAGGCGTCCGGCGCCCAGCTCATGGTCGCGGCACGGAACACGCGCTCCGGGTGCGGCATCAGCACGGTGAAGCGGCCGTCCACGGTCGTCACCGAGGTGATGCCGTCGGGCGAGCCGTTCGGGTTGAGCGGATAGGTCTGCGTGACCGCACCGTAGTTGTCGACAAAGCGCAGCGCCACGTGGGCCTGGTCGATATTGCCCTGCTGCGAGAAGTCGGCAAACCCTTCACCGTGGGCGACAACGATCGGAATGCGGCTGCCTTCCATGCCGGCGAAGAAGATCGACGGTGAGGACTGCACTTCCACGGTCACGTAGCGCGCTTCGTACTGTTCCGACTGGTTGCGCGTGAACTTGGGCCACGCACCGGCTCCCGGAATGATCGGGGCCAGGTTGCTCATCATCTGGCAGCCGTTGCACACGCCCAGCGCAAAGGTGTCCTGGCGGTTGAAGAAGGCAGCAAACTGCTCGGCCATCTGCCCGTTGAACAGGATGGTCTTGGCCCAGCCCTCGCCCGCGCCCAGCACGTCGCCGTAGCTGAAGCCGCCGCAGGCAACGAAACCGCTGAAGTCGGCCAGGTTGGCGCGGCCGGCGATCAGGTCGCTCATGTGCACGTCGTGCGTGTCAAAGCCGGCGCGGTCCATGCTGTACGCCATCTCGATCTGCGAGTTGACGCCCTGCTCGCGCAGGATCGCCACGCGCGGACGGGCGCCGGTGGCAATGAACGGTGCGGCGATGTCTTCGGCCGCATCGAAGGTCAGCACCGGGCTGATGCCGGGGTCGGCGGCGTCCAGCAGGCGGTCATATTCGCTGTCGGCGCAGGCCGGATTGTCGCGCAGGCGCGCGATGCGCCAGCTGACTTCGCTCCAGTTGCGCTGCAGGTCGGTGCGCGAGGCACCGAAGACTTTCTTGGCATCGCGGTAGACCTCGATCTGGTCGGTCGCGTTGAGCTTGCCCACCACGTGGCTGCAGGCCGACAGGCCGGCTTCGCGCAGCACCGCGAAGACCGTGTCGCGGTCTTCCATGCGCACCTGCACCACCGCGCCCAGCTCTTCCGCGAACAGCGCGCGCAGGGTCTGGTCGTTGCGGCGCTCGGCGATCTGCTGCGCCCAGTTCTTGGCGTCGCCGTAGTCCTGCTCCTGCTGCGGGTCCAGCGCCAGCATGTCGACGTTGAGCGAAACGCCGCAGTGGCCGGCAAAGGCCATCTCGGCCAGCGTGGCCAGGAAGCCGCCGTCGGAACGGTCGTGGTAGGCCAGCAGCTTGCCTTCGCGGTTCAGGCGCTGGATCACGTTGAAGAAGTTCTTCAGGTCTTCGGCGTTGTCGACGTCGGGGGCGCTGTCGCCCACCTGCTGCATCACCTGCGCCAGGATGCTGCCGGCCATGCGGTTCTTGCCGCGGCCCAGGTCGACGGCGATCAGCACGGTGTCGCCGGCATCGGTGCGCAGCTGCGGAGTCAGCGTACGGTTGACGTCGTCCACCGCGGCAAAGGCCGAGATGATCAGCGACACCGGCGCCACCACTTCCTTGTTGACGCCGTCGTCCTGCCACTTGGTGCGCATCGACAGCGAATCCTTGCCGACCGGGATGCTGATGCCCAGTGCGGGGCACAGCTCCATGCCGACGGCGTGCACGGTGTCATACAGCCTGGCGTCCTCGCCTTCCACGCCGCAAGCCGCCATCCAGTTGGCCGACAGCTTGACCTTGCCCAGGTCCTTGACCGGCGCGGCGGCCAGGTTGGTCAGGGCTTCGCCGATCGCCATGCGGCCTGAGGCAGGCGCGTTGATCACGGCCAGCGGCGTACGCTCGCCCATGGTCATGGCCTCGCCGGCGTTGCCCTGGTAGTCGAGCGTGGTCACGGCCACGTCGGCCACCGGCACCTGCCACGGGCCGACCATCTGGTCGCGCGCGTTCATGCCGCCCACGGTGCGGTCGCCAATGCTGATCAGGAACGATTTGCTGGCCACGGTCGGGTGGCGCAGCACGTCGCGCACGGCCTGCTCCAGGCTGATGCCGGTGACGTCAACGGCGGGCAGTGCCTCTTCCACGCGCTTGACGTCGCGGTGCATGCGCGGCGGCTTGCCCAGCAGCACGTCCATTGGCATGTTGACGGCGTAATGGTCCTTGAGCGCGGCGTCGACGCTGGCGTCGACCAGTTGCAGCTGCTTTTCTTCGGTAGCGATGCCCACCACGGCGAACGGCGAGCGCTCGCGCTGGCACATGGCCTGGAACTGCGGGAAGCTGTCCGGCGCGATCGCCAGCACATAACGCTCCTGCGACTCGTTGCACCAGATCTCGGCCGGCGACAGGCCGGACTCTTCCAGGTGCACCTGGCGCAGGTCGAAGCGCGCGCCGCGGTCGGCGCCGTCCACCAGTTCCGGGAAAGCGTTGGAGATGCCGCCCGCGCCGACGTCGTGGATCGACAGGATCGGGTTGGCGTCGCCCAGCTGCCAGCAGGCGTTGATCACCTCCTGCGCGCGGCGCTCCATCTCGGGGTTGCCGCGTTGGACCGAATCGAAGTCCAGGTCGGCGGTGTTGGTGCCGGTCGCCATCGAGCTGGCGGCGCCGCCGCCCATGCCGATGCGCATGCCCGGGCCGCCCAGCTGGATCAGCAGCGTGCCGGCCGGCAGCGGGTTCTTGTGCGTGTGCGCGGCATCGATGTTGCCGATGCCGCCGGCGATCATGATCGGCTTGTGGTAGCCGCGCACGGTGCCGCCCACGTTCTGCTCGTAGACACGGAAGTAGCCGCCCAGGTTGGCGCGGCCGAACTCGTTGTTGAAGGCGGCGCCGCCGAGCGGGCCGTCGATCATGATCTGCAGCGGCGAGGCGATGCGATCCGGCTTGCCGGTCACGCCAGGCTTGTCGTCGGGGTTGCGGTGCGCCACCGGCTGGGCGGCGTCGCGGTCGTTTTCCCAGGATTCGACCGCTTCGGGCAGCATCAGGTTGGACACCGTGAAGCCGGTCAGGCCGGCCTTGGGCTTGGCGCCGCGGCCGGTCGCGCCTTCGTCGCGGATTTCACCGCCGGCGCCGGTGGAGGCGCCCGGGAACGGCGAGATCGCGGTCGGGTGGTTGTGCGTCTCCACCTTCATCAGCGTGTGGGTCAGCGCCTCGTGGCGGCCGTACTTGTGGTCGTCGCCGCGCGGGAACCAGCGTTCGGCCACGTCGCCTTCCATCACCGCCGAGTTGTCCGAGTAGGCCACGATCGAGCCCTGTGGATTGAGCTGGTGCGTATTGCGGATCATCGCGAACAGCGACTTGTCCTGCTGCACGCCGTCGATGGTCCAGGTGGCGTTGAAGATCTTGTGGCGGCAGTGTTCGCTGTTGGCCTGCGCGAACATCATCAGCTCGACGTCGGTCGGGTTGCGCTCCAGCTTGGCATAGGCATCGACCAGGTAGTCGATCTCGTCCTCGGACAGCGCCAGGCCCATCTCGACGTTGGCCGCGGCCAGCGCGTTGCGCCCGGCCGAGATGTCGATAAAGCGCAGCGGCTTGGCCGGCAGTTCCTGGAACAGGCCGGCGGCGTCATCGCGCGTGGCGACCACGGTCTCGGTCATGCGGTCGAACAGGTGCGCGGCAACGGCCGCGCGGGTATCCGCGTCCAGCGACTTGCGCCCGCGCAGCAGGCCCTTCTTGCAGATTACGGTGATCTCGATGCCGCGCTCGATGCGGTGGATATGCGAGAGGCCGCAGTTATGGGCGATGTCGGTGGCCTTGCTGGCCCACGGCGAGATCGTGCCGAAGCGAGGGATCACCACGAAGCGGTCGCCGTCGGACGGCTCGTCGAACGGCGCGCCGTAGGTCAGCAGCGCCGCCACGCGGGACTGCTCTTCGGCCGACAGCGGCGTCTGTGCGTCAACAAAGTGCAGGAACTGGCCATGCACCGATTCAATATCGGCGTCGATCTGCCGCAGGGCGGTGAGCAGGCGTTGCTGACGGAAGGCGGAAAGCGCCAAAGCGCCGGGGAAGCACGAGAAATGCGCCATGATCGTAGCGGTCGGGAGGCGGTGAGGTAGGGGCTGCTGCTTAGCCGGCACCGCTGCATGGGGTGCCGACTGGCGGGAAACCGCTATTGTACCTTGCCGGCACCCGGATTTTGCACTGCGACATCACGGCGGGATCGTGTTACCGCCCATACTGATAATGACTATGCGTCACTTTTACAGAATAGCAGGCTCAGAGTGACGTCGCCGAGCGCGCGGCCTGCTCGTACAGGCCGGTCAGCACCCGCATCAGCCGGGCAAGTTCGCCGATCTCGGCATTCTCTTCGCTGCCTTCGGTAAAGTTGCTGGTCAGGCATTGTTCGCGGATCTCGCGGTAGCGCGCGCAGGCCTCGGCACCGGCCGGGGTGGTCGAATAAGTGGCCTCCTTGCCGACCCGCTCCCCGCTCACCAGCCCCAGCCCCTGCAGCTTCTTCAAGGCGTAGGTCACCAGGTGCGTGTCTTCCACGTTCAGCACGAAGCAGATATCGGCCAGCCGCTTGGGCCGGCCGCGATGGTTCACGTGATGCAGCACCAGCACGTCCAGGAAGGTCAGGTCGCGCACGCCGGCCGCGCCCATGCAGCGCACCACCCAGCGGCTGTAGGCGTTGTAGGCAGTGTTCAGCCCGAACTCGAACTCGGACAGCTCGGGGCTGCGCACCGACACCAGGTGCGAGGACGACACGATATTGGCCCCGGCCGCGCGCGACAGCGCGGTGGCTGGCCTTGCCTGATCGGCAACGGCTGGGGCGTCGGCCACGGCGGCGGCGGTGTGCCCGCCCTCGGCTGGCTTGCGTGGCATGCGGGAGACTCCTTTTGATGGGGGCGGCGCTGGCGCCTCGGTGCCAGTTATAAGCACGGAGCGCGCCCCGGCAATTTTAGCTTGACAGTTTATTGGCGAATTATGATGAACAATCCTCCCCACCAGGCCTTGCCCTGCCTGACTTTATGGGTCGTCATCATATTTTTTACC
The DNA here is from genome assembly GCF_000379565.1 of Cupriavidus sp. UYPR2.512. NCBI lineage: Bacteria > Pseudomonadati > Pseudomonadota > Betaproteobacteria > Burkholderiales > Burkholderiaceae > Cupriavidus > Cupriavidus sp. UYPR2.512. The sequence continues at coordinate 85,517 of NZ_KB903206.1, read as the reverse complement.
GACATTTTTACCGGGCAGAACGTGCTTTATGGCACACCAATGCCCATCGGGGATTATGCCGCGCATTCGCCCCATGCAGAACAGTGGTGCGCTATCGGCGCTTCGGATATACCGGGATCTCCGGCGTGGACAGGTGCCACCGCATGGTGGTGCTGAAAGGAATGCCCCGGAAATCGATCAGTGGCGCCTTGCAGCGGATCCGCTGATTACCGTCGAAATCCCGGAAGAGGCCCCTCTCAAGCGGGGAGCACCGCAAGCCTTTTACCTGGGGGCGTCTCTCGATAAGGACCGCTCAGATCTCCTGAAAGGCCCGCTGAATGGTCACACCTGGCGCCGACATACCAATCTGCAGAATCTCGCCCGCCGTTGAGTCGGTCATGTAAAGCGTCTTTCGATCCGGTCCGCCAAACGCCACATTGGTCAGCGAGTGGCCGGGCGTGCCACGGATGACCTCGACTGGCTCTGCACGGTGATTCAGCACCCATACGTAGGCGAGGCCGGGGTTGGCCACCACCAGGCGGCCGTCGACGTCCATCGCGAGCCCGTCCGGCCCGCTGGGGCCATATGACGTGAAGAACTGCCCGGCCTTCGACACGCTGCCGTCCTCCTGCAAAGGCATGCGCCAGACGCAGTTGCCGCGCGTGACGGCAACGAACAGGAAACGCTCGTCCGGCGACAGCACGATGCCATTCGGGCTTGGCACGTTGGCGAGCAGCAGCTCGAGCCGGCCTTCGCGGGTCAGCCGATAGACCCTGCCTGTGGGGTCGTGCAGGCCGGTCTGGCCCTGATCGGTGAAATAGATGTTCCCGCGCGCATCCAGCGTCAGGTCATTGACGCCTTTGAAGCTTTCCGTATTGCGGCGCGGCAGGTATGGCCGGACCTGGCCGGTGCGCAGATCGACTTCCATCAGGCCGTTACGGTAGTCCGTCACAAGCAAGGACTCAGGGCCAAGGAACTTCATGCCATTGGGCTCGCCGTCCCACTTGGCAACCAGGTCCCAATCGCCCTTGGGGTCGATCCTGAAGATGCGCCCATTCGGGATATCGGTAACGTACAGGTTGCCCTCGCCGTCTGCCACGGGGCCCTCCAGAAAGGAGTCGATTTCACGGCCGCCCAGGTTCGCCCTGGACCATTCGCTTCGTCGTGGCTGGCGGTAGCGGGCCGGAAGACTGGAAAACGGCTGCGCTTCCCGGATGGTCGGTGAGTTCAGTAGAAACATGCGCTGACACCTGTTGATTGTCTCGCCGGCAGTACAGGCCCGGGAGGCCATGCGCCGCCGCCCCGCTGCAGGCAACCGGCCACTATTGCTTCTGGAACCCCGTACCGCGTGCAACCTTCCCCCAGAATGCGGTTCTGTTGGCCACTTCGGTACTGAAGGTCCCGGCATCCCAATAGCCCGGCTCGGCGCCGATGCTCTCAGCATAGGCTTGCATGTCCGGCGTCGCCATCGCCTTGCCCACCTCTTTCTGCAGGCGGTCCAGCACCTCGGCGGGCGTGCCCCTGGGTGCCCACAACCCGGTGAAATTCGTCACACCGTAACCATTGACGCCAGCCTCGGCGAAGGTAGGCACGTTCGCCAGCGCAGGCAGGCGTTTCGTGCCGCTGACGGCCAGCACGGTCAGCTTGTTGCCCTTGACCTGTCCGATGACGCCCGGAATGGACGCCATCTGGAAGTCGACGGTGCCGCTCAGCACCGCGACGGTAGCCTCGCCTGCGCCTTTGAACGGCACATGCATGAAGTGCGTGCCCGCGGCGACACCGAAGGCTTCGCTGGCGAAGTGAGGGGTTGAGCCGGGTCCGCCAGATCCATATGAAACCTTGTCATCGACCTTGGCCGCGGCAATCAGGTCGGCCAGCGTCTTGTACTTTCCTCCAGCCTTGACGACCACGCCCATGGGCGCAAAGACGTATGCCGCAACGGGCTGCAGGTCTTTGGCAGGATCAAAAGGCAACGTCTTGAAGATGTGGGGCAACAGCGCGTAGGTCGTATCGTTGGCCAGCAGCGTGTAGCCGTCCGGCGCTGCGCGGGCGACCTGGGCCGCGCCGATCGTTCCCGTCGCGCCGACCTTGTTTTCCACATAGAAGCTCTGGCCCGTCTGCTCCGAGAGGCGCTGCGCCATTTTGCGGGTGACTGCGTCCACGGCGCCGCCGGGCGGATAGGGAACGACGATCTTGACGGGCTTGCCAGGCCAGCCTTGCGCTTGCGCGATCATCGACATGGCGGCAAGGATGGCGAACGCCAGGCCTCGGCGCTTCCATGCCGCGCTTTCCTTCTTTTTCATGTTGTCTCCAATGCAGACGAGAGTTCTTATACCGCGCGGGCTGGCTTAGCGGTACGGCGCGTGCGCCATTGGCGCAACGCGCGCGGCATGCCGCCAGTCCGGCACCAGCGCGGCTACTGCTGTCCGACTGCCGGCTCGCGAACCGAGTTCAGGACCGCGACGGTGTTGGTCGCGGCCGCGACACCCATATTGACGTAGGCCGCACTTGTTACGCCCCCGATATGCGGGCTCAGCACGAAGCCAGGCTGCCGCTGGAAGATATGGGGCGCGGACATCGGTTCGCGCGCAAAGCTATCCAGGCCGGCGGCCGCCACGCGGCCCGACTGGACTGCCTGGAACAGCGCCGCTTCGTCGATCAGTCCGCCCCGTGCGGTGTTGATGAGGATCACGCCAGGCTTGCAACGCGCGAGCGTGGCGGCGTTGACCATCTCCTTGTTGTCCGCCGTCAACGGGCATTGCAGCGAGATGACATCCGAGGCCTCCCAGATTTTGTCCAGTGGGACGGCCTCGATATAGTCGGGCAGGTCGGCGGCGAACGGATCGAAACCAATCACCCGCATGCCGATGGCGTCGCACATCCTGGCGAAGCGTCGGCCGATGGCACCCAGGCCGATCAGTCCGACCGTCAGGCCATTCAGTTCCAGGCTCTTGTGCGTCGCTTTGTCCCAGTGCCCGGCATGCATGCGCGCATCCAGCTTCACCACCGACTTGGCGCACGCCAGCATCAGCGCCAGCGCATGTTCGGCAACGGCGGCGGCATTCGCCCCGGCGGCGGCGGTCACCGTGATGCCGCGCGCCTGCGCGGCAGCTTTGTCGATGGTGTCAGTGCCGGTGCCGTGTTTCGAAATCACCTTCAGCGCGGGTGCCGCATCCATGACTTCGGCGGTTACGCTGCCGTAGCGCACGATCATGCCGACCGGGTTGTGCTTCCGGGCCAGTGCCACCAGATCGGCGGCCTGTGGCGTTCTTCCCGCGAATGCGACCTCGTAGTCGCCCAGCAGCGCGAGCGCTTCCGGCGCGAGGTCTGCACCCGTGACGATGATGACCGGCTTGCTTGTCACAGTGCTTCTCCCTGCTTCAGGACGCCCGCCGTCACCAGCGATGCCAGCAGCCAGGGCGCGGTGGTATTGCCTTCCTTGATCTGGGCAATGCGCACGGCTTCCGCTGCCTCCTTCTTTGCCGCGGCATCAAGCAAGGCTTCGATCTTTTCGCGCTCTACCACGACCAGGCCATCGGCGTCGCCGCAGATGAAGTCGCCAGGATTCACCGTGACGCCGCCAACGGAAATAGGGTGACCAATGCGGCCGCCGACTTCCTTGGTCGGGCCGTTAGGGTTCGTGCCCACCGAAAAGACCGGAAACTGCATGTCGTCCAGCTCGAGGCTGTCCCGCACCGCGCCGTCGATGACCACACCGGCAAGGCCGCGCTGGCGGGCGGCATGCATCATGATGGTTCCCATCAGCGCAGAAGTCTGATCCCCCTTGCCGTCGACGACCAGGACATCGCCCGGCTGCGCCAGCGCCAGTGCTGCATGGATCATCAGATTGTCGCCGGGACGGACCTCGACTGTGAAGGCGGGCCCGGCCACTTTCATCGCCGGGCGCAAGGCCCGGATCCGGCCATGCAGCGCACCGCGGCGTCCGCCGACATCGGAGAGGATCGCCGGCTGGAACCTGGCGGCCCTTGCCACGATGTCTGCGGGCACGCGCTCAAACGATTTGATGATGTTGGGCAAAGTCATGATGGACTCCAGGCAATATGAAATGGATGGGTAGATGCGGGCATTAATCCAGCTTGGTGCCGGAGGCCTTGATGACCGACGCCCAGCGTCCGGTGTCCTGCTTGATCAGTGCAGTGAAGGCTTCCGGCGTGCCAGCCAGCACCGATGCACCTTGTTCATTCAGCTTGCTGGCGAGCGCCGGGGACTTGAGCGCCTTGTTGAACTCGGTATTCAGGCGCGCCACGATGTCCTTCGGTGTCGCGGCAGGCGCGACAAAGCCAAACCAGGTCGCGGTATCAAAGCCGGGGTAGCCCAGTTCGGCGACTGTCGGCACCTGAGGCAGGTCTTGCACGCGCTTCGGCGACGTCACCGCGAGCGGCCGCAGTCTGTTGTTCTTGATATGCCCGAGCAACGTTGGCACGGATGCCATGTAGAGATCGACCTGACCGCCCATCAGGTCGTTGACCGCCTGCGCGGCGCCCTTGTACGGCACGTGGGTGAACTTCACCTTCGCGGTAGCCTGGAGTTGCTCGCCACCCAGGTGCGCCACCGTGCCGTTGCCGGGCGACGCAAAATTGATCGTCCCGGGCTTTGCCTTGGCAGACTGGATGACGTCCTTCAGCGTCTTGTAGGGCGAGTTGACGTGCGTCACCAGCACCAGCGGCGCCGAGGCGACCAGCCCGATGGGCGTGAGGTCCTTCAACGGGTCATAGGGCAGCCGTTCGTACAGTGAGGGATTGATGGCCAGGTTACTGGTCTGCCCCATGACGATGGTGTAGCCGTCGGCAGGCGCCTTGGCCGCCGCGTCCACGCCGAGGTTGCCGCCCGAGCCTGGCTTGTCCTCCACCACAAACACCCAGCCAGTCGACTTGGCAACCGTATTGGTCACTTCTCGCGCAATGATGTCCGTGCCCCCGCCGGCGGGAAAAGGGACGATGACCCGGATGGGCTTGGCGGGGTACTGCGGCGCGGCATGAGTAAGCGCGGATGCCGCCAGCATGCCTGTGGCAAGCACTATTAAGCAGCGACGGGAAATTGCCTTCATGACTGTCTCCGAATCTCGTTTCATTGTGGTTCGGATTGTGGTCTGTCGTTTCAAGGCATACAATGCCGTTTCATACCGTGCAACCAAGTCCGTTCTATGAACCGTAGGAGTGAATCTAAAGGCGCTTCTGGCGGCGACGCCCCCGGCTCTGTGATTGCGGTAACCCGCGCCCTGCGCGTCCTTGAGGCGTTCGGCGTCAATGACCCTCAGCTGTCACTCGCGGAACTGAGTCGGCGAACTGGCATCCACAAGACCACCGTGCTCCGGTTGGCCCGCACGCTGGCGGTGGACGACTATCTGGTGCAGAAGGAAGACGGAAGCTGGAGGCTGGGGCGGGCAGCGGGATGGCTTGGCGCGTGCTACCAGGCAACCTTCAACGTGCAGGAAGTGGTAGAGCCAGTCCTGCGCGAACTGACGATCAAGACCGGGGAAAGCGCGTCGTTCTACGTCCGCGAGGGGCAACAGCGAACGTGCCTGGTGCGCGTCGAAGGACCGCAGGCCATCCGCCATCACGTCCGGATCGGGGCGGCACTGCCGCTGGACAGCGGTTCGCCGGGCCGCGTCATACTGGCGTTCTCGGGAGAGTCCGGCGAGCTGTATGAAATGATCCGCCGCCGTGGTTTTCATCTGTCGCTCGGTGAGCGCGAGCCCGAAGTCTCGAGCGTGTCTGCGCCGGTGTTCGGATTGCACTGGCGGCTCTTGGGCTCCATGTGCATTTCGGGACCGACCTCCCGGCTAAACGAAGCGCGTTTGCTGGAGTTGGCACAGACTGTCGTCGACGCGGCGAACAAGCTTTCTTATGCCATGGCAGGAAGCCAGCGGCCTGCGATGCAGGTGGAAAGGCCGTCGACCTGGCACCCCTGATGGTTCAGGTGCCCGCAATGCTTCCACATGGCATCGTCGAGCCCACCGCTCGATATCACCACGCCAGCACAACCCGGTTCCCCGCTATTCACCGGGCAGCTCATCAATCAGTCGAACGCCATCGAGGCACGCGCCGCCGGCCACGCCTGCCGCGAGGTAGCGCCCTGGATAAGACTTCAGTCAGGGTCTCGCGCCGGCCATTGAGGCGGTAGTCAAGTCGGAAGGTGACCGTCCCTTTCGGGCTAACCGCCGCATAGAGGCCATCCCTATCTGTCACCTTGTAGAGCTTCTTGCTACCCTTGAGGTTCTTGAGCTTCGTGTCAGTCAGCATCGGCGCGGCGTGACGGTAGATCCAGCAGCTCGGATTCCACCGTCGAATTTACCGTCACCAAGAGGTGATTTCAGCCGATTGACAGCGATGCACAAGGCATCATGATTTGCAGCAACCTGTTGATTTATAAAAACAAGCGGATAGATGCGGATCGACCGGGAAGGTCCGGTCATTGGCGAATCATGAGCATGAACACCTAATAAATACAGGTAAAGCATGAGGAAGGACGCCGGCCATGACTGGCCCTGCGCGGTGCAACGCGCCCTTCCCCGTGCTGGCAGGCGGCCGCCACCATGGCGGTGCCCGCCCCGCCCTCGCACCCGTTTGCAGACCCCATGCCCTCCATGCTTCCCGACCTCGACACCCTGAACACCCGCCTGCGCGACGGCGCCACCAGCCGTGCGCAGATCATCAAGCAGGCGACCGCGCTGGCAGCCACACCGGCTGCCAAGGCCGTATTCCTGCGCAGCACCTTCGAGGCCGCGGCCCAGATCGCACGCGCAGCCGATGCCGCCGGCCGCGCCGGCAAGGCACTGCATCCGCTGGCGGGGCTGCCGGTTTCGGTCAAGGACCTGTACGACGTCGCCGGCGAAGTCACCAGCGCGGCCTCGCTGGTGCGCAAGGATGCCGCGCCGGCTACGGCGGATGCCACCGTGGTCGCCCGCCTGCGCGCGGCAGGGGCAGCCCTGGTCGGGCGCACCAACATGACGGAGTTCGCGTTCTCGGGCGTGGGCATCAATCCACACTACGGCACGCCGGTCAACCCGGCCGGCACGGATGGCGTGGCACGCATCCCGGGCGGATCGTCGTCGGGTGCAGCCGTTTCGGTGGCGCTGGGGCTGGCGGTCGCGGCGCTTGGCAGCGACACCGGCGGTTCCATCCGCATCCCCGCCGCGCTGTGCGGCATCACCGGCTTCAAGCCCACCACGCGGCGCGTGCCGCTGACCGGCGCGTTTCCGCTGTCCTACACGCTCGACACCGCCTGCGCGATGGCGCGCACGGTCAGCGACTGCATTGCCGTGGACACCGTGATCGCGGACGGCGCAGTGATCCCGCGCGTCGCCAACCCCGCCGCCACGCGGCTGGCGATCCCGCGCCAGGTCCTGCTGGACGACCTCGACCCGGTGGTGGCGCGCGCCTTTGACCGCGCGCTGGGCCGGCTGTCGGCCGCCGGCGTGCAACTGGAGCATGTCGATCTGCCCGAGCTCGGCGAACTGGCCGGCCTGAACGCCCAGGGCGGCTTCAGTTCAGCCGAAGCCTATGCAATCCACCGCCACATGCTGGCCGCCCGGCGCGACCTGTATGACCCGCGCGTGGCCTCGCGCATCGACCGCGGCGCCAATGTCAGCGCCGCCGACTATATCGACCTGGGCCGCGCCCGCCTGGACTGGATCGCCCGCATGGAAGCGCGCCTGGCCCGCTTCGACGCCGTGGTCTGCCCGACCGTGCCGATGGTCGCGCCCGAGATTGCGCCGCTGCGCACCGATGATGCGCAGTTCTTCCGCGTCAATGCCCTGCTGCTGCGCAATACCTCGGCCTTCAATTTCCTTGACGGTTGCTCGATCTCGATGCCCTGCCACGCGCCGGACGAGCTGCCCGTGGGCCTGATGCTGTCGCACGGCCCGATGCGCGATGCCGACCTGCTGGGCACGGCCCTTGCGTTGGAACGCATCGTGCAACCTTCACAGCGCGACGACTGAGCCCGCCGCGCCGTTGATCTTGCGCCGGCCGCACGCCCCCGACCAGGCGCGTGCGGCGGGCACCAGGTAGTACGCACCAGCGAATACGCAGCATGCAGTACAACCGCGCCCCCGCGCGCACACCAGGAGAGATCGAGATGCGAGTCAAGGCAATCGTTGCAGCCGGCCTGATGCTGGCCGCCGTGGCGGCACAGGCGGATACCAAGTGGGACCTGCCGACCGGTTATCCGGTCAGCAACCTGCACACCGAGAACCTGCAGCGGATGGCCAACGACGTGGACAAGGCCACCGGCGGCAAGCTCAGGATCGTGCTGCATCCCAATGGATCGCTGCTCAAGGCCAACGAGATCAAGCGCGGCGTGCAGACCGGCCAGGTGCAGATGGGCGAGATCCTGATGTCCTTGCTGGCCAACGAGAATCCGGTGTTCGGCGTCGATGCGGTGCCATTCCTGGCCACCAGCTATGTCGATGCCTACAAGCTGTGGCAGGCCTCGCGCCCGGTCACCGAGAAGGTGCTCGACAAGCAGGGCATGAAGCTGCTGTACGCGGTGGCCTGGCCGCCGCAGGGCATCTATGCCAACAAGCCGATCAATTCAGCCGCGGACATGAAGGGCCTGAAATGGCGCGCGTACAACCCGGCCACCTCGCGCATCGCCGAGCTGGTCAGCGCCCAGCCGGTGACCATCCAGGCCGCCGACCTGGCGCAGGCGCTGGCCACGGGCACGGTCAACTCCTTTATGTCGTCGGGCGCGACCGGCGTCGACACCAAGGTGTGGGAGAGCGTGAAGTACTTCTACACGGTGGACGCCTGGCTGCCCAAGAACATGCTGGTGGTCAGCAAGAAGGCGTTCGCGGCGCTGGACAAGCCGACCCAGGAGGCCCTGCTCAAGGCCGTCGCCGATGCCGAGAAGCGCGGCTGGCAGGTCTCCGAGCAGAAGACCAGGGAGTACCTGGCGACCTTGTCGCGCAACGGCATGACGGTGCAGCCGCCTTCGCCGCAACTCAAGTCCGATATGCAGAAGGTGGGCCAGACCATGGTGGATGACTGGTCCAGGGGCGCGGGCGAGGACGGCAAGTCCATCCTGGACGCCTACCACAAGTAGGCTGCGGGCCTGCCCGCATCCATGAACTCCCCACCCTTGCCGCGCAGGCTGGCATGGCGGGGAGCCCCTTCCCTCCCTGACGCCGTCCATCATGCCAACTGCCCCCTCCTCCAAGCGCTGGCTCGACCGCCTGCTTGACCTCTTTGCCATGCTCGGCGCGCTGTGCATCCTCGCCGTCTGCGTGATCATGATCCTGATGTCGCTGTCCCGGGAGACCTCGGTGATCTTCAAGGGTGGCGATGACATCGTCGCCTGGCTGTGCGCGGCGTCCGCCTTCCTGATCCTTGGCCAGACCTTCCAGCATGGCGGCATCGTGCGCGTCGAGATGCTGCTGGGCGCCGTGGGCCCACGCCGGCGCCGGGTGCTGGAACTGGTCTCGCTGACCATCTGCCTGGCGTTTGCCGCCTACGCGGCCTGGGCGCTGGGCACCTTCGCCTGGCAGAGCTGGGACATCGGTGATGTCTCGCAAGGACAGATCGTGATTCCGTTGTGGATGCCGCAGAGCTTCGCTGTGCTTGGCTGCATCGGCTTCCTGCTGGCGGTCGGCGATGAATGGCTGCGCGTGGTGCGCGGACAGAAGCCGCGCTACCAGGTGGCCCAGGAAGAAAAGCTCGCCGCCGGCGATTTCGGGGAGACGGTCTGATGAGCACAGTCGTCGTTGCACTGATCCTGCTGCTGGTGATGATCGTCTTCCTGGCGCTCGGCGCGTGGATCCCCGTGGCCATTGCGGTCACCTCATGGGTCGGCCTGGTGGTGTTCTCAGACCGCGAGGCGCTGGTCAGCCTGGCCAACGCATGGTGGTCGTCGAGCGCCTCATACACGCTGGCATCGCTGCCCCTCTTTGTCTGGATGGGCGAGATCCTGTTCCGCACCAAGCTGTCCGAGCAGATGTTCAACGGGCTCTCGCCGTGGCTGAACTGGCTGCCGGGGCGGCTGATGCACGTCAATATCCTGGGCTGCGGCATCTTTGGCTCGGTGTCGGGGTCGTCGGCGGCCACCTGCGCCACCATCGCCAAGTCGGCGCTGCCGGAACTGACGCGGCGCGGCTACGACGAGCGCATCACGCTCGGCTCGCTGTCCTGCGCGGGCACGCTCGGCATCCTGATCCCGCCGTCGATCACCATGGTGGTGTACGCGGTGTCGGCGGACGTGTCGATCATCCGCGTGTTCCTGGCCGGCTTCATACCGGGGCTGCTGCTGATGCTGCTGTTCTCCGGCTATATCATGGCCTGGGCGCTGGCCAACCCCGACAAGACCCCGGCGTCGGAGCACTTCAACTGGCGCGCGCGGCTGGCATCGATCCGCCAGCTGCTGCCGTGCATCGTGCTGATCGCCTTTATCGCCTGGATCATGGTGACCGGCTACTCCACCGCGACCGAGGCCGCAGCCTATGGCGTGGTGGCCTCGCTGGCGCTGGCGTGGGCGGGCGGCTCGCTTACGCGCGCGGCGTTCTGGGACAGCCTGATGTCGGCCACGCGGCTGACCGCGATGATCATGTTCGTGCTGGGCGCCACTTCGTTCCTGTCGGTGACCATGAGCTTTACCGGCATCCCGCGCGCGCTGGCGGAATGGGTGGCGGCGATGCACCTGTCGCCGTGGGCGCTGATCGCTGTGCTGACGGTAATCTACATCGTGCTCGGCACGGCGCTGGACGGCATCTCGATGATCGCGCTGACCACCGCGACGGTGCTGCCGATGGTGCAGGCGGCCGGCTTCGACCTGGTCTGGTTCGGCATCTTCATCGTGCTGCTGGTGGAGATCGCCGAAGTGACGCCGCCGGTGGGCTTCAACCTGTTCGTGCTGCAGAGCATGACCGGCAAGGACAGCAACTACATAGCGCGGGTCTCGCTGCCCTTCTTCATGATGATGGTGGTGGCCATCGCCATCATCACGATCTGGCCCGGGGTGGCGACCTGGCTGCCGGACATTGTCATGCAGCAGGAAGTCAAATAGCATTGGCCGGCCCGCCCGGCCCCGCCATTTCCCGCCGGCGCGGCAATAGGGAGGTTTCCAGTCCGATGCATGTGATCGTCATCGGCGCCGGCGCGATCGGCGTCAGTTCCGCCTGGTACCTGCGGCAGGCCGGTTTCGACGTGACCGTGCTCGAACGCCGCGCCGCGCCGGCGCAGGAAGCCAGCTTCGGCAATGCCGGCGTGATCGCGCCCGGCTACGTCACGCCATGGGCCGCGCCGGGCATGCCCGGCAAGATCCTGCGCACGCTCTTTGCGCGCGAGGCGCCGGTCCTGTTCCGCCCTTGTGCCGACCCGGCCATGTGGCGCTGGATCGCACGCTGGCTGCGCGAATGCCGGCTGGAACGCTACCGCGCCAACAAGCTGCGCATGCAGCGGCTGGCGTTCTACAGCCGCGGGTGCCTGCACCGGCTGCGCAGCGAACTGGAGATCGACTACGAGCAGTCGCAAGGCTACCTGCAGCTGTTCCGCACCGCGCGCGACCTCGACCTGGCCGCGCCCGCCGTGGCCCTGCTGCGCGAGAACAACGTGCCGCACCGGCTGGTGAGCGCGCAGGAATGCCGCCGGATCGAACCGGGCCTGGCGGCCGATACGCCGCTGGCTGGCGGGCTGCACCTGCCGGAGGATGAGTCCGGCAACTGCCCGATGTTCGTGCGCGCGCTGCACCGGCATGCCGAGGCCGCAGGCGTATCGTTTCGCTTCGACACCCAGGTGGCGCGCGTCAGGCCCGACCACGCGGGCAAACTGCAGGCCGAGCTGTCGCACCCCGACAAGAAGCGCCCTGGCCAGGTGCTGGGCGCCGACCGCGTGCTGGTCGCGGCCGGCGCCGACAGCGCCGGCTTGCTGCGCCCGCTGGGCCTGCACGTGCCGCTGTATCCGGTCAAGGGCTATTCGTTGACGGTGATGGTCCGCGACGAACTGCAGGCGCCGCTGGGCGCGCTGATGGATGAGTCCTACAAGGTCGCGATCACGCGCATGGGCAACCGCCTGCGCGTGGCGGGCACGGCCGAGCTGGGCTCGCGCAAGCTCGATTTGCGGCCGGCCGCCCTGAACACCCTGGTAAAGGTCGCGCGCGACTGGTTCCCGGTGGCCGGCAACTACCAGGAAGCCACGCAATGGGTGGGGGCGCGGCCGATGCTGCCGGACGGGCCGCCGCTGATCGGGCCTACGGCCGTGCCGGGCCTGTTCCTCAATCTCGGCCATGGCTCGACGGGCTGGGCGATGAGCTGCGGATCGGGCAAGATTGCGGCTGATCAGATCGCCGCCAGCGCCGGCACCCATGGCGGTCCCGACATCGACATGGAGGGCCTGCTGCCCGAGCGCTGCGGGTTGGGGCCCGCCAGATAACCAGACATGACACACTCTGCCTCTACTGCCTCTACCGCCACCTCGCCCGCAAGCGGCGACGGCTGGTTCGCACTCGATGCAGCGGCATCCACACCGGTTCCGCTGTACGACGTCGCCGCCATCCGCCGCATCGAGAACGCCGCCTTCACGCAACTGCCCGCCTTTACGCTGATGTCGCGCGCCGGCGCCGCGGCCGCGCGCTGGCTGGCCTGCCACGCACCCGCCGGCCCGCTGCTGTTCCTGGCGGGTCCCGGCAATAACGGCGGCGATGCGCTGGTCGCCGCCACGCAGCTGCACGGCGCAGGCCGCGCGGTGCAGGTATGGCTGGCCGCGGACCCGCAGCGCCTGCCCGCAGATGCCGCGACCGCCTTGCAGCAAGCGCATGCAGCCGGCGTGCCGGTCAGCATGGTCGCGGGCATGGCTGCCTCGCATGACGCAGACTGGCCCGCCGGCACCGCTGCGATCGTCGACGGCCTGCTCGGCATCGGCCTGAACCGCCCCGCCGACGGCGCCATGGGGTGGTGGATCGGACAAATCAACCGCAGCGCGCTGCCGGTGTTTGCGCTGGACATCCCCAGCGGCCTGTTCGCCGACACTGGCGCGGGCGCGCCGGCCGTGCGCGCGCAGCGCACGCTGACCTTTATCGCCGCCAAGCCCGGGCTGCTGACGCTGGACGGGCGCGACTGCGCCGGCGAGGTCGATATCGCGCCGATCGGGCTTGGCTATCCGCCGGACGACGCGCCCCATTGCCTGGCAAACGGCCCGGCGCTGTTCAGTGCCGCGCTGCCGCGCCGCCGCCATGCCAGCAACAAGGGCACGCATGGGTCGCTGGCACTCATCGGCGGCAACCTGGGCATGACCGGCGCGCCGCTGCTGGGCGCCAGGGCCGCGCAATTCCTCGGCGCGGGCAAGGTGCATATCGGCTTCCTGGCGCAGCCCGCGCCGCGGTTCGATCCGCTGCATCCGGAGCTGATGCTGCATGCCGTGGACGCACTGGCCCTCGCTGCGATGTCGGCACTGGTGATCGGTCCGGGCATGGGCACGGATGCCAACGCACACAAGCAGTTTGCGCGGCTGCTGCAAGCCGCACCGTTGCCGCTTGTGCTGGATGCCGATGCCCTGAACCTGCTGGCCGCCGATCCGGCGCTGGCCGGGGCACTGGCCGCCAGCGGCGCGGCTTGCGTGATGACACCGCACCCGCTCGAAGCCGCCCGGCTGATGGGCGTTCCCGTCGCCGACGTGCAGCGCGACCGGCCCGCTGCGGCCGCAGCACTGGCTGCGCAATGGCAGGCCGTAGTCGTGCTGAAGGGATCGGGCACCGTGATCGCGGCACCTGACGGCAGCCCATGCACGCTCAACCCGACCGGCAATGCCGCACTTGCCAGTGCCGGCACCGGCGACGTGCTGGCCGGCATGCTGGGCGCGCTGCTCGCACAGGGCATGGCGCCTCTGGCCGCGGCCCGGGCGGCGGTGTGGATCCACGGCCGTGCCGCTGATGCCCTCGTCGCCCAGGGCACCGGGCCGGCCGGCGTCACCGCAAGCGAGCTGTACGCGCCGGCGCGCATCGTCTTCAACCAGCTGCTGGCCGGGGCACGCGCATGACGCGCGGCGTGCTGCTGCGCGATCCCGCCGACCGCCGCCACCTGCTCACCGGCATCGCCCTGCTGGTCATCGGGCAATGGATCCTCAGCCTGCTCGACGCCACCAGCAAGACCCTGACGCAGCAAGGACTGCCGCTGGTGGCCGTGGCATGGGTGCGCTATGTCGGGCATGTGGTCGCGATCTTCCTGCTGCTCGGCCCCGCCGGCTGGCGGCGCCAGTGGCGGCCGGCAAAGCCCGGGCTGCAGTGGCTGCGGGGCGGGCTGATGCTGGTCTCGACGCTGGTGTTCTTCAGCGTGCTGATGCTGATGCCGCTGGCGCAGGCCACGGCACTGAATTTCTGCGCGCCGCTGTTCGTGGTGGCGCTGTCGCCGTGGCTGCTGGGCGAGCGCCCCGGGCGCCATGCCCGCTGGATGCGCTGGACCGGCGTGGTGGTCGGCTTTGCCGGCATGCTGGTGGTGGTGCGCCCGGGTGGCCAGCTCAGTCCGCTCGGTGTCGGCCTGGGCCTGGTGTCGGCGCTGGTGTTCGCGCTGCTGCAGATGCTGACACGCCGCATTGCCGCGCATGACGCGCCCATGACCACGCTGATCCAGAGCGGTGTCACCGGCGCCTGCCTGACCACGCTGATCGTGCCCTTCTTCTGGTTCAGCGCGTGGCCCACGCCGATGCAATGTGCGCTGTTGCTTTCTGCGGGAATCACCGGGTCCCTGGGCCACTATTTCGTCATCCGGGCCTTCCAGTACGCGGATGCCTCGTTCCTGAGCCCCTTTCTGTACCTGCAGATCCTGTCCGCCACCGTGATCGGCTACCTGGCCTTCGGCCAACTGCCCGACTGGACCACCGCGGCCGGCATCGGCATCATCTGCCTGGGCGGCCTTTGCGTCGCAGGCGGCGAACCGGTGCTGCGCGCGATCGCCGGCCGGCTCGGCGGCGCGCGCCGTCAGACAATGTCCGATACTTAGCCTGCGCCCGGGCTGGTATGTTGCAAGTGGTAACGATATGACGCCGCTGCCAGCCCGGATCCCGGTAGCGCTGACGATATACTTGCAACTCTGTCTTGTGAGCCGGCAACGCCACGCGGCTTGCGCAACCATCGATTGTCCTGCATGCCCACTGACCTTCACGCCTGGAACGCCCTGCTGCGGCACCACGACACCCTTCGCGACGCACAGATGCGCGACGGGTTCGATCGCGAAGGCGCGCAGCGCGTCGCGCAATTCTCGCTGGAAGCCGCCGGCCTCTATCTCGACTACTCGAAGAACCGGATCACGCCCGAAACCATGCGCCTGCTGGTGCAGCTGGCAGCCGAGGCCGGCGTGCCCAGGCGCCGCGACGCGATGTTTGCGGGCGAGCATATCAATACGACTGAAGACCGCGCGGCCCTGCACGTAGCGCTGCGCGCGACCGCCGGCGCCGGCTACAAGGTTGACGGCGAGCAGGTTATGCCGGCGATCCAGCGGGTGCTGGATCGCATGCGCGATTTCTCGGCGCGCGTGCGCAGCGGCGCCTGGAAGGGTGCCACCGGCGAGCGCATCACCGATGTCATCAATATCGGCATCGGCGGCTCTGACCTGGGGCCGCGCATGGTGTGCCGCGCGCTGTCGCACCTGGCCGATGCCGATGGTGCCGCGCCGCGCATGCACTTTGTTTCCAATGTCGACGGCACCGACCTGGCCGAGACGCTGGTGCGGCTCGACCCGCGGCGCACGCTCGTAATCGTCTGCTCCAAGACCTTCACCACGCTGGAAACCATGGCCAACGCGCGCAGCGCGCGCGCGTGGTTTGTCGCCAACGGTGTGGCCGAGCATGATCTTGCCAAGCATTTCGTCGCAGTCTCGACCCATACCGAAGCGGTGCGCGAGTTCGGCATCGACCCGGCCAATATGTTCGAGTTCTGGGACTGGATCGGGGGACGCTTCTCGCTGTGGTCGTCGGTCGGCCTGTCGATCACGCTGGCGGTAGGCTTCAATGCCTTCGCCGACCTGCTGGCCGGCGCGCGCGCCATGGACGAGCACTTCCGCAACGCGCCGCTGGAGCGCAATATGCCGGTGATCCTGGGCATGCTGGGCATCTGGTACCGCAATTTCTGGCACCTGCCGACCAGTTGCATGGCGCCCTACTCCACCTCGCTGGAGCTGTTTCCCGCCTTCCTGCAGCAACTGGAGATGGAGAGCAACGGCAAGTCAGTGCAGCTTGACGGGCAGCGCGTGCGCACGCATACCTCGCCGGTGGTATGGGGCACGGCCGGCACCAACGGCCAGCATGCCTATTTCCAGCAGATCCACCAGGGCTCGCTGGTGGTGCCGGTGGACTTTGTCGCGCCGCTGGTGCCGCCGCGCCGGCTGGCAGGCCATCACGCCAAGCTGCTGGCCAACTGCTTCGCGCAGGCCGAGGCGCTGATGCGCGGGCGTACCGCCGATGAGCTGCGTGCTGCCGGCCTGAAGGACGAAGTCCGCATCGCCCATATGGTGTTCGAGGGCAACCGCCCCAGCAACACCTTGCTGATGGAAGACCTGACGCCACATGTGCTGGGTGCGCTGATTGCGCTGTACGAGCACCGCACCTTCGTGCAGGGCGTGGTCTGGAAGATCAATTCCTTCGACCAGTGGGGCGTGGAGCTGGGCAAGATCCTGGCCCGCCCGATCGAGGCCGAGCTGACCGGGAATGCTGTTGGCCAGCACGATGCCTCCACCACATCGCTGATCGAGCGTGCCCGCGCGGTGCTGAAGGCGGGCGCCGCCAGCTAGTCCGCTAGACTTCCGCGCCCATCCATTCATCGCTGGCCACGCGGCCGGCGTCGATGGTCAGGATGCGGCCACAGCGCGCCGCCACCGAGCGGTCATGCGTGACCAGCACCAGCGTGGAGCCGGCATCGCGGTTAAGCTCGAACATCAACGCGATCACGGCTTCGCCAGTGGCGGTATCGAGGCTGCCGGTGGGCTCGTCGGCAAACAGGATGTCCGGGCGCGCCACGAACGCGCGCGCCAGCGCCACGCGCTGCTGCTCGCCGCCCGACAGCGTGCGCGGATAGTGCCCCAGCCGCGCGCCCAGGCCCACGCGCTGCAGCATGTCCAGGGCGCGCTCGCGCACCTGCGACGTTTCGCCGCGCAACTCCAGCGGCAGCATCACGTTTTCCAGCGCGTTCAGGTGGCCGACCAGCTGGAACGACTGGAACACGAAGCCGACATGGCGGCCCCGCACGGCGGCGCGCTGGTCCTCGTCCAGTGCGAACAGGTCCTGGCCCTGCAGCCGTACCGTGCCCGTGGTGGGCAGGTCCAGCCCCGCCAGCAGCCCGAGCAGCGTCGACTTGCCCGATCCGGACGCCCCCACGATGGCGAGCGTTTCGCCCGGCGTGACGGAAAAGGTCACGTCGTGCAAAATCGTCAGCGAACCGGTCGTGTCGGCAACGGTCTTTCCGAGGGACTCGACAGCGAGAATGGAAGAAGACATGGATATTGGGATCCGAGGCAAATGGCGCCGGCTGGTGCTGGCAACCGGCATGGCACTGACGATATCGGCCGTGGCGCCAGCCCAGGCTGCGGCGCCGGCACTGCTGGTGCTTGGCGACAGCCTCTCTGCCGAGTACGGCATCGCGCGCGGCGCGGGCTGGGTCACGCTGCTGCAGGACCGCCTGCGGCAGGAGCGCTTCGATTATAGCGTTGTCAACGCCAGCATCAGCGGCGAGACCACCATCGGCGGCAAGACGCGGCTGCCGGAACTGCTGTCGCGGCACCGCCCGGCCATCGTGGTGGTGGAGCTCGGCGCCAATGACGCGCTGCGCGGATTGCCGCTGCAGACCACCGAGGCCAACCTGCGCAACATCGTCAGCACGGCACAGAAGGCGGGCGCGGGCGTGCTGCTGATCGGCATGCGCATCCCGCCCAACTACGGTCAGGACTATACCGAGAAGTTCGTCTCGCTGTATCCGAAGCTGGCCGGCGAGTACAAGGTGCGGCTGGTGCCGTTCTTCCTCGACCAGGTCATCACGCAGCAGGACTGGTTCCAGCCCGACCGCATCCACCCGACCGCCGCGGCACAGCCAGCGCTGCTCGATACGGTGTGGCCGCAGCTCAAGCCGATGCTCAAGCGCAGCGGCGCGAAGTAAGAATAAACAAAAAAACCCCTGCCGCCTGGCAGGGGTTCTTGCTTGCAGCGGTGCTGCCCGGGCTGATTGGGCGCTTACTCGGCGCCTTGCGCCTGCGTGGCACCCACCGGCGCCAGCATCTTGACCTTGGCGCGGGCCTTCAGGCTTTCATAGAAGGCCTGCAGGTCGGTCTGGCCGGCCAGTTGCGACAGCTGCTGCGCTTCGGCCTGGCGCTGGGCCGGATTGGCCTGAGCAGGCTGGCTGACCTTGGTAATGCGATAGACCGCATAGCCCTGGGCGCCCAGGTCGACACCCACGACCGCCGGCAGCTTCGCGGCATCGGCGCGCATCACAGCCTCCACGGCCTGCGGCGCGATGCCCTCGGCCTTGGCGCGCGAGACGGTCTGCACCGCGCCAAAGCCGTCGGCGCTGTCTGCCTTCTTCAGCGCAGCAAGACGAGCCTCGCCGTCCTTGCGCGCCAGTTCGGCCGCCTGCTGGGCGATATAGCCCTCGCGCACCTTGGCTTCGACTTCCTCGAACTTGCGCACGGCCGCCGGGCGGTATTCGACGATGCGCGCGGCCACCAGCGTGTTCGGGGCCACCTGGACGGCCTCGGTGTTGCGCTTGTTCTTGATCGCGTCGTCGCTGAACAGCGCCTTGAGCAGCTTGTCGTTGTTGAGCGGGCTCTGCGCGCCAAGCGCCGGGTTCGGCTGGCGCGTGACGTTGTCAGCGGTCTGGATAGTCAGCTTGAACTTGTCGGCGGCGGCCTTGAGACTGTCTGCCTGCTCATAGACGGTATTGCCGAAGGCATCGGCCTGCTCGGCAAACTTCTTGTCGGCGAACTGCTTGCGCAACTCCGCTTCCAGTTCCGTGCGCACGGCTTCCAGCGGCTTGGTCTCGGCGGGCTTGATGCCGGTCAGCTTGATGATGTGGTAGCCGTAGTCGGTTTCCACCACGTCGCTGACCTGGCCATCCTTGAGCGCATACATGGCGTCCTCAAACGGCTTGACCAGCGCGCCGCGGCCCATGAAGCCCAGGTCGCCGCCCTTCTCGGCCGAGCCCGGGTCCTGCGAGTTCTTGCGCGCCACGTCGGCGAAGGTGTCAGGGTGCTTGCGCAGGTCCTCCAGCAGCTTGGTGGCCTTGTCCTTCGCGGCCTGGCGCTGGGCGGCCGGCGCATCCTTCGGCGCGCTGATCAGGATATGGCTGGCGCGGCGCTGCTCGTCGATGCGGAAGCGCGCGATATTGCTGTCGTAGTAGGACTTCAGCTCTTCGGGCGTGACCGCCTGCGTCGCGGCCAGGGCCTCGCCCGACAGCAACAGGTACTCGACCTTGGCTTGCTCCGGCACCGAGAAGGCCTGCTGGTGGCTGTCATAGTAGGCCTTCAGCGCGGCCGCATCGGGCTGCACCTTGGCAGTGTAGCCGGCCGGCTTGAACAGCAGCGCCTGCACGTCGCGCTGCTGGTCGCGCACGGCGATCAGGCGCTCGAGCAGCGACTTGGGCACGAAGGCCGTCGCGGCGATCGATGCGCCCAACTGCTGCGTGGCAAGCTCGAAGCGCATGCGGGCATCGAACTGCTCGGGCGTCATGCCCTGCGACTGCAGCAGCTGCAGGTAGGCCTTGTCGTCGACCTTGCCGTCCTTGGTGCGCGGCAGTTGCGCGATCGCCGGCAGGTTGCTGATTTCCTCGAGCAGCTTGGCGTCGGACACGGTCAGGTGCTCACGCGCCACGGCACTGGCCATCACGCGTTGCAGGATCAGCTGGTCCAGCACGGCCTTGCGTGCGCCCGGGCCCTCGAACTGGCGCGGGTCATAGCTCGCGCCCAGGATCTGGCGCGCGCGTTCGCTCTGGTCGCGCACGACGTTGTCGATTTCCTGCACGCTGATGGCGCGGCCGTCGACCTTGGCGGCATCGTGCGAACTGTCCATGAAGCGCGAATAGCTTTCCACGCCGAAGAACACGAACGACGGGAAAACAAGCACCAGCAGCAGCAAGAGCATCAGGCGCCGGTTGTTGCGTACGAAATCAAGCATGCGGATTCGGGTAGTGGATTGGCACGAAAGACAAACTCCGCAATTCTATCAGGAGCCGCTGGGCACGCACCCTTTGTGCAGGGTGGGAAACATGGGGGAGCAAATGAAAACGCCCGCTGATGCGGGCGTTTTCAACAAAACTGGCGGAGTGGACGGGACTCGCCCACGTCCCGCGGGCCGCGGCTGCGCTTGCAAGCGCAGCCCTTCGATTCCCGCCGGAAGCCGCGCAGGCGGCTTCCTCCACTCCGCACAAATGAAAAAACGCCCGCTAACGCGGGCGTTTCCTTAAAACTGGCGGAGTGGACGGGACTCGAACCCGCGACCCCCGGCGTGACAGGCCGGTATTCTAACCGACTGAACTACCACTCCTGTGTCGGTGCTTGCTGGCGGCGATGCACATGTCCTTGCGATGGAGAGTGGCGGGTGCTGAGGGGTTCGAACCCCCGACCTATGCCTTGTAAGGGAACCGGATTTCCTTACAAATCATAAGCCTACAACGCCTACCAACCTTCCCTTGCCGACCGTGCCCTGCTGCAAGAGGCCGAACTATAGCCCGTGTTCATCATCTGCGCAATACCCGGATGACTCAATCTTGTACCTTCCCTCTCAACCCTGAGACGCGCCCGGAATGGACCAAGAGCTCCGGGGCGCGGTCGACACTAATGTGCAGCGGACCTTCGCGTTCACGGGGCCTGCCCACAGCGTGACCTTCGGCATCGACTACCGCCATACGACGGAAGACCGCCTGCAGAAAACGTGCCGCGTGGCCGCGCTGCAACGAGATTCACAACCGAGGAGAGTTGCGGCGCTTCCTGGCCGGCAATGGAAGCGAAGCGCGCCTTCTTGAACGCGCCGACAATGACGTCATGCAAAGTCGGCTCGCTTCCCAAGGTCGGCGCTCCTCGCGCACCCCGGCCCTCAGACCGCCTTTCTTTCGGCTATCGTCGTGCCGGCACGGCGACTGCGATACCAGCCGAAGTATGCGGCAGTCAGGAAAACCAGGAAGGTCGCGCCGAAGACAAGCGTCATACGGAACTCGTCGGTGGCCAGCGTCGTCAGCATGATGGCGAGCATCAGGCCCGCGCCCAAGAGCGTCAGCATCGGGAAACCCCACATGCGAAAGCGCAGCGGCGCGTTTCCGCGCGCCTGCCACGCGCGCCGGAAGAAGAAGTGGGTGACGAAGATCATCATCCACGTGAACATGGCGCCGAACATCGAGATCGCCATCATGATGGTAAACGATGACTCCGGATACACGATGCTCAGCAGCGTTGCGACCGCAATGCCGCCGGTCGACAGTAGCAGCGCCGACAGCGGCACGCCGCGCGCGTTGACCTGGCCGAGGCGCACGGGCGCATAGCCGGCGCGCGACAGGCTGAACATCATGCGCGTAGTGATGTAGAGCTGGCTGTTCATCGACGACAGCGCCGCCACCAGAACCACGAAGTTGATCACGCCGCCGGCGCCGGGAATGCCGATCGCCGCCATCACCTTAACGAAGGGGCTCTGGTCATGGCCGGCAGCGGTCCACGGTATGATCGCCAGCATCAGCGCCAGTGTCAGCAGGTAGAACAGCACCAGCCGCAGCATGGTCGAGCGGAAGGCACGCGTCACGGCGCGCTCGGGGTCCTCGGCTTCGCCGGCGGCCACGGCGATCATCTCGATGCTCAGGTAGCTGAAGATGGAGATGATCACTGCCACCCACATGCCCCACAGCCCTTTCGGGAAGAACCCGCCGTGTGCCGTGTAGTGATGGAAGCCTGCGCGCTGCGCGCCGCCGGACACGAGCTCTGGCGCACCAAAGACGACATACGCCGCCAGCACGATAAAGCCGACGATCGCGGCGATCTTGATCACAGAGAACCAGTACTCGACCGCGCCGAAGATATTGACGCTCAGCGCATTGACCAGCACCAGCGCACCCGAGAACGACACGATCCAGAACCAGCCGGGCACGGCCGGAAACCAGTACTTCATATACAACGCGGTCGCCGTTACCTCGGCGCCGACCGCCAGCACGATGCAGGCCCAGTAGCTATAGCGCACCAAGAATCCTGCCAGCGGGCTGATGTAATGCTCGGCATAGGCGCCGAACGATCCGGAAGTCGGGTGCGCCACCGTCATCTCGGCAAGGCAGCCCATCAGGATCAGTGCGATGAACGCGCCAATCGCATAGCTCACCAGCACGCCAGGACCGGCAAAGCCGATGGCGAACCCGCTGCCAAGAAAGAGGCCCGTGCCGATGGCTCCGCCGATGGCGATCATAGCCATCTGCGAGGCGCTTAGGGTACGCCGTAGGCCCTTCTCCCGCTCGACGATCTGCTGGAATTGCTGCGTGGAATTTGTCATGAACCACTCCTCGGGGACGGCAGACGCGCCGTTCCCTCGTTGGATAATGTTTGATCGATGCTCAGAAGATGTGTCGGATGCCGACGGAAGCGCCAGTCTGGTTGCCACGGCCCGGCAGTTCGGTCGCCGCGCCGCCACTGACGACGTTGTGGTCCACCGTACCGTACAGCTGCGTGCGCCTGGACAGCGCGTACTCAGCCAGCAGCACGCCAGCATAGCGCTTGCCACGATTGCCGCCGATGCCGTTCACGTTGCGGATGTCGTCGTAATAGAACGCGCCCGTCAGCGCCAGCGCGGCGGTGGCCTGATAGGTGGCACCGGCGTAGAAGGTGCTGTCCTTGCGCGGATTTGCCGTGTACGAGCCGTAGCTGACGGTGCCGGAGGCATCGTTCAGTGCGCCGTCGATAAACCCGGTGGCATCCTTGCCGCCAAGGTAGCCGACGAACAGCTTTGCCGGTCCGGCAGCGTAGCGCGCGGCCGCACCCCACATGCGCTGGGCCTGATCAGATTGGTCGCGCGTTTCCTGGTACACGGCGCCGACGCTGAAGTTGCCGATGGCGTAGGCCGCGCGCGCACCCCAGTAGGCATTGCGGCCCAGGCTGCCAGGCTGCTCCCCGAGCGCGTAGCTCGCGCCGACGCTGAGGCCGCCAAAGCTGCCGTCATAGCTGACCATGTTGTCGAGGCGGCCGATGGTCATGAAGTACGGCCACGCATTGGCGGTGTAGTTGCCGATGGTCAGCGGGTCGTATTCGCCGAACAGATTGAAGCCTTCGGTCGCCTGGCGCCCGAGCCGGATCGTGCCCAGGCTGCCGGACAGCCCGACATATGCGTAGCGCCCGAACAGCCGGCCGTTCTGGTTGGCATTGCCGGTGTCGGGGTCGAAGCCATTCTCCAGCCGGAAGGTGGCCTTCAGCCCCCCGCCCAGCGCTTCCTCGCCCCTGAGGCCGAAGCGGCTGTTGGTCACCGCGCCGTTGGTCAGTTCGACCTTGTGGTCGTTGGCGGTGTTGGCATGGGTGGTGAAGCGCAGGCTCTGGTCGACAATGCCATACAACGTCACCGAGCCCTGCGCGGATGCGTCGCCCACGGTCAGGGCTCCCAGCATCAGCGGGATTGCTGCTCTCCTCATTGGATTGCTCCTCCAGTTGGTAGTCAATTTTTTTTGTCCCGTGCTCTACGGCGCCGGGGGTATTCGTGCTGTCAGACGCCGGGCTTCGGCAGGATGTGGACGTAGGCGACGACCTCGATCAGCATCGCCGGGTGGACGAAGCCCGCCACCGCGACCGAGGCGCGATTGGGATACGGTGCGGTGAAATATTCGCGGTACACGACATCGATCGCCGCCATGTCGCGCGCATCGCGCATGTAGATCAGCACCTGCGCCACGTCGGTCATGGAGGCCCCCGCAGCGGCCACGGCGGCGACGAGGTTGTCGAAGGTGAGCCGCGCCTGCGCCGTGATATCGGCGCCGGCGATCTGGCCTGCGCTGTCCACCGCGCCGTGGGCGGTGAACATCAGCGAGCCGGCATGCGTCGCCCAGGAGAATGGCTGTGACGGCGCGGGCAAGCGCGTCTGGATGGGATTGGCCATTTTGTCTCGGATCCTGATCTTGTGTCGGGCACCCGCCGGATGGTGGCGGGAGCGGATGGCCCCGTAGGCAGGGGCCGCGATCGGACGGCTTACTGCGCGCGCACGCGCAATACCGTTGCCATCGACTGAGCCACGTGCTCCAGATTGCCGTCGTTCAGCCCGGCCACGCACATGCGGCCAGAGCGCAGCAGGTAGACGCCGTACTTTTCACGCAGCAGGTCGACTTCCTCGGCACGCAGGCCGGTGTAGCTGAACATGCCGCGCTGCATCGTCAGGTACTCAGCTGACAGGCCCGGCACGAGCGCTTCCAGCGACTGCCGCAGCGAGGCGCGCATCCGCGCGATACGCTTGCGCATGCTGGCGACTTCTTCCTCCCACAGCGCCGTCAGGTGCGGCGTATTGAGGACGGTCGACACCAGCCGGGCGCCATGCAGCGGCGGGCTGGAATAGATGCGGCGCACGGTCGCCTTCAACTGGCCCAGCACCAGGGCCGCCTGTGCGGCATCGGCGGCGACAAAGGACAGACCGCCGCAACGCTCGCCATACAGCGAGAAATTCTTCGAGAAGGAATTGCTGGCGATAAACGACAGCCCGGCATCGACCATCGCGCGGATCGCCCACGCGTCCTTGTCCAGTCCGTCGCCGAAGCCCTGGTAAGCCATGTCGACAAACGGAATCAGTTCACGCCGTTGCAGCGCCGCGATCAGCTGCCGCCACTGGTCGCGGCTCAGGTCGATGCCGGTCGGGTTGTGGCAGCAGGGCTGCAGCAGCACGACACTGCGCGCGGGCAGCGCATCGATGGTCGCCAGCATGTCGCCGAAGCGCAAGCCGTTGGTCTGCGGGTCGTAGTGCGGGTAGGCATGAACCGCAAGGCCGGCGCCGGCGAATAGCACTTCATGGTTGTCCCAGGTCGGGTCGCTGACCCAGACCTCGCTACCGGGAAAGTAGGCCTTCAGGAACTCCGCGCCGATGCGCAGCGCCCCCGAACCGCCCACCGACTGGATCGTTGCCACGCGGTTCTCGCGCAGCGCCACGCTGTCCGCGCCGAACACCACGCGCTGCAGCGCCTGCCGGTATTGCGGCATGCCTTCCATCGGCAGGTAGGTATGCGGCGCGGACTGACCGGCCACCGTGGCCGCGGCTTCGCGCACGCTGGCGAGCACCGGGATGCTGTTGTCGTCGTCGTAATAGAGCCCGATGCTCAGGTTGGCCCGCGTAGCACGGGAGTCGGCCTGGAATGCTTCCAGCAGCGACAGGATCGGATCACCAGGATAGACAGGAACATGCGCAAACATCGGGCCTCTTGTGCAGGGAATGATCAGGTCAGCGGGCGGTGCGGTTTCCATGCCTTGCACGCCCGTGTTTCGAGGCACAAATATTATCGAAGAGACCGTTGAAATTGCTTCGATTTATTGCTATAAAGCTGCAATTTGCGCTGCAAATATTTCTGCGAAGTCTAGATTCCTGGTGAAATTTTCAACATGCAGCTTGACCTGATCGATGTGCGTATCCTGGATCACCTGGTGAAGGACGGCAAGATAACCAACCATGAGCTGGCCGAGGCGGTGAACCTGTCCGCCTCGGCGTGTTTCCGCCGGGTCAGGCTGCTGGAAGAAGGCGGCATCATCGCCGGCTATCGCTGCGAAGTTGTCCCCAAGGCGCTCGGCGTGGAATTCGAGGCGCTGGTGCAGGTATCGATGCGCACCGATGTCGAGCGCTGGCACGAGAGCTTCGCACAGTCGCTGAACGACTGGCCCGAGGTGGTGACCGCGCGCGTGGTGACCGGCCCCTCCAACTATGTGCTGACCGTACGGGCGCGGAACCTTGAGCACTATTCCGACTTCGTCATCAACCGGCTGCACAAGGCGCCCGGCGTCATGTCGATCAATTCACATATCGTGCTGGCGACACTGAAGCAAAACGGGTCGCTGCTGGACTTGGTGAAGTGAGCCGATAGCTTGGAACGCCAACGGCGTTGAAACTGCCCCCCCACCGCCTGAAGTCCTCAAGGCTCTTGCCGATCAGGACTGCGCCGTCTTCGGGGTCGAGCCGCTCTGCAACGCCGTCGGGCTATCGGCGCCACGCCGCGCGGCTTCGCGATCCATCGCGGCGCTACGATCCAAACGCGATAAGTTGCTGGGTCCCGAGATCAAGCGAGTCTGGCAGGCCAACATGCGCAGGCGACCGGCAGAATCGATCCGTTTATGCGATTTCTGCATAACCATGCGCTGCGCCGCGACATTCCATGAAATCTTGGCATCGAACGTGCCACGGGCACGGCCGATTCCCTAGACTTCGGCCGCAGTGCTAAAACCAATTTACGCGAGGAGCGTAACCATGACTGCCGGACTCTTCAGAACCGAACATGACCTCCTGGGTGACCGTGAAGTCCCTGTCCAGGCCTACTATGGCGTGCATACGTTGCGCGCCGTCGAGAATTTCCCTATCACAGGCACCCCGATCTCCATCTACCCAGAGCTGATCAAGGCGCTGGCTGCGATCAAGCAGGCCGCGGCGCAGGCCAATCATGAGCTAGGCCTGCTCGACAAGGCGCGCTGCGACGCAATCGTCGGCGCCTGCCAGGAGTTGATTGCCGGGAAGCTGCACGACCAGTTCGTCGTCGATGTCATTCAGGGCGGCGCCGGCACCTCGACCAACATGAACGCCAATGAGGTGATCGCCAACCGCGCGCTCGAACTGCTCGGCCATCAGAAGGGCGAGTACCAGCACCTGCACCCGAACGAGCACGTCAACATCGGCCAAAGCACCAACGACGTCTACCCGAGCGCGCTGAAGGTCGCTACGTGGTTCGGCATCGTCGGTCTCGTGGATGCCATGGCGGTGCTGCGACGGGCCTTCGAGGCGAAGGCCAACGAGTTCGCTCACATTATCAAGATGGGCCGCACTCAGCTGCAGGACGCCGTGCCGATGACGCTCGGCCAGGAATTCAGCACCTACGCCGTGATGCTCGGAGAGGACGAGGCGCGCCTGCGCGAAGCCGCGATGCTGATCTGCGAGATCAACCTTGGGGCCACCGCGATCGGCACCGGCATCACCGCGCATCCATCGTATGCGCCCGTGGTGCTGCGGCGCCTGCGCGAGATCACCGGCATCCCGCTGGAGACCGCACCCAATCTGATCGAGGCCACGCAGGACTGCGGCTCCTTCGTGCAACTCTCCGGCGTGTTGAAGCGCGTTGCCGTGAAGTTATCGAAGACATGTAACGACCTGAGGCTGTTGTCCAGCGGCCCGCGCGCTGGCCTGAGCGAGATCAACCTGCCGCCGATGCAGGCCGGCTCCAGCATCATGCCCGGCAAGGTGAATCCGGTGATCCCCGAAGTCGTGAATCAGATCGCCTTCGAAGTCATCGGCAATGACATCACCGTCAGCTTTGCGGCCGAGGCCGGCCAGCTCCAGCTCAATGCGTTCGAGCCGATCATCGCGCACAGTCTGTTCAAGAGCGTCAGCCATCTGCGCAACGGCTGCCTGACGCTCTCCGAGCGCTGCGTCAAAGGCATCACCGCGAATGCCGACCGGCTGCGCGCCACGGTCGAGAACTCGATCGGCGTCGTGACGGCGCTCAACCCCTACATCGGCTATGCGAACGCGACCGCCGTTGCGCAGGAAGCGCACGCCACCGGCGGCAGCGTCTATGAAATCGTCTTGCGCAAGGGCTTGCTGTCTAAAGAGGAACTCGACCGCATCCTGCGCCCCGAGACGCTGACCCAGCCGGTGCCGCTGGACTTGCATGGGAAGTCGTTTGTCCGATGACAACCCGCGCCCGCTTCAATGGGAAGACTGGCCCGCGGCCCTGCTCCAGGATACAAGTCCCGCCGCCCAAGAAATGGGCTGAGATCGTGCGCCGCTCAGGCGCAAGGGCAGCCCAGTAGGACACGACGACAGGGTAGCACCGCGGGACGTCCTATGCAGTCCTGGCCCCTTGTGAAAGCAGCTTCAAGAGCCGTGCTTCGTCGGCACGCAGGCGGCTGACGATGGCGACGCGCTCGCAGTCCTGCAATCCGTCGTCGATGAAGGCCTCGATCACCGCCGGATGGACATAGCATTTGCGGCACACTGCCACGGTGTTGCGCAGGCGCTGGGCCACTGACTTGATGACCTCGGCCACGCACTTCCTGCGCGCTGCTTCGCCGTCCGCCCCGGCCGCGCGCAGCAGCGCGAGCGCGTGCACGCTGCCCGCCCACGTGCGGAAGTCCTTGGCAGTGAAGTCGCCGCCGGTCGCCTGCTGCAGGTAGGCGTTGACGTCGGCGGATCCGACCTCGCGGATCTCGCCGTCGCTGTCGCGATACTTGAACAGGCGCTGGCCTGGCAGGTCGGCGCAATTGCGCACGATGCGGGCCAGACGCGGATCGTTGACCGATACGTCGTGGGTAATGCCGCTCTTGCCAGTGAACTGGAACCGCAGCCGGCTGCCGCGCACGGTGACATGCCGGCGGCGCAGCGTGGTGAGGCCGTAGGTGCGGTTCTGCCTCGCATATTGCGGACTGCCCACGCGCACAAGCGTGGCGTCGAGCAGTTGCACCACCGCCGCGACCACTTTTTCGCGCGGCATGCCGTTGCGGCGCAGGTCGCGCGCGACGCGCGCCCGCAAGCGGGGCAATACGCTGCCGAAGGCCGGCAACCGCGCGTATTTGTCCGAATCGCGCAGCGCGCCCCAATCAGCGTGGTAGACATACTGCTTGCGGCCCCGCGCATCACGCCCGGTCGCCTGCAGGTGCCCCGCAGGGTTCGCGCAGATCCACACTTCCTCGTAGGCAGGAGGAATCGCCAGCGCAGCGATGCGTGCCAGCGTGGCGGCATCGTGCACGCGTTTGCCGTTGGCGTCGATGTAGGCAAAGCCGTCGCCCTGGCGGCGGCGCCCGATGCCCGGCATGCTGTCATCGACATAACGCAAGCCGGCCTCGCGCAATACCGTACGCAGCGCTTTGTCAGCACCATTAGTCGGGAGGGCACTATCCAAGGCTGGGTCTCTTTCTGGGGCTGGTATGTTGCGTAGTGCTTCATTGCAGTCTGGCCCAGGACCTCAGGATTGCCAGCGCGCCGTCCCGGCCTTCCGGCGATTTATGCGCGCGGGCCGCAGTGGTCTTGCCCGCGCTGCGCCTGATTCCGCCGTGACCACATGCAAATTGTGGCGCAGCAAATAGCGCGCAATGCTGGCATTGTCGCTGCCGTTTTCCCTAAGCGTCATCGCTGCGCCCCGACGCGTGGACGGGCACTCCGTTGCGGCGCGAGACAGCATGCGTGGCCAATGCAGCCGGTACGCGACCGCCGCCGCGTCCCTTCACGAACGTCACCTTGCCGTCGCGCTCAAGCACCACCCGGCTGAGGTCGTCGAAGCTGTCGGTCTGAAGTGTCGCACGCAGGTTGGCCTTGAGATCTTCCTCGGTCAGCATTGCGTGGATCACGCGCTCCCGGTCCAGTTCCCCCTCGCGCAGCAGGTCCAGCGCGTGGCCGCCAGTGGCGCGGTCGAATGCCGGAGAACGGCTGGACAGCCAGCCCACCACTCGGTGCAGAAGCACCAGTGCCAGCGCAGCGGAAAACGCCACCGCGAATGAAGTGGCCCCGACCACGGCGCGCGACAACACCGCGCCCAGCAGCAATATGATGCACAGGTCGAACGATGTCTTTTGCGCGAAGGCCCGCCTGCCGGCCAACCGCAGCATCGCCCAAGTGCCGACGAAGATGATGGCGGCACGCACGGCGCCTTGCCACCACGCCAGGTTGTCACCTTCGCCCACCAGCTGGCGCATCACATCGACGATCACTTCCACGCTGTCCATGTCCGCATCCGCAGTCGATTTTCTGACTGGTTTTGCAAGTTCCGCGCCAGGCTCACGGCGCTGGGCCATGCTGCTGTGCATGCCTCATACGCAGCGCCGGGGCCTGACCTGAAAAAGCCCGCAAAGCACGCACAACGTCGAGAGCAAATGGCGACCGTCTGTGGAACGCCGGAAAGCACCTGCCGGGAGCGTCATGCCAAGCAACGGCGGAACCGGCAATTATTCGCACCCTTGTAAGCATGACTTGCACTGCCAATGGGGGAAGCCCTCTTATCGAGAGGTCGGCTTCGGGGTCAAAGGCTTGGTTAGCGCCGTGACCCGCATCCCGGAATCGGCGGAGGCGCTGGAGCGCCTGCCTCTACTCACCTCAACGACCGGTACGAACGCTGACAATGCAGGCTCCACGACATGGTCCGCCGCGAGTTCAGCCGCTTGTCCTACAACGCGTTGAATCGGAATACGAGATCGACGCGCATTCCACGAAATCGATCGGCAGTCCGCCCTGTCGAACCTCTGCCAGATCACTCACGCATCCGCAGCAGATCAGCGAAAGAGACCAGCTTGCGTTTCCCATTAGCAAGCGTCTTTCGCTTGGACGCCGAGCGGCTTGGTTGGTCGTGCTCGAACTTGGCGGCGGCGCGTGCGTCCTCTCGCGCGTAGGCCTGCGCGGTCTTGGCTTCGGTCTTCAGGCGTTCAGATTCTAGCCGCGCAGCCTTGCGTTCTTCTCGGGCAACATCTTGCGCGGCCGACATGACTTCGGCTCTTAGTCGATCGCGCTTTTGCTTGGCAGCGGCACGGGCAGTCTGCAATTGCTCTTTCCTCTGCCGCAGCCAGTCTTTCCTGTTGACCGGAGCGGGCCTGGCCTCTGGCGGCACGCTCAAGCGCAAAGCCCTGCTGATTGAAACTCTCTCAGACCGCAGCGTGCGCTGCGCTTCTTGCTTCGCATCACTCACGCTGCATCCCCACCACAAAGGTGCGGCCCATGGATCACCTATCGAAGTCCTTGAACTGATCGTGCCAACCTTACCATAGGACTCCATCTCGGGCTTGGATGAAGGCGGCCAGACACCGGCATACCGCGGTGACCGGCCGCTACCGGGCTACGTTTACGCAGAGCGAGCCGAGCGCAAAGGAAGTGGAAGGCGCGCGAAGCCGATGCCGCCGAGAGACAGGCCCATGCCCGTTCAAGGCGCTCAGGGGGCGCCTGGCAGCGGAGCCGCTCATCAGACAATGCGAAAGAGCGGAAGAGACACCGGCCTGCTACCTTCCCCGGCGACGGCACGTCTCTTGCCTCTCCACGACTATCGCACCCGCCACATGCCGAGGAACCGGGTTGCGCAGGCAGCATGCGTAAATCCGGCCACCCGATGTAGGAACTGGACGAAGCCCAGGCGATAAGCTGCGCCTACTGTCCTCAGGGAAGGAGCACCATCATGGAGAAGGAACTTAAGTTTGAACTGGCGGCAGATCAGGATGTCACCCTGCGCGAATTGCCAATGCTTCTGAATGTGGAATTTGATTCGCCAAAGGAGCAGGCTCTGGAAAGCGAATACTTCGATACTCCGGACTTTTTCCTGCGGCGAAACAGCGCAGCGTTGCGTGTCCGGCGGAATGGCGACCAGATCGTGCAGACCTTGAAGTCGTCCGGCGAGCAGCACGGTGGGGTCTTCGAACGCGAAGAGTACGAGTCCGCACTGAAAGAGGCGAAGCCCGATCTCGATGCCTTGCGCGCCGCTGTGCCAAAGTCTTCGGCGCTTTTTCAAGTCCTCAAGGACGGCTCACTGTCTGATCAACTGGCCCCGATTTTCCGAAGCACGGTCACACGCAAATTGTGGACGCTGAAGCTGGCGAGCGGCGAGCAGATCGAACTCGCACTGGATACTGGGAAAATCACGGCCGCAGAGCAGGCCCGCTCCTTCTCCGAGCTTGAATTAGAACTCAAGTATGGCGATCCGCGCCGCCTTGGCGAAATCGGACTCCGCCTTATCGACAAGATACCGATGAGCCTGAGCATGCAGAGCAAAAGCGATCGCGGCTACGACTTGCTCGGATCCGCAAACCGCTCGGCGGTCAGAGCCCAGCCCATCGCGCTGAGGAAGAAGGACACCGTGGAAGAGGCCCTCTGCAAGATATTGCACAACTGCCTGGACCAAGTACGTGCTAATGCACCGCTGGTAGCCACCGGACATTCGCCCGATGGCGTACATCAGATGCGGGTTGGACTGCGCCGCTTCCGGTCCGCGCTCGATATGTTCGACAATGTGGTCACCCTGCCGGATGCCCTCGCCGATGAGGTGACGTGGATCGCCGACGAACTAGGTGAGTCCCGGGACTGGTATGTGCTGGCCCACTCCACACTCTCGCAAGTTGACGCAGGCGACGACAAGCACAACTCGATGGCGGAAACCAAGGCAGCGGCGGCAGAGATTGCGAAGGCCCGCCAGGCGAAGGCAACAGCCGCGGTACAGTCGCCGCGTTATGCACGCGTGGCGCTTGCGCTCGATCACTGGATCACGACGACGCCATGGCGCGATACGTCCGAGGATACGTGCAAGTTGCTTGAGCAACGTGTGGGCGTCCTTGCGGATCGCGTCTTGCGCAAACGTCATCGTACGCTGGTCCGCCGTGGACGGGGCCTGCACAAGCTCGATGCGCCTCACCGTCACCGGGCCCGGATCGCCGCCAAGAAACTGCGCTACGCGGCCGAATTCTTCGCTGATCTCTTCAGATCAAGGAATCTGAAGCCGTATCGGCGCGTGCTGGCAAAGCTGCAGGATGACCTGGGATGGGGCAACGACATGGCGGTGGCCGACGGCCTGCTAGGGCATTTGCAGCAGCACCATCGCAAGGCCTCCGATGGTGCGAGCTACGCGCGCGGCTTCCTGGCAGCACGCGTCTCCGACGATCGTGACAATCAACGGAAGCTGTGGAAGCAGTTCCAGAGTACATCGCGCCCAGGGTCGCCCCGGTGAAGGAGAACAGGTAGACCGCCTGTACGGCTGTCGAAGGAGAGCGTCATGCGACTCGTTGATTGGAACATCCAGTGGGGACGTGGCGTGGATGGCCGGGTCGATCTCGCCCGTATCGTGCGCGAGGCAAAATCACTGTGTTCGACGTCCTGTGCGTACAGGAAATCACCCGGGGATTTCATGAAAGCGAAGGGGCCGGTGGACTGGCAGGAGGCCCGTCACCCGACCAGTTTGCCGAACTGGCCCGCCTGCTGCCAGACGCCGTTGTGATCGATGCAATCGGCTCCTATTGCAGGATGCTGGAGCCGATTGCGAACGCGCCGTCGTTTGTCGACGCGTGGGCGTGTGCGCACGGGAACGCCCCGCGCGCTGCCACGGTCGATTTTGTTTTCGTGACAGAGGACCTGAGGCCACGCATCGTTGGCTGCGAGGTGGATTTGACCAGCCGCTCGTCCGATCATCAGCCACTTTGGCTGGAGCTGGGGTGATTCCGCCGGAGGCAATGCGTGAAACCGATGAAAAAAAGATGCGGCGGACATTGCAGCGCGTCGCACCGCCATGGGAGTGAGGTATGACACCCGACCGGATCATGATTATCAGGCACGCGGAAAAGCCGGTTGGTGATGGTGCGGGTGCCGGGATCGAAGCCAACGGCGCGGCGGACCCGGAGAGCCTGACCGTCCGCGGGTGGCAGCGCGCGGGTGCGTTGGCCCGGTTCTTTTGTCCGGATGATGGAGCCTCGTCGGCGCAACGCAAGCCTGCTGCAGTGTTCGCGGCCGGGAGCGGTCCAGGCAGCGAGAGCAAGAGATCCATGCAGACCGTTGCACCATTGGTTGCCCTGCTGAAGGCAACCTCGCAGGTCCACTACGTCGACAGCCATTTGAAGGACGATCGTGAGGCTCTGATGGCGGAGGTGCTGGCACAGCCGGGCGTCGTTTTGATCGCCTGGGAGCATAAGGTTCTGCCCTCTCTCGTGGGATGTCTTCCCGATGCTCCCGCGGTACCTGCGCAATGGCCGGATGACCGGTATGACATGGTATGGATATTCGATCGAACGCCCGGCGGCTGGTCTTTCACGCAGTTGCCACAGCTACTGCTCGCAGGAGATTCCGCGATACCAATCTCCGCATGACCGGTTGACATAGTCATTGGCGCGATGGTGCCGGCAAGGGCAGGTCCATCAAGGGGATCACGGAACGCCCGCATTTTCCGCGTGCTCGCCTTGCCCTCCGACCGAGCGCGAAAAGAGCCAGATGTTGAGCGTTGCCTTTTTACGCTCAGCATTCATGCGACTGTATTGTTCTATGGCTGCAAGGCCGAACCCGAGCCGTCCTCGAAAATTGAGGTGGCACAATCGCTTCGCTCTACAATCCCCCGCTACTATGCCCTGCGGCACACCGGGACAACATCGCTCGGGTGCATCATTGACGCGGTCTTCCCGAACAGTATCTTGCGGAGATCGCGAAAGCCACCCCCCGGGCCGTCTTACGCCAGAACGGCTTCCCCAGCCATCGCCTGTTGCCAGGTCGGGGGACTGCCCATGCTGGCTGTCAGGTGGGTACAGAAAGCCTTCACTTTCGCGCTGGCATGCTGGGTGGCGCGCAGCAGGTAGATGCCGCCTGGCGCCTGTGGCAACAGGCCCTCAAGCGTCAGCTCCACCAGCCTGCCCGCGCCGATATCCGGCCCGACCGACCAATCGGGCATCAGCGCAATGCCAAGGCCCTGCAGCACCGACAGCCGGCGCGCATCGCAGTCGTCACACTCGAGCGCAAACGTCGCCTCGGCGGCGTGCGCCGGCGTCAGCAGCTCACGCCAGCCGCGCATGCTGGTGCTGTGGCCACGGTCGATCAGGCGGTGCCTGCCGATCTCGTCGGCATGCGCCGGACGCCCATGCAAGGCCAGATAGCCGGGCGTCGCGCAGATGATGTAGCGCTGGCTGGCGATGCAGCGGGCAACCAGCGAGCTGTCGGCCTGCTGGCCGACGCGGATCACGACATCGAACCGTTCGACCACGGGATCGACGATGCGCTCGGTCAGTGCCAGCTCCACCGTCAGCCGCGGATACTGGGCGTACAGCGCGCCGAGGTGCGGTACCACGTGGCGCCGGCCGAACGCGGGCAGGCACGCGACCCGGATCAGCCCGCTGACGCCCTGCTCCAGCGCCGTCACGGCATCGCGCGTATCGCTCAGCTCATGCAGGATGCGCGTGGCGCGCGCGAACAGCAGTTCCCCGGCATCGGTGCGGACCAGTGCCCGGGTCGAGCGCGTGAACAGCGGCACCCCTAGTTCGCGCTCCAGCGTATCGATTTGCCGTGCCACCGAGGAGGCCACGAGGCCACGCTGGCGGGCTACCGCCGAGAAGCTGCCCGACTGGGCGACCTCGACGAAGATGGACAGGTTTTCCGCGAATCGGCTGAACTCCATTTTTGCATTCTCCGCAAAGGCCTTGCGCAGGCGAACCGGCTTCCCGCACGATGCGGACCAGTCTAACATCCAGTGACCGATCCCGGCGCGCCGGCTTTTAGCAAATAAAGCAAAAGTGGAGGTTGCCGGGCATCCCCATGACAGAGAGGAGCAGACCCCGATGGAGACTACCGCAGCAAAGACGATCCGGCGCTTCGCGCTGCCACGGCTGGCGGCAGCGGCGCTGGTCACGGTAACGGCCGTGTCGATGTCCCCCGCCAGCGCCCGCGCCGAAACCTGGCCGGCCAAGCCGGTCACGCTGATCGTGCCTTATGCCGCCGGCGGCACCGTGGACAAGGTGGCGCGGCAGATCCAGGAGGGCCTGCGCAAGCGCCTGGCGCAGCCGGTGATGATCGACAACCGCGCCGGCGCGGGCGGCACCATCGGCACCGCACAGATCGCGCGCAGCGCGGCGGACGGCTACACCATCGGCATGGTGTTCGATGGCTTCGCTACCGAGTCGCATATCTATCCAAAACTGCCGTATGTCTCGCAGAAGGACCTGACCGGCGTCTCATACATGGTCCGCTCGCCGATGGTGCTGGTCGTTCCCGCCAGTTCGCCGTACAAGACGCTGCAGGACTATGTCGCCGCGGCGAAGAAGAAGGATGGCGTGTCGTACGCGTCGGTCGGCGCCGGCAGTTCCAACCAGCTGGTGGCCGAACTGTTCCATGAAGCCGCGGGAACCAGCGGCACGCATACCCCTTACAAGGGCGGCGGCCCGGCCATCAACGACCTGCTGGGCGGCCATGTCGACTCGATGATCGCCAGCCTGCCGCTGGTGATGCCCTATGTGCAGGCCGGCAAGCTGCGCGCGCTGGCCGTGACGGCCCGGCAACGCGATGCGCGCCTGCCGGGCGTGCCGGCAGTGGCCGAGGCCTACAAGGGCTTCGAGGCCTATTCGTGGGTAGCGATGATCGCGCCGGCGCGCACGCCGCCCAACGTCATTGGCAAGCTCGCCGCCGAGGTCAACGCCACGCTGCGCGATCCGGCCATCGGCAAGGTACTGAGCGACGGTGGCTTCGATGTGATCGCCGGCGACGGTGCCCAGGCCAACAAGCTGATCCAGGAAGAATCCGCGCGCTGGGGCCGGCTGATCAAGGCGCGCCACATCGTCCTTGAATAGGTGTCCGGCATCATGCAACCCTTTATCTACCAGACCCATCCGCAACGCATCGTTTTCCGGGCCGGCTCACTCGCAACGCTCGGCGACGAGGCCGACAACTTGCGCGCACGCAAGCTGCTGGTGCTCTGCACCCCGCAACAACGCGACCTGGCCGAGCGCGCCGCTGCGGTGCTGGGGGCGCGCTGCGCCGGCATCTTCGACGGCGCGGTCATGCACGTGCCAGTGGAGCAGGCGCGACTGGCGCGGTCCCGCGCGGCGGAACTCGGCGCCGATGCCGTGGTGGCGATCGGCGGCGGCTCGACCATCGGGCTTGGCAAGGCCATCGCCCTCGAATCGGACTTGCCCATCCTTGCCGTCCCGACGACCTACGCCGGCTCGGAGATGACGCCGATCTATGGCCTGACCGAAGGGGGCCTGAAGCGTACCGGGCGCGATCCACGCGTGCTGCCGCGCACGGTGGTCTACGATCCGGACCTGACCCTTGGCCTGCCGGTGGCGATGAGCGTGACCAGCGGCATCAATGCCATTGCTCACGCCGCCGAAGGGCTCTACGCGGGCGATCGGACGCCCGTCAGCGACTGGATGTGCCGGGAAGGCATCGCGGCATTGGGGCGTGCGCTTCCGGTGATCGCGACAGCCGGCGGCGAGCGGGACAGCGCCGAGCTGCGCGCGGCCAGGGGCGATGCGCTATATGGCGCCTGGCTCTGCGGCGCCGTGCTGGGCAGCGCCACGGTTGGCCTGCATCACAAGCTGTGCCACACGCTTGGCGGCAGCTACAACCTGCCCCATGCCGAGACGCACACGATCGTGCTGCCGCACGCGCTGGCCTACAACGCGCCCGCGGCACCCCAGGCGATGGCGGCGATTGCCGCCGCGTTGGGCCGCCCTGACGCTAGCGGCCCGCAGGCGGTGTTCGACCTGGCTGCTTCGTTGGGTGCTGCCGTGGCGCTGCGCGATATTGGCATGCGCGAGGAGGACCTCGACCGCGTCTGCGCGTTGGCGATGGAGAACCACTACCCGAACCCCCGTCCGCTTGAAGCGAAGGCCTTGCGGCAACTGCTGCAGGACGCGTTTGACGGCGCGCCGCCGGCGCTATGAGTGCCTCCCGCCAGAACCATGAGAGACAAACGATGAACCGACGCACAATTTGCGCGGCCTGCCTGGTTGCGCTCCTTGGCCACAGCCTTCCTCTTCGTGCCCAGTCCGCCGCGGCGAGCGACCGCACTGTGCGACCGGTGGTGGTGGCCCAGCAATCGGCGCCCTCCTTCCTGGAGAGTATCGCCGTCGGGCCTGACAGGGCACTCTATGTCACGGACTTCCGGGGCCGTCAGATCCTGAAGTACGTCGACGACAAGGGTTTTTCGGTCCACGCACAACTCGACGTGCATCCGTGGGGCATGGTTTTCGACACCGACGGGACTCTGTACTTTGGCGCTGCTGAGGCTGGCATCACTGGCAAGACCTCGCCGCCCACGCAATGGGTCTACCGCCAGGCGCCCGGTGATGTGCCGCGCCCGCTGCTCAAGGTCGACCAGGCAAGGGCCCTGAACGGGATGACGCTGCTCGCGCCGGGACGCGTGCTCATCGCCGACGGTCGCGGCGGCGTGATCTGGCACCTGGATGTGAAGACCAGGCGGGTTTCGCCCTTCATCCGGGACGACGCGCTCGATGCGCCGGCGGGGTTCCAGTTGCCCACGCCGGCAGCCAACGGCCTTAAGATCCATCTAGGCCACCTTTACGTGTCGAACACCGCTCGCGCCACCATGCTGCGCATCCGCATCGGCGACGACTTGAGGCCCAGCGGCGGCGTAGAGGTCTTTGCCGAACCCGTGCGCGCCGACGACTTCGTGTTCTCGCCCGGGGGCAACCTCTACTACACGACGCACCGCAAGGAGATAATGAAGATCACGCCGGAGCGCCACGTCTCCGAGGTGCCCGGGATCGGGCCGGAACTGATCGGCAGCACCGCGCTGGCCTGGCGCGACGGCGACGACGGTCCCTTCGCCATCAACGACGGCGGCTTCATCGCACACCATTGGTATGAGGGCCCGCCCCCGACAGCATCGAATCTGGTTCGCCTCGGCGGATTGGACTGACTCAAGCCCCGCGCTCGAAGCAAGCAAGAGCCGGAACACCTCCAGCCGTTCGTTCCCTGTCTCGGCAAGCTTGTCGCAGAGGTGCACGTGCGCCGCCATGTCGCTGTCGATGAAACGATTCGCCACGGATGATGAAAGTCAGGACGTTTATTGCGGGGCTTCTGGCGCAGCTTGGCGAGGATGCGCAGCGCTGACCGGCACGCCATTGGCGCATGCAGGGGCCTATACTGAACTCAGCCGACATGCCCCGCCGCGGCGACCATCGGGGGGC
This sequence comes from Cupriavidus sp. UYPR2.512, assembly GCF_000379565.1. Taxonomy (NCBI): domain Bacteria; kingdom Pseudomonadati; phylum Pseudomonadota; class Betaproteobacteria; order Burkholderiales; family Burkholderiaceae; genus Cupriavidus; species Cupriavidus sp. UYPR2.512. The sequence goes on along the minus strand of NZ_KB903206.1, from coordinate 46,783 downwards.
ACTGGCGCATCCGCACGCGGTACCGGGGAAGGATGCCGTCACGGGCCAGAGAAGGACCTGCCATGAGCAATCGCCGCTATGTCGTCATGATCGACCAACCCAGGGATGTCTCCGACGAACAGATGGCTGAGTACATCAAGCTCGCCATCGCCAACTGGGGCGCGGGAGTGCCACCGCCGCCACCGGACAGCCCCTTCTTCGACCTGGATGTATTGTCGGTAACGGCCGTCCACAAGGCACATAAGGATTAAGCGTTAAGCGTGCGGGCGGCACGCGGTGCACCCAAGTTCCAGTGCGGGACGGAGCCATGAAGCAGACCCCTTATCCCAGGCATTCCGGCCCTTACCCGGGCCGCTACTGGCATTTCGCGGACGACGGCCGCATGCAATGCGACCTTTGCCCACGCCACTGCCGCCTGCATGACGAGCAGCGCGGCGCCTGCTTTGTGCGCCAGCGGGCCGGCAAGGAAATGGTGCTGACCGCGTATGGCCGCTCCTCGGGATTCTGCATCGATCCCATCGAAAAGAAGCCGCTCAATCACTTCTACCCGGGCAGCGCGGTCCTGTCGTTCGGCACGGCGGGGTGCAACCTGGCATGCAAGTTCTGCCAGAACTGGGACATCAGCAAATCGCGCGAGATGGACACGCTGGCCGATGCAGCCATGCCCGAAGCCATCGCCGAAGCCGCAGCGTCCCACCGGTGCAAGAGCGTCGCCTTCACCTACAACGACCCGGTAATTTTTGCCGAATATGCGATGGACGTGGCCGATGCCTGCCATGAACTGGGCATCATGGCGGTGGCGGTGACAGCCGGTTATATGGGCGCGGAGGCGCGGCGCGATTTCTACGCCAAGATGGATGCGGCAAACGTCGACCTGAAAGGCTTTACCGACGCGTTCTATCTTGCGTGCACCGGGGCCCACCTGGAGCCAGTGCTGGAGACGCTCCGGTACCTGAAGCACGAAACCGCGGTCTGGTTCGAGATCACGACACTGCTCATTCCCGGCAAGAACGACAGCGATGACGAGATTCGCGCCGAGGCCCAGTGGATCGCCAGGGAACTAGGCACCGACGTACCGCTGCACTTCACGGGATTCCACCCCGACTACAAGATGCGCGACGTGCCGCCCACGCCCTGCACGACGCTTGCGCGTGCCCGCAAGCTCGCGCTGGCAGAGGGGCTGCACTACGTGTACACCGGCAATGTCCATGACACCGCCGGTGACACGACCTTTTGCCCCGCATGCCACGCACTGCTCATTGTGCGCGACTGGCATGCGATCGAAAGCTATCGGCTGACTGCTGCGGGAACCTGTCCTGAATGCTTTGCGCCGATTGCCGGTCGCTTCGGACAATTCGAGCGCCAGTTCGGGCGGCGGCGGATTCCGGTGCAAATCGGGATCTAGTCTGATCTAGTCCGGTTAAACACGCCAATGCCTATGATTTCCTCGATCAATGCCGTGACACTCGCCACCCACGACATGTCACGAGCCGTTGCCTTCTACCAGGCGCTCGGATTCCAGATCCGCTATGGAGGCGCCAATGCGGAATTCACCAGCTTCCACTTAGGCACGGGCTATCTCAACCTGATTGCGCAGCCATCCAGCCGGCAATGGTCGTGGTGGGGACGCGTCATTTTCCATGTCGACGATGTCGACGCCATCCACCAACGGGCGCTCGAACACGGGCTGCGTCCCGAGGCCGCCCCGCGCGATGCCGAGTGGGGCGAGCGGTATTTCCATATCAGCGATCCCGACGGCCATGAGCTGAGTTTTGCGAAACTGCTGGTGGGGTGAGCAAACGCCTTCGCTGGCTCCCGCGAAACTCAGGCGGGGCAGGCGGTCATCGCATTGATGGCGATAGTGTCGGCCACAGAGGCTCCGTTGGGCTGCCCTGTCGGGTGGTGAAACGGGCATAAGAAGAGGGCTGTCGATCAAGCGTGTTCAGTAGGACGAGGCAGGCCCTCGTTCGTTTTGCCGCGCCCCACTCCCGCAACTGTGCAGGCTCATGGCTTTGTTCATTTGCGCACCATCGATCGAACTGCCGCGGCCTTCGCCGGTGCATGAGCCCGAGAAGCGCCGGCGCGAGGCTCCGAACCTGAGCGGATCCTCGAGATAAGCTGCTGTTTCAACTGCGCGTGCGCACTGTCGACGCACTCGCCCTTCCGGCTCGATGCGCAGGGCGTTGAGCGCTGATGGCTGGCGGTCATCGGCAAGGGCAACAAGACCCGGCTGATACCGGCCACCGACGAGACCAAGCCGCTGTCTGACGGCATGGTTGTTCGAACAGGCAGCGCGGCTCATGCGGCCAAGATGGACAAGCGGGCCGACCTCTCTGCGCGGCAACGGACATCTGCTGGTGGTGTCTTGTCTTTTCGTCAGTATGATCTATTGTAAATTGGCGTTAATGTCGCCAACTCAATGAAGTTGGCATGACCATGAATACGCATGATTGAGCACCTGCGTGAGGGAAACTATGCTGCGCGGACTAGTCGCTATCCTATTTCTCGGCCTTGGAACTTGGTCGGCAGCACAGACAACGGCAGAATCGGAAAAAAGCATCGAGCGGGGGCCGCTTGAGAATCGGGTTAAGACCCTTGCATCCATTCAGCCCGGACTTGGAACCGTGATGCATGAGATGGCTTACCGTTTTACTAATATCTACTGGGCAGCAAATGGCGGAAATTGGGGATTGGCCCAGTATCAGCTCAAGGAGTTGCTTGAGGCGCAAGAAGTGGGAGAGATAACGAGGCCGCAGCATGCGTCAATGCTAAAGGCTAATGAGAAAACTTACCTCGAACCACTGGCTCAAGCTATCGAAAAACAAGACATCCAACAATTTAATCATCGTTTCTCAGCAGCGGTAAACGGCTGCAATGCTTGCCATACCGCGTTGGGCTATGGATTTATACAATTCAAGCCACCAAAGCTTCCGAAGCAGGAGTTTCTTGATTTTTCCATAAAGACCTCCCCCAAGCACTGATCCCATCTAATTCAATTGCCGATCCGGTCGCCAGGAATTTTCCGTCCTTGACGGCAAACCCCTGTTCTACGGCGTTGGCAGCATCGACCGTCAGGACTTTTGCGTTGGTATAGGCCGTGTCGGCGACAGGCTCAGCCGCGCGTGAGCCGGGGACAGGCACGACAGCGTAGGCGCTGCGCCGCCCGCTAGGGCGAGTCGCATGAAGTGGCGGCGGTCATTGCTGATCAGCAAGCATCAGGTTCGCTCGGGCACCTTGCCCACGTAGCGGCCCCGCGGCCGGATCACCTGACCGACGTTCAACTGCTCCAGGCTGTGGGCAAGCAAGCCCACGCTGCGCGCCGTGGCAAACATGCCGAAAGCCGCGTCATCAGGCAAATCATAGTGCGTGACAAGGGCCGCCAATGCCACGTCGATATTGGGCTGCAAACCGGTCAGTCGCGTTGCCTTTTCCACAAAGCGCGCAATCACGGGCGGCGGATCAAACAGGCTCAGCAGCGCCGTCGCGCGCGGATCGCCATCAGGATACAGGTGATGACCAAACCCAGCCAGCGGCTGACCGGTGGACAGATGATGGGCGAGCACCTCGTCCTCGCCCTGCCGGTCCAATTCACTGAAAAGCGCCTTCACGCGGCCCGATGCATCGCCATGCAAGGGCCCGGACAGCGTGGTCAGCCCGGACAGCAAGCACGCCGGCAGCGATGCACCCGTTGACGCGGCGATGCGCGACGCAAACGCCGAACTGGTCAACTCGTGATCGAGCAACAGGACCATGGCAGTGCGCAACAACTCCGCCACCGCAGGCTGACCCCAGCCCTGTGCCAGCCGCATATGCAAGGGCTGCGTGCCTGGCTGCGCGCCGAATGCGTTGGCCAGCAGTCCCACCAGCCCCTGCCCTTCGCCATGCAGCACGCGCGTCATGCGGCCATGCGTGGAATGTCCCGTCGCCGCCAGCTCCGCCAGGGCCTTGAACGCCGCTACGCGGCCCGGCTGGCCGACACGTGCCGACGATGAAAAATCCACGGGCTGCGCGGCCTCCCAGAGCAGATTCGCGGCCTCTTCCAGCGTGGCCGATCCGGCCAGCGTCACCGCATCGTGTCCCCGGTAGTAAAGCCGCTCGCGCACGAACGTGGAGATGGCCGTGGGAATGCTGGGCTCTGCGCCGAACAGCGTGTTGGCGGCCAGTGTCTCGTGCTTGCGGCCGGCCTGCTTGCGCCTGGCCAGCGTTGCCACGTCCTCTGCGCGGTACAGGCTGCGGCGCGTATCGGCCGGGTCGGACATGACCTCGATCTTGCCCCGGCTCACATAGGCATAAACGGTCTGCGGCCGCACCCCGAGGTGCGAACACGCCTCATCCATGGATATCCAGGTTCCCACTCGTTACTCGCTTCCGTCAATTTATATTGATTTTATATATCAAGATTGCGTAGTTAATCAACTATTGCCTACGATGCATCCACCTACTCAGCCACCACATCCATGCATATGACGCCTCAGATCCTGCAACTGAACCCCATCCTGATTCCTGCCGCGAACGAAGAACTGGCCGCCCGTTACCAGGTGCACAAGTACTTCGAGATCGAGGACCAAGTCGCCTTTCTGCAGCAGCATGGCCCGTCTGTCGAAGCCGTCATCACTGGCGGTCACACCGGGATCTCCCGCGAGATGCTGGAACAACTGCCGGCGCTGAAGGTGGTGGCGGTCAACGGCGTGGGCACCGATGCCGTCGACCTGGCTTATTGCCGCGAGCGCAACCTGCCCGTGACCGCCACGTTGGGTGCGCTGACCGAGGACGTGGCCGATCTGGCCATCGGCCTGCTGATCGCGGCGTGCCGAAACCTCTGCGCGGGCGACCGTTTTGTCCGTGACGGCCAGTGGGAAATGCATCCGTCGCCGTCCGCTATTCCACTCGCGCGCCGCTTCAGCGGCATGCGCGTCGGAATCGTGGGCATGGGCCGCGTGGGCCGTGCCGTGGCCACACGTGCTACAGCGTTTGGCTGCCCCATCTGCTATACGGATATGCGCGCGATGGACGACGTGACGCACACCTTCGTGGCCGACTTGATCGACCTGGCACGCGACAGCGATGCGCTGGTGCTCTGCGCTGCCGCTGACAAGGCCGAAGGCATCGTCAATGCCGCCGTGCTCGATGCGCTCGGCCCGCGCGGGTTCCTGATCAACGTGGCGCGCGGCCGCCTGGTCAACGAGGCCGACCTTGCTGCGGCCATTGAAGCCGGAAGCATTGCGGGCGCGGGCTTGGACGTCTTTGTCGATGAACCGCGCGTGCCGCTGACGCTGCGCCAGTCGGACCGCACCACGCTGCAAGCCCACCGCGCGAGCGCCACGTGGGAAACGCGCGGTGCCATGGCGCGCATGGTGCTGGGCAGCGTGGCCGAAGCACTGGCCGGCAAGCGCCCCACAATGAGCCTGACCACCTGAGTTCGCCATGATGGATTTCGTCATGCCGCCGCCAGCGCCAAGCGCGTTGCCCGTGGCGCATAGCACTGCGTATTTCCCGATCCGTCGCGTTTTCTGCATCGGCGGCAACTATCGCCGGCGGGCGTCGCGCCATTGGAACCGGGCGACGTGATCCACGCAGGCGTGGCCGGCATCGGCGAGATCATGCTGACGGTCACCCAGGCATAGCACCTGACACAACCACTTCATGGAGACAATGTTGAACCTATCCCGAAAAATCGCGCTGGTGACGGGCGCCGGCAGTGGCGTCGGCCGTCTGACCGCCCTGGCTCTGCTGGAAGATGGTTGGACGGTGGTGCTGGCCGGCCGGCGTGCCGATCCGCTGCAGACGCTGGTGGCCGACGCCGCCGCGCGTGGCAGGACGGCGCTGGCCGTGCCGACCGACGTGACCGATCCCGCGAGCGTGCAGGCGCTGTTCGACAGCATCGAGCGCGAGTTCGGCCGGCTCGACCTGCTGTTCAACAACGCGGGTGTGAACGCGCCAGCGGTGCCGATGGACGAGTTGCCGCTGGACAAATGGTTCAACGTCATTAACACCAACGTCACCGGCGTATTTTTGTGTGCGCGCGCCGCGTTCGCGCTGATGCGCCGTCAGTCGCCGCAAGGCGGACGCATCATCAACAACGGCTCGGTCTCGGCCCACACGCCGCGCCCGTTCACCGCGCCGTACACAGCCAGCAAGCACGCTGTCACAGGCCTGACCAAGGCGCTGGCGCTTGATGGCCGCGCCTTCCATATCGCTGCCGGCCAGGTGGATATCGGCAATGCGCTCACCGAGTTGTCCGAACGCATGACGCGCGGCGTGCTGCAGGCCAATGGCACCACGGCGGCAGAGCCGATGATGGATGCCAACCACGTGGCCAATGCCGTGCGCCATATGGCGTCGCTGCCGCTGGACGCCAACGTGCTCAATATGACCGTCATGGCCAGCGCCATGCCGTTCGTCGGCCGCGGCTGATACAGAACGTACCAATTACCGCGCCACCACGGCTTCGCATCCGTGGGACGCCCACAGAGTTGACCCAAGTTAACCAGCATCCAGATGGAGACACACCATGCAAATCCCCTCCCGAACGCTCACGACCCTGATTGGCGCGATGACTGCCTGCGCCGCCATGATGGTGGTGCCCGCCATGGCCTCGGCCCAAGGCAACTACCCCACCCGCCCCGTCACGATCATTGTGCCAGCACCGGCGGGCGGCGGCATCGACCTCATCGCCCGTGTGGTAGCCGAAAAACTATCGGTCAAGCTCGGCCAGCCGTTTATCGTCGAGAATCGCCCGGGCGCATCTAACAACCTGGGCACCGCCGTGCTGGCCAACGCCAGGCCCGATGGTTATACAATCGGCATCGTCGGCGGCAGCCATAACATCAACAAGTTCCTGTTCAAGAACCTGAGCTGGGATCCGGAAAAGAGCTTCGAGCCTATCGTATATACGCACGAGATTCCGTTGGTGTTCGCGGCCTATCCCAAGCTGCCGGTCAAGACCGTGCCCGAACTGGTGACTTGGATGAAGGCCAACCCCGCCGAGGCCAAGGTGGCCACGTCAGGCCGCGGCAGTGCGCAGGAAATGGCCGCCGAGATGTTCCGCATGGTCAGCGGCGCGCCGGTATTGCTGGTGCCCTACAAGGGGTCGTCCGCAGCGCATCCCGACCTCATCGCCGGACGTACCGTGCTCTACATCGACACGATCAGCGCCATTCAGGAACAGGTGAAGTCGGGCAATGTGCGCGCGCTAGCGGTGTCTACACGCAAGCGATCCAAGACATTGCCCAATGCACCCACCGCCGAAGAACAAGGCCTCAAGGGTTACGACGCCAACACCAACGGCGGCTTCCTGGCGCCGGCGAACACGCCGAAGGAGGTCGTGGCGAAGCTCAACACCGAGATCAACGCGGTGCTGAAGCTGCCTGAAGTGCGCGCCAAGCTGGAAACGGCCGGCATCGACGTGCAAGGCGGTACGCCGCAGGAGTACGCGGCGCTGATCAAGTCGGACCTGGCCAAGTGGGGCAAAGTGGTCAAGGAAGCGGCGATCCAGCCAGAGTAATCAAAGCGGAGCAATCTGCCGGAGGCGCCTGCGGATCGTTACCCGATCCACGGGCGCATTTCGATGTGCTGGATGCCTCCTCCTCAAGTCCTTTACCCCGGATTTGACCTGAAGCAGGCCCCTCACCGCTGGATACCCGTGCCTTCTCCTCCAGCATTGAAACGGTAAACCGGCCACTGCCCCCCGGCGCGGACAGCTCGCCCGGCGGCCCAACAAGCAGCAGCCGCTCTTCAAGCACGCGATCCGCTCTTCACCCTGGCTCGGGCGTACCGCCGAACGTCATGCCAATGTCCAGATGGCCAGTCAGCAGCCCTTGCGGAATATATCCGGTGCTCTGCTCGATGATCTGGAGATCACTCCCCGGCCGTTCCGCGCAGACTTCCTTCACGAGCGCTTCTTCAGCCCGGCGCCGGCCTAGCCGTCGAGGCATCCGCGCAACGTTCGCGCGAGGCGAGACGCTTCCCTCGCATCGGTGACGTTCGCGAAGCCCATTACCAGGCCACGTGGCGTGCGCCGCGTGCGCCCGCTCGCGTACCAGATCGACAGTGGCAGCACAGCAAGCCCCGCGGCGCGTGCGCGCGAGGCAAAGGCCACGTCGTCGACGGGGCCATCAGGGCCTTCGGCAAACTGGACCGCAAACTGGATTCCGCCGTGCGGCAAAGCGACAATCATGCGCTCCCCGAACGCCTGGTCCAGCGCCTGCGCAATCAGCATGCGTCGCTGTCCGTACAACGCACGCATCCGCTTTACGTGCCGCGCAAAATGCCCCTGTTCGATAAAGTCTGCCACCGCCGCCTGCAATAGCATCGGAGAGCCGGCATTCATGCTGCATGCCACGCGCCCCACGCGTTCAACAGCGCGCTCCGGCACCACGGCATACGCCAGCCGCAGTCCGGGAAACATCACCTTGCTGAAGGTGCCGCAATAGATCACGCTATCGTTCTGATCGAGGCTTTTCAAAGCCGGCAGAGGCCGGCCCACATAACGGAATTCGCTGTCGTAGTCGTCTTCGATGATCCAGCGAGACCCCTTCCCTGCCCAATCCAGCAGCGCCATGCGCCTGGCGAGCGACAATGTGTGCCCGAGCGGGGCCTGATGCGACGGCGTCACCAGTGCGAAGCGCGCCTGCGGGTCCAGCGCGATGCCGCGCCCGACATCGATGCCTTCGCTATCTACCGGCACCGGTACGAGCTGGACTCCGGCTTCGGCCAGAAAGCCGCGCGCGAGCAGATAGCCGGGGTCTTCGAACCACATGCGATCGCTGGGGCTCGCAAGACTGCGCAATACAAGTTCCAGCGCCGCGCGGTAACCAGCGGTAATGAACACCTGATCAGGCAGGCACGCCACGCCCCGCGACAAGCCAAGATAGGTGGCGATGTGTTCGCGCAACGCCCGATAACCAACGGGGTCCGGGTAGGCGAGCATCGCGCGTTCCCCGCTGCGCGCACAACGCGAAACGAGCCGGTTCCAGAGCTTGCGCGGAAACGCGTCGAGTGCCGGCAGCCCTGGTTGTAAAGGCTTCGGCTCCCCGCTCATTGCGACCGCGATTGGGAGCTGACGCGGTGCCGACTGGCGACTGCGCGATGCATCGGACGCCATGGGTGCGCGCTGCGCCGTGGCGTGCTGGTCCTCCCGATCCCGTCCACGTGCCGAACGGGTCACCGCTGCCGGCAATGAAGCTGAGACGAATGTACCGGCCGCACCGCGCATCTGCAGATACCCTTCATCGACAAGGATGGTATAGGCCATCTCGACCGTGCCCCGGGCCGTATTCAATTGCGTGGCGAGGCCGCGCAGCGCAGGCACGCGATCGCCGGGACGCAGGTGCCCGGCCGCGATGGCCGTCCTGAACCGCTCGCAAATCTGCATATAGATCGGCGAGCGGTTCTGCCGATCGATTTCGATGGCCAAGGGGGAAGTGCGTGCGGTCATGATGATCTCGTGGCCAATGGGCGCGGCAATGGGACGCAGACTGGACTTGGCCTAGTCATTTCGACAATTCTTGGCCCTTATCCATAGGGCATGATTGTTCCACAATGATCCCACACGATGCGACGGGGACATGCACCTGCAACCACGGCCCCCGCCCGCACCGGGCACTCAACACTCTCATCTGGAGACCCTGCCATGAAGATCGTTGTAATCGGTGGTTCCGGCCTGATCGGCTCGCAACTTGTCGCGCTGCTTAACGCGGCAGGCCATACAGCGGTGGCGGCCTCTCCGCGTACCGGCGTGAACAGCGTGACCGGCGAAGGATTGAACCAGGCACTCGTGGACGCAGACGTCGTGGTGGATGTGGCGAACGCACCATCCTGGGAACCGCAGGCAGTACTCGATTTCTTCCGCACCTCGGCGCGCAATCTCGGCAAGGCCGAGGTCGCTGCTGGGGTGCGCCATCACGTCGCGCTGTCCATCGTCGGCACCGACCGCATGCCGGGGAACGCCTATTTCACCGCCAAGGTCGCCCAGGAAGAGGCTGTAGAAGCGGCCGGCGTGCCATACACGATCGTGCGCGCCACACAGTTCATGGAGTTCCTCGGCGGTATTGCGGATTTCGGCACGGACGGCACCACCGTGCGCATCGGCGATGGGCTGTTTCAGCCGATCGCTGCGCAGGACGTCGCGGCAATCCTTGCGCAAGTCGCGCTGGAAGCACCGCGGAACGGCACCATCGATATTGCTGGCCCGGACCGCGCCCCCTTCGCGGAGATCATTGCGCGTTATCTGAAGTCGGCAGGCGACGCTCGCTCGGTCGTGACGGACCCCGACGCCCTGTATTACGGCGGCCACGTCGAGAAACTGTCGCTGGTACCGCTCGGCGACGCGCGGATCGGCCGCGTCAGCCTCGACCAGTGGCTCTCGCAAGCCAATGTGGAGTAATGCCATGAAACCAATCGTGTCGTTCGCGGCCGCGCTGATGCTGTCGTGCCTGACGGCGGCGCAGCCGGCGGTCGCCGCACCGGAAGCGAAGGTCACCCCGCTGCGGACGGAACCGTTGCCCGAGTATCCGGGCAAGGAAGTTCAGATGATCATCGTCGAGTATCCGCCCGGTTCGGTCGACCCTGTGCATCGGCATGATGCACACGCCTTTGTCTACGTGCTGGAGGGGAGCATTGTCATGGCCGTCAAGGGTGGCAAGGAGGTGACACTCAAGGCCGGGGATACCTTCCACGAGGGCACCAACGACATCCATACCGTCGGGCGCAATGCCAGTGCCACACAGCCGGCCAGATTTGTTGTGTTCCTGCTCAAGAACCAGGGCGCACCGATTCTGACGCCCGTGAAGTGAGCGTGCTGGTCCAGCAATCCAGCCTCTGCGTGACACTCGCGCTGCCGTTGACTGGCGGGAATAACGATGACAGGGGCGATGACAGGGCCCGAAAACGCGTTGCTTAAGAGTCGCCAAGTCACGTTAATCGAGCATCGGCACGTCATTCGGCCCCGATCGTCGTTACCGGAAGCCAACGGCCAGCTTTTACCTGATACAGCGTCGACGTCGGATTCTTCAGGTCGCCGTTCGGATCGAAGGCAATCTTCCCGGTGATACCCTCGTATTGCGTTGCGCGCAGCGCCGCGAGGAAGTCGGCCGACGTCGCAGAGTTCGCCTGCCTGATCGCGTGTATAGCCACCCACGTGGCGTCATACGCGAAGGGCGCATAGCTGAGACTGTCGGTGCCGAAGCGCTTCCTGAATTTCTGCATGAAGGCCTTGCCTTGTGGCAGCGTTTCGACAGGGCGTCCGTATTCCCAGGCCATCGCGCCATCCGCGGCGGGACCGGCAACGTTCAGGAAGATACTGTCGGCGATGCCACCGCTTCCGACGAACTGAGTGCGCATGCCGAGTTCCCTCATCCGCTTCGTGATGAGCGCCCCTTGGTTGTCCAGGCCGCCGAAGAACAGGATGTCGGCATTGGCGGCCCGGATGCTCGTGAGCTGCGCGCTGAACTCGACCGCCTTGTCGTTGGTGTACTCAGCGATCGCGATTCTTCCGCCGGCACGGGTGACGGCCTTCTTGAACTCGTCCACTGCCCCCTGGCCGAACGCGGTCCGGTCGTCCATCACGGCAATGCGCTGCCCCTTCATGACATTGACCGCGTACTTGCCAGCGGTACCGGAGTTTTGCGTATCGGTCGCAATGATGCGGAAGACCGTCTTCAGACCTTGATGCGTGATAGCCGGATTGGTTGCCGCCGGATGGATGACCGGGATGCCTGCGCGGGCAAAAATCAGCGAGGACGGAAGCGCAACGCCAGAGTTGTAATACCCGACAACGACAGCCACCCCGTCATCGACCAGCTTCTGGGCCACCTGAACGCCGATGCGCGGGTCACTTTGGTCGTCCACCGAATCAAGCTCGAAGCGGGCGTCCCGGCCATCCAGCCTGATGCGCTGCGCGTTGGCTTCTTCAACAGCGAGACGAACACCATTCTCTATGTCCTTCCCGTTGGCGGCATTGATCCCTGTCAGCGGAACGGAAACACCGATCTTGACAACCAGCTGCCCATACGACTGGTCGCAAGCAAAGGACAGCAACAGGGCGCTCAGACTCGTAACGAGCAGCCGTCGAGTAAAATGGATCATTGGCCGACTCCGGCGACTAAGGGACGGTGCTATCAGCGGCCGAAACCGACCCCGCACCGATTCTGATAGCACCCTGAATGGCGGCTTCTATTTTGCCATGGTGGCAGAGGCAGGGGCAGTGGGCGGTGCAACGACTCGCCGTCTTACCGAAGTCGATCGGACGCGAGAACCGTGGTGTGGTCCATATGACGAAGTGGATTGTTGCGATGCCGTTCCCCGCCGACGCGTCCCCCTGCCTGCACAAGTGCGCCAGCGATTCTGAACCGACGCTGGAACGGCGCATCCCGGATCAGCCTGTTACGCCTCCAGGCCGCATGGACGACAGCCATCACGGATGCAAATAGAATCAACGCATGCCGTGAGGAGGGTGCCTACCATCTCCTTTGTCATCATTGACTTTCCTCCTTTTCTACGGCGAAGCTTGATACGGCAACATAGCGCGCCAACCTCAAGGCGCGAAGCATCATCGCGTCGACACCCTTGCACAATAGCTAATCTCAGCTCTCGTCGATGTGACACAAGATACGATGTGCGAGGCGAAGGTGTGGCCGATCTATCATTGCGTTTCCCAATCTGGCAACACCAGAGGCGCCGACCCGCGAAAACGCCTCGACCACCTCACTAGCCCAGCGTATTTCCGCTTGCTGCGGTATGAAAGCCTGGTTGATGGCGTCGATCTGAGAAGGATGTGCCGCGGCTTTGGCCGAGAATCCGTCTCGTTTTGCCTGTGCAGCTTCTTCCCCGATCCTCGCCGGATCGATCAGGTTCGTGCTGACCGCATCGATGGCTTCGATACCCGCCTGGGCGGCCGCCAGCAGGCACATGGTACGAGCCACGGAAAACGGCGTGGTCAGCTCCTTGCCGGTATGCGACGAGAATGCGCCAAGGTCGGCCGCAAGATCGTCCACGCCCCACATCAGCGCCCGCAGCCGCATCGGCGCGTTGCGATACGACGATAATCCGAAGACACCTTCGGATGATTCGGTCGCCATCGCGATGATGGACACCTCCCAACTTTCCTCCAAAAGCGCACATTCAAAGGCCGCGAGGAAGTCACAAAGGCGATGCACATCATCGACACTACGACACTTTGGCAGCACGATCGCGTTGGGCCGGTGCGGGATCACGGCGGCCAGGTCGCGCAGGATGTGGCCGGATGCCAGCCCGTTGACACGCACCAGCAAGGCCTGATGCATCGAGGCACGATGCTGTTCGAGAAAGCCAACCAGCTTGCGCCGTGCGTCCTCCTTCCCTGGCTCCGGGATGGCATCTTCCAGATCGAACACTAGTCCATCCGCTGCTGACTTCAGCGAGGACGCAAGCTTCCGGTCACTGTCAGCGGGGACGAAAAGGAGTGAGCGCAAGCGCTGTGGCAAGTTGTCGTGCATAAGCGTTCGTAACGTGATTCTCGGGCGGGTCAGGTCTGTGGCTGTTTTAGCCGTACTCCAGACAAAGCGATGCTTCTGGTGGTCCGGCAACCCGGACTGTCCGAAGGCAGATTCCGCCCGCGACAAATGGCCTGGTGGAATGCGTCAGCACGACCTCTGCCAGAGAGGTTGCCAAAAGCCGCCCTATTGTTCCCGCACTGGGCTTCCGTCCCGTACGAAAGGTGGACGAACGACTTTCGCGGAGATTCTCTTGTTGTAGACCTCAACACTCACATACGAGCCGACCTTGATGTCTGGGGTAATCAGAGCCAAAGCGATGGCGATTTGAAGCGTCGGACTGTAGGTTCCGCTGGTGACCTTCCCAATCTTTTCCCCTTCGAGGCTCATCACCGGACTCTGCGTGCGGGCGACCGCGGCGCTTCCTTCGAAAGCGAGCCCGACGAACTGCCAATCTTGGCGGCGGGCACGTAGCGCTGCTTTGCCGACAAAGTCGCGCTCCAGCCCCAGATCAACACTCCAGCCCAAGCCGACGTCGAAGGGCGAGGTCTGTGGGTCCATGTCCAGCCCATTCAGGTGCATGCCTGCTTCGAGCCGAAGGGTCTCCCATGCGTCGAGGCCTGCTGCAGAGATGCCGGCCGACCTCAGCATGTCCCATACCTGAACAGCATGCTTTGCCAGCACCATCATTTCGAAGCCGTCCTCGCCGGTCTTCCCCGTTCGTGCCAGCATCAGTTCGCCCACTGCGGAGTCGTGCACGATGATGGAGTTGAACGGCTTCACCTTGTCAGCGGCGCGCGTTGACGGAATGGCTCGAAATACCTTTTCCCGAGCATTGGGACCGTGCACGGCGATCATTGCCAGCGCCTCCACATCGCCGCTAACCATATCCTGGCGCCGCGCGACCAGGGTCACCGAGCTTTGGGTCTCAACGATCTGTGACCGGATCCATTCAATGTCGCGGCTGGCAGCGTGCGCGTTCAAGACCATACGGAAGCATTCATCGTCCAGGTAGTAAACGACAAGGTCATCGATCACTCCGCCTTCCCTGTTAAGCATGCATGAATAGAGCGCTTTTCCAGGCGATCGCAGTTTGCCGATGTCGTTGGCAAGCAGCTTGCGGAGAAACATTCGAGCATCCGCCCCGTGTATGTCGATCACGCACATGTGCGAGAAGTCAAACATGGCGGCATCCGCCCGCACGGTGTGGTGCTCCTCGATCTGGGATCCATAGGCAATCGGCATATTCCAGTCACCAACATCTGCCATGCGGGCGCGGATGAAACGGTGACGCTCATACAGTGGGGTGCGCAATGGGTGCAGGATCGTCTGGCTCATGGGATGTCAAGGTCAGTAGTCAAGCTGGCGCAATATCGCGCATTGTGCGGGCCTGGGCCCCTGGCGAGCGCTTCGTGCCCCGCCGGCGATCATCGCGTCGGTCGGCGTTCGTGGCTGGGCGCATGACCGAACTGGGCGCGGTACGCCTTGCTGAAGTGGCAAGGCGAATGGAAGCCGCAGACGGCCGTGACACGGGCAATTGACGCGTTGGTCGTGCGCAGCAGCTCGCGCGCGCGCTTCAGGCGCAGGGTCAGGTAGTGGTGGGTCGGCGACACGTTCAGATAGAACTTGAAGATCCGCTGCAGATGCCGCTGCGACAGCTGAACGAGCCGCGCCAGCTCGTCCAGCGACAGCGGCTCCTCAATATTCGCCTCCATCAGCCGCACGACCTCGATCAGCTCCGCCCGCGAGAGGCCAACCCGTGCGTCGACCGGGATCGGCTGCGGATCGGTCGCGCCACGGATCCGCTCGAGAATAAACTGTTCGGAGACCTGCGCGGCCATTTGCTGGCCAAAACGCAGGCCGACGAGATTCAGCATCATGTCGATCGGTGCTGTGCCGCCCGTGCAGGTAAGCCGGTCCCGGTCGATGACGAACAGTTCGTCGGCGAATTGCACCAGCGGAAACTCGTGGTGCAGCGCGGACCGGTTCTCCCAATGCACGGCGCAGCGGTAACCGTCGAGCAGACTGCTCGACATCAGCGCGTAGGCACCCGTGCAAATGCCGCCGAGCGGCATGTTCTGCCCGGCGAGTCGCGCAAGCATCATGCGCGTGCCATCGTCGACGGCATCGCGGATGCGGATGCCGCCGCAGACGATCATCACGTCGGGCAATTCCGAGGCATCGAGCGCTCGCGTCGGCCGCACCGCGATGCCATTGCTCGCCCGCACCGGCTCGCCTTGTGCGGAATAAATCGACCACGTGTAATGGTCGGCTCGCCCGACATAGTTCGCCATCCGCAGCACTTCGACCGCGCTCGAGAATGCGATCATCGAGAAATCGGGCAACGTCAGGAAGCCGAAATGCGCGAGCGTCGACATCGGCGGTGGAGCGCTGTGAGCCAGCGCGGCGGCAACGGACCTCACATCGCTCTCCTGGCGAACGGCTGAGCCGGAATCAGGCGTGGGCCGTCGCCGTCTTGGCACTGAACAGCTGCCTGAGCCCCGAGAACAGCGGCGCCTTCGCGGTACCCGGTGCACGCCCAAAGCTCTCCGTAATGCGGTCCAGGACAATCGCCAGCAGCACCACCGACAGGCCGCTTTCGAAGCCCAGGCCGATGTCGAGCCGCTGGATGCTCGCTAGCACCTCGTTGCCCAGGCCGCCCGCGCCTACCATCGATGCAATGATCACCATCGACAGCGCCATCATGATGGTCTGGTTGACGCCTTGCATGATCGACGGCAGCGCGTTGGGGAACTGCACCTTGTACAGCAACTGCCACGGCGTGCAGCCAAACGCATAGCCGGCTTCGACGATCTCCATGTTCACCTGGCGAATCCCAAGGCTGGTCAGGCGCACCGCGGGCGGCATCGCAAATATCACGGTCGACAGGATACCCGGCACGCGACCCAGTCCGAACAGCATCGCGGCAGGAATCAGGTAGACAAAGGCCGGCATCGTCTGCATGAGGTCAAGGATCGGGCGCACGATGGCCGCAACCACCCGGCTCTTCGCCGCCCAGATGCCGAGCGGAACGCCAAGGATCAGACTGATGATCGTCGACGACAGCGTGAGGCCCAGCGTAATCACGGTCTGATCCCAGAATCCCGTGGCGAAGATCACGAACAGCGATGCGGCCGTGAAGATCGCAAAGCGCCAGCCGACGCGCCAGAGTCCGATGCCAATGAAGAACGCCATCATCAGCCACATCGGCACCGCCTGCAGGCTCCGCTCGATCATTGCGGCGAGCCCCTCGATCGCTCGACCGACCGCGTCGAACGTGGCCGCGTCGTGATCTAGAAGGTAATGGACGGACTGGTCGACCCAGTGGCCGAGCGGAAGGATTTCAGACATGGTGACCTCGCAGGTGCGTGATGGCTTTCAGGATGACGGCACGGTCGACCGAGCCGCAGTAGCAACCGTTGTCGTCGACGACTGGCAGCGCGTTCGGGCTCGCCACGACACGCTCGACAACGTGTTCAAGCGACGCATCGCGCCGGATGCTTTCGATGGGCCGCACGCTCGCCGCCGCATCGCGCATGACGCAGCCTCGAAGCTTGCGTTGGGCATCGAGCACAAAGGCACATCCGGCCTGGCCGTTCAGCATCGCGGCAATGTCTGGCGTATCGAGCTTTGACACGACCGGCACGGCGTCCGTCTGCATCAGGTCGCCGGCAGTCAGGTAGCGGCTGGTGTCGATGCCGTCGAAGAACGTGCGGACGTAGTCGTCGGCTGGCTTCGCAATGATTTCCTGCGGCGTCCCAACCTGAACCAGGCGGCCACCTTCCATGATCGCGATCCGGCTGCCGATGCGCAACGCTTCCTCCAGATCGTGCGACACGAACATGATCGTGCGGCGAGACTCCTTCTGTAGCTGCAGCAGCACGTTCTGCATTTCCTTGCGCTTGAGCGGATCGAGCGCGGAAAACGCTTCGTCCATGATCATCAGCGACGGGTTGACCGCAAGGGCCCGCGCAAGGCCGACGCGCTGCTGCATGCCCCCCGACAACTCGCGCGGCAGCTTCTGCGCAAACGTCGAGAGCCCGACCTGCTCAAGCACATCCATCGCCCTGCGCTCACGCTCGGTCCGGCCGACGCCGGCGACCTCGAGCCCGAACCCGGCGTTTGACAGCACGGTGCGCTGTGGCATCAGCGCGAACGACTGGAACACCATGCTCATGTCCTTGCGACGAAGCGCGATCAGTTCCGAGCGGCTCACGGCGGCCACATCGCGGCCACCGATCAGCACCTTCCCGGCTGTCGGCTCGACAAGCCGGTTCACGAGACGGATCAACGTCGACTTGCCGGAGCCGGACAGGCCCATCAGCACGAAAATCTCGCCCTCATTGACGTCGAACGACACGTTATGCACGCCGACGACCTGGCCGGTCCGCCTGAACACTTCGTCCTTCGTCGAACCGGCGGCGAGCATGTCGAGCGCCTGTTGCGGATTGCTTCCAAATACCTTGCACAGACCTTCGACCACGACCTTGGGACTATCCATCGAAACCTTCTCCTGGTCCTGCGGGGACTCATACGTCATATGGCATACCGGCGACTTCCTTGTATCCGAAAGGCGCTGGCGGTGCATTGCTACTTCTTCCCTGGAATACCTTGGCAAATTCGGTTCGTCGCATCACAAACAGAAACGGTGCGATCACCTACATAGTTGCCAGAAAAGGCCCTCTCCTGCCGATGAATTCCGACAAGGGCTTGCATAAATGCGACACCGCCAACCATGGCAAC
This sequence comes from Cupriavidus sp. UYPR2.512, assembly GCF_000379565.1. NCBI lineage: Bacteria > Pseudomonadati > Pseudomonadota > Betaproteobacteria > Burkholderiales > Burkholderiaceae > Cupriavidus > Cupriavidus sp. UYPR2.512. The sequence continues at coordinate 28,571 of NZ_KB903206.1, read as the reverse complement.
CGATGGTCCGGCCCGGCTTGTGCGCAAGCGACGCCGAATGGATCGATTGCGACCCGCCCGCGCGACCTTGCTGAAGACACCGGCATCGGGTAGCACCGTGCGTTGGCGCGCCGATACCAGCCACGCGGCGCTTCGGTTCTATCCGGCCTGCCATGCAGCCTGCTTTACTTCGCGCATGGCCCGCGCAGGCGCGCAACGCGCCCGCCCGCCACACCACCCCAAGAAAGGAATCCAATGGACGCCATGCCCCGCTCACAACCATTCGTTCTCACGCTGGCGTGCCCCAGCGCGCCAGGCCAGGTGGCCGCGGTCGTCGGCTTGCTCGAGCGGCACCGCTGCTACATCGACGAGCTGACCGTCTTCGATGACGACCTGAGCAACCGCTTCTTCCTGCGCTGTGTATTTCATCCGACGCATTCAGAAGCGCTTGTCGTCGACGTACTGCGGCAGGAATTCACGCCGATAGCGGACCGCTTCGGCATGCAATGGGCGATCTATGACGCGCTCGCGCGCCCGAAGGTTCTGATCATGGTGTCGAAGCTCGAACATTGCCTTGCGGACCTGCTGTTCCGCTGGCGAATGGGCGAGTTGAAGATGGACATCGTCGGGATCGCCTCGAACCATCCCGACCTGGAACCGCTCGCCCGGCAGCATGATCTCCCGTTCCGGCATTTCCCGATCACGCCAGAGACGAAGGCAAAACAGGAAGCGCAGTGGCTCGACCTGTTCGAGTCGAGCGGCGCGGAACTGGTGATCCTCGCCCGCTACATGCAGGTGTTGTCCCCCGACACCAGCGGAAGGCTCGCCCATCGCGCGATCAACATTCACCACTCTTTCCTGCCTGGCTTCAAGGGTGCGAAGCCGTATCACCAGGCGCATGCGCGCGGCGTCAAGCTGATCGGCGCGACCGCGCATTTCGTCACCGACGATCTCGACGAAGGTCCGATCATCGAGCAGGCCGTCGAGCGCGTCGATCATTCGTACCGGCCAGAGCAACTGCTCGCTGTCGGACGCGACGTCGAATGCATCACGCTCGCGCGCGCCGTCAAGGCCTTCATTGAGCGACGGGTGTTCCTGAATGGAGACCGGACGGTCGTGTTTCAGTAAGCCCTAAAGCACACCGGCCACGCGCGCAATGCGAGCGTGGCCGGTGCCTGGTGTCTCCTGTGTCGTTTGACGAATTAACGCTCGCCCTCGATCCACGCATTCACGCGCTCCGCATTCGCGGCGATCCACGCATCGGCGGCCGCGTCTGGCTTCGTGCCGCCCTGGATCGCCAGCATCACGCTGTCGATCTCGCCTAGCTTCCATTGGAATTTCTTCAGGAAGACGACGACCGGCTTCGCCTTTGCCTCAAGACCCGGGTTCACGATGTTGTCGACGTGCTCCGCATCGCCGAACACCTTCTTCGGATCGTCGAGGAAACGCAGCTTCCATTTGGCGAACATCCAGTGCGGCGCCCAGCCCGTCACGATCACAGGCTTGTTCGCGTTCATCGCGCGCGCCAGTTCCGCTGTCATCGCACTGCCCGAACTGGGCATCAGCGAATAACTGAGGCCGTAGCTCTTGATCGCTTCAGAAGCCTTTCGCATTACGCCGGCGCCGGCATCTATGCCGACGATGCGGCCTTCGAACTTCGCCTTCTGCGCGTTCAGATCGTCGATGCTCTTCGCGTTCACGGACGCCGGCACGATCAGGCCAATCCTTGCCTCGGTGAAGTTGGGGCCGAGATTGACCACCTTGGTCTTGAACTGGTCCCAGTACGCGCCCTGCGTAACCGGCAGCCAGGCGGACAGCGTCGCATCGAGATCGCCGCGCGCGACACCCTGCCACATGACGCCCGCCGCGAGCGGCACCAGCTGCACCGGGTACCCCAGCTTCTTCTCGATGATCCGTGCAGCGACGTTGGTCGTCGCGACGCTGTCATCCCAACCCTCGACGTAGCCTATCTTCAAGGTTGGTTTGGCATCCCCGAGCGCGAACGCGCTCCATGTCATCATCACCGACGCCGCGCCGGTAAAAAACAGCTTTGCAAGCAGCTTCATGGCATACCTCCATTGGCCGGAGCGGAAACGCCCCGTGTACTTAGAATCGTCGAGAGAGCGGCCCGACAGTCGTCATCGACCTCCAGCCGCGTGGCAGGCGCCTGCCCTACTTATCGATGATGAGATCCGACAGAGGCTTGCTGCAGCATAACAACACCATCCCCTGGTCGATCTCGCGCTGGCGGATGCCGCCGTTGTGCTTCATTTCGACCTGGCCGGACACGAGCTTGACCTTGCAGGTGCCACACATGCCCTGGGTGCACGACGCCGGCAGCCGCACGCCCGATTGCCGCGCCGCGTCGAGTACATGCTGCCCCGAATTGCAGAGGATCTCGCGGTGGCTCTTGGCGAAGCTGACGCTGAACTGGGCCGTGTCGGCATCGCCGTTTGTCGCCGGTGCGGTGCCGGCTACCGGCACGTCGGCCGAGGCCTCGGCCGTCAGCGTCTCGAACGAGAAGCTTTCCTCGTGGTAGCGCATGCGATCAAAACCGGCCTCGTCGAGCAGGTCGCGTACCGCCTTCATGTATGGCGCCGGCCCACACGTAAAGATCTGGCGCTCCATGAAGTCCGGCGCGATCAGCTTCAGCAGCGGCAGCGACAGAAAGCCCGTTATGCCCGGCCAGTTGGTACGCGCGCCAACCCGCTCGCACACAAAAGAGGTGCGGAAGTTGGCGTGGTTTGACGCGATCAGGTCCAACTCGCGCGCGAAGATGATGTCGTCCGGCGTGCGCGCGCTGTGCACGAACACGATGTCGCGATCCTCGCCGAGATCATGGTGTGCACGGCTCATCGACATCAACGGCGTGATACCCGAGCCCGCGGACAGGAACAGATACTTGCGCGCCGGATGCCGCGCGCAGGTGAACTCGCCGGCCGGGCCGAGCACCCGGATCGGTGCGCCCGGCCGCAAGTTGTCGTGCAGCCAGTTTGACACCTTGCCGCCCGGCACCCGCTTGACCGTGATCGCGAGCGTATGCGGCCGCGCGGGCGACGACGAAATCGTGTAGCACCGGTTGATCGTCTCGCCCTCGATCTCGAGCTCCAGCGTGATGAACTGCCCCGGCTCAAACACGAACGCGCGGCCCTCCGGCGAATGGAAGAAGAAACTCTTCACGTCGTGCGTTTCCTGCCGCACGTGGCAGCACACAAGCGTCTCCTCGACGTCGCTCGTCCAGCGTTCAGGGAGCGCACTCCAGAACGCCGCACGCGTCACCCGGCTGTCGGCGGGCTCGAATTGGACCGCATCGCGCATCATCTCCATCTCCCCTTCCTTCGCTTTCGCCTAGGCGCCCATCTGCTCGGCGAGCCGGCGGATATACCAGGCCGAGAACTTCTCGACGAGACCTTCGGTGAACGGCGAGTACGGGCCGGGCTCGTACGCGCTGCTTGCCGCGCCGCGCTGCGAATACTCGACGAGCACGCGGTCCTGGTCGTTGGTCGCGTTCCACACCGCCGTCAGGTTCTCCACGTCGTAGTCGACACCTTCCTGCGCATCCTTGTGGACGAGCCACTTCGTGCGCACCAGCGTTTCGCCGGCCGACAGCGGAATCACCGAGAACGTGACGATGTGGTCGCTCATGAAGTGATGCCATGCGTTCGGCTGCGTCCAGAACGAAAGCCCACCCAGGTCGGCCTGCGCGAAGTTGCCGAGCAGCTTCTTCGAGGCGACCTTCGCATCGAGCGTCTGCGATTCGCCGCTGCGGTCGAGCGGCAGGCGCTGCGTACGGAAGCCGGTGGTGTCGAGCAGGCGCTCGATTTCGGACGACGGCAGATTCAGCGCTTCCCACTGCGCCGCGCGCTCGACGCAGGTTCTCTCGAACGCTGCCATGCCCTCGGCGTTGGCCGGCGAGTGCTGATAGCCGAATCCGTACTCGTATAGCGAGACGGTCAGCTCGGGATGGTTCGCCACGCAGTGATAGCACTCGCGGTTGTTCTCCATCGTGAGCTTCCAGTTGCCCTTTTCGATGATGTCGACCTGCGCGGCGATCTTCGTATTCGGCAGGTCGTGCGGGAGCAGGTACGGCTCCATCGCGGCGCGCATCGCCGCGAAGTCGGCGGGCGGCTCGTCCGCCAGGCAGACGAAGATCAGGCCCGCGAGGTTCTGCACATGGACAGACTTGAGGCTGTGCTTGCACCGGTCGAACTTCTCGCCCATGTGCTCGGCGAACATCAGGTCGCCGTTCAGGTTGTAGGTCCAGCTGTGATATGGGCAGACGATATTGCCGACCGTTCCCTTGTCCTCGTTGCACAGGCGCGCCCCGCGATGGCGGCACACGTTATGGAAGGCACGCACCTGCATGTCGTCGTCGCGCACGATCAGGATCGAGTCGTGGCCGAGCTCGACGGTCACGTAGTCGCCCGGCTCGGGCACGTCCGGCTCGACCGCCACGTGGATCCAGTGCTTGCGGAAGATCGCTTCCATATCGAGCGCGAAAATCTCTTCACTCTGATAGAAAGGCGCCTCGAGGCTGTAGCCTTGCTTGCGCCGGTCCACCAGCGCACGAATGTCTGCCGATACTTTCATCGTTTGGCTCCGGATTCCTTGTTTTCTGTTTGTTTGCCGACCGATCGGCAATATCAGTAGTCGATGAGTTGATGCTCGCGCAAGTACGCGAGGATGGCTTGTGCTTTTTCGACCGAAGTCCCTCCGTTTACGACGTTTCCGCCGCGGCTCTCGGTCGTCGTCGCCGACAGCATCCGGGCGTGTCCGGAGCGCTTCTCGGCGGCGGCCAGCCTGACTGGCTTGCGCTCGGGAGCGCCGAGCGTCCATGCGGCGGCGCCGGCGTCCTCGAATCGCGCCGCGGGCGCCGTCCGGATCGCGCCCGCACGCAGCCGTGCGTACGCATAGCGCGGCTGCGCGTTCGCGAGTGGATGGACGGCCACCACGGCCGGCAACAGCGCCTCGACGCGCCGGCGCAGTCCCTTCGGCAGGAACTGCCGCACGGTGGCGCGGCCGTCCGCGATGTCCACATCGACGGCCGCGCCGAGCAGCGGGCGGCCCAGCGCCGCAGCGACCTGGTAGGGCAGCATCCCGGTGTCGTACGCGCCTTCCGCGCGGGTGCCGGTCAGCACGAGGTCGTAGTCCTTCACGCGCGCGGCCAATGTGCGCCCGGCGTCATCCGCAGCCCCGCATGCGAGCACCTCGACTTCGCGTGCGCCGAGCGCCAGGTACTCGGCGAGCGCCGGCTCGGCGGCGTCGCCCGCGTGCAGCACCGCCAGCTGCGCGCGATGCTTGTCCGCGAGGGCCAGGCCGATTTCGAGCGCCGCCGCGTCGTTGCGGCTGTAGCGCCTCGCGCCGCTGAGCGGATGACGTCCGACCGACACCAGCACCGCGATGCGTCGGATTTGCTGGGGGGCGTTCATGCTGCGGCTCCTAAGGGTTCGCGGACGCTGGCCGCGGCCGGCGCCTTTCCGTTCGCGCGGCGCGCGGCCTGCACCGCTTCGATCAGCGCCGCGATCGTCTCTTTCGCGTCGCCGACGATGGTCAGGTTCGCGCGCTTGGCAATCGGTGCACTGCCGTCCAGGTTGACGGCGATCACGTGACGGCAGTCCTTGATGCCCTGCAGGTGCTGCACGGCGCCCGAGATGCCGAACGCGATATAGACGCTCGCCTCGACCGTCTTGCCGGTCGCCCCCACCTGCTTGTCGCGCGTGAAATGGCCGTTGTCGACGGCGACGCGGCTCGCGGCGATCGCCGCGCCGAACACGCCGGCGAGCTGCCCGAACGCGCTGATATCGGCCACGCCGTTGCCGGCAGACACGATGAAGTCCGCCTCTTCGAGCGCGACCTGTGCGGCATCGATCTCCTCGAGGCCCAGGTCGCGGTACGGCTGCGAGCTGTCGCCGATCCCGAGCAGGAAATCGCCGGACAGGGCCTGTCCCGCGCCAGTGAACGGCAGCTTCGTGTCGACCGCACCGGGTGCAAGCAGGATCACGTCGGGCAGCGAGCGGGTCGCAAACGCGCGTTTCGCCTGTGCATAGGTGCCGACGTGGCGCGCGTCGATCTCGTCGACGTGCGTCGCGACGCTCGCGCCGGTCGCAGCCACGTAGCGGCGGCCAAGATCGCCGTCGCCGGTGGCGTTATCAGGCAGGAAGAGATGCTTCGGCGACAGCGCGGCCGCGCAGGCCAGCAGCGCCCGCAGCTCGGCATCGGGCGCAAATGCGCGGCGATCGAATGCGGGCAGCGCGATGACCTTGTCGGCGCCGAGCGCCGCCGCGTCGTCCTTCAGCTCGCCGAACACCAGCAGCGCGACCTCAGTCTGCGCATCGGCAAGCAGCGCGGCCGCGGCGAGCGCCTGGCACGCATGATCGTCGAGCGCTCCGCGCTCGCTGTGCGCGGCGACGAGCAGTACCTGCCGCGGATCGCTGACCGCCCGGCGCGGCCTCGCCACCGTCGCGCCGTGGCCCTGCCCGGGCCAGTGCGCGGCGTTCGGATCCGCGCTGCCGGTTTCGCCGAGCGTGATCCTTCTCAGGCCCGCCGCCGTTATCACGAACGGCCGGCGCGGATCGATACGGGGGATCTTGTTCATCGATTCACTCCAGCGAGGCCGCAACAAGTTCGGCCACATCGAGCACGTCCGGGCGCGGGCCGACCACGCCTTCGAGCATTGCCGTGCAGTTCGGACACCCGACCGCGACCACTTCCGCGCCCACGGCACGCGCATCGGCGATGCGGATATCCGGGATGCGCTGCTTGCCCGGGATATCGGTCAACGGCGCGCCGCCCCCGCCGCCGCAACAGCGGCCGCGCATGCCATGGCGCTCCATCTCGACCACCTTGATGCCGATCGTCTTCAGCAGCTTGCGCGGCGCCTCTATCTCGCCGTTATAGCGGCCGAGATAGCACGGGTCGTGATAGGTGGTGACCTTCTCGCGCAGCGCCTCGACCGCCTTCGGCGCGATACGGCCGCTGTCGGCAAGCTCGGAAAGATAGCTCGTGTGATGCTTGACCGTGACGCGCAGGCCCAGGGCGCGATACTCGTTGCGCAGGCTGTGCATCACATGCGGATCTGCTGTCACGATCTGCCCGAAGGACAGCGTGCCGAGCGTGCCGATCAGGCGCTTGGCCATCTGCTGGAACGTCGCCTCGTCGCCGAGACGGCGGGCCACATCGCCGGTGTCAGTTTCCACGCTACCGAGCACCGCATAATCGACGCCAGCCTTGTTCAGCACCTTCACGAAGGCCCGCAGCGTGCGCTGATAGCGCATGTCGAAGGCGCCCTCGCCGGCAACGATCAGCACGTCCACCGCCTTGCCACGCTGCGCGACCGGTGCACTGAGGTCGACCGACCAGTCATAGCGCGCCGCGGTGTCGTAGCCGCCCATCGTGCCGGTCTCGCGCAGGTTCGCGAGCACTTCGGCGCCTTTGCCCGGCACGGTGCCGTGCACAAGCGTCTGGTTGCGGCGCATATCGACGATCGCATCGACGTGCTCGATCAGCATCGGGCACTCCTGCACGCAGGCTCGGCAGGTCGTGCACGACCACAGCGTCTGCGCATCGATCAGGCCCGACACGATCGGGCCATTCGGCTCGCCGCGATGGCGGCCGACGGGGATGCCCGGCGTCGGGCTGCCGGCGTACGCGGCATCGGTGCCGCCCGCCATGCCGACAACGAGATCCTGGATCAGTTTCTTCGGATTGAGCGGCTGGCCCGAGGCGAACGCGGGACACGCGGCCTCGCACTTGCCGCACTGCACGCAGGCGTCAAAGCTCAGCAACTGGTTCCAGCGGAACTCCACGGGCCGGGCGACGCCGTACTCCTGCTTTTCGATCTCGGGCAGCTTGAGCGCGGTCGGCGGCGTGGCGGTGCCGCTGCCGGTGTATGAGTCAGGCTTGCCGGCAAACCGTTCCTGGCGCGGATGAAACGCCAGATGCATGAGGCCCGCGATCGCGTGCTTCATCGGCCCGCCTTTTGCCGCGCCGAACGTCATCGCGAACGCGCCGGCGCCGATCAGCAGCGCGCAGACCACCGCGAACGCACCGGACATGACGCCAGCCGGCACGACCACGAACAGCACGAGGCCGAGCGCGAACGAACCGAGCAGCCACGGCAGCGTGTTCCATGGTCCCTTCGACAGGCGCGCGGGCACGTCCTTGGCGGCCCGCCGGCGCCAGACGAACACCGCGCCAATCAGCATCGCGACCGCCGCGGCGAAGATTGCCCGGTCGAGCCATGGCGAGTAGATTGCGAGACCGTAGTTGACGAACACGAGCGCCAGCGCGGCAATCGCGCCGCCAGCCGTGGCGACGTGCGTCCTGGCGATGTACGGATCGCGGGCGACGACGTGGTGCAGGTCGACGAAATAGCGCTTCGGGATTGCCAGCAGGTTCGCGATGCCGAACGACCCGGGCGCGGTCGCCCGGCCGAGCCGCCAGTAAGACGCGCGCTTCACGACCGCGAACGCGAGCCCCGCCACCGACAGCCAGAGCAGAACGGTAATCAGGAGGGACGGATTCATCGTCAGAAATCCTTCACGAGCCGCAGCGCGTCATAGATGGCGCCGTGGATGTTGTGCATCGAGATGCAGTCGCCGACGCGGAACAACAGGAAGCGGCCGTTGCCAAGCGTTTCCGAAAGACTCGGCTGCGGCTCAGACGCAAACAGCTTGTGTACGTCGACCTGGCCGCGGTTGACCGATTCCGGCTTGAGCTTCCAGTACAGCGCGTCGTTCGGCGTCGAGCCGTTCTCGATCACGACCTGGTCGACCGCGCGCTCCTCGAGCTCTTCCGTGTACTCGTTGCGCAGCACCGCGATCTTCTTGCCGCCTTCCTCGTAGACGCGATCGAGCCAGTAGTTCGGCGTATGAATCACACCCTGCGCGTACAGGCGGCGATAGAAGATCGGGAAGGTGGTGCCGCCGCAGTCGTCGGCCACCTTGACGTCCGGCGTCACGATTTCGACCTTCGCACCGCGGCTCGCCAGGTAGTCGGCAACGCCCGCGCCTGCGTGCGTGCTGACGCCGTCGTAGACGAGCACGTTCTCCTTCGCCTCGACGCGGCCGGCCAGCACTTCCCACGAACTGACCGCGAGCCCTTCGGCGACGGCCCAGCCGGGCACCTGATCGGAGAATGCGCGTCCGCCCGTCGCGAGCACGATAATGTCCGGCTTCTCCGCCATGATCATCTTCGCATCCGCTTCGACGCCCAGCCTCCGGTCGACGCCGAGGCGCTTGGTCTCCATGTCGAACCAGCGCACGATGCCCTGCATCTGCTCGCGCTGCGGTGCCTTGGCGGCGAGCAGGATCTGCCCGCCCACTTCGGTGTTCTTCTCGAACAGCACGACGTCATGGCCGCGCGAACGCGCGACTCGCGCCGCCTCCAGGCCCGCCGGCCCGGCACCGACCACGACGACCTTGCGCTTCGGGCCGCGCGACTTCTCGATGATGTGCGGCATCGTCGCCTCGCGCGAGGTCGCGGCGTTCTGCACGCACAGCACGTCGAGGCCGTTGTACTGGCGGTCGATGCAGTAGTTCGCGCCGACGCATTGCTTGATCTCGTCCTCGCGGCCGTCGCGAATCTTGATGACCATGTGCGGGTCGGCGATCTGAGCGCGCGTCATGCCGACCAGGTCGACCATGCCGTTGGCGAGCAGGCGCTCGGCCTGGCCCGCGTCGCGGATGCTCTGCGCGTGCATCAACGGTACCTTGATCACCGACTTGATGCCCGCCGCGAGATGCACGAACGGCTCGGGTGGCAGCGCCATCGGCGGCATGCAGTTTGCGAGCGTGTTGTGCGTATCGGCGCCGGAGCCCACCACGCCGATATAGTCGACAAGCCCCGACTCGGACATCGCCTGCGCGATCTCCTTCAGTTGCTCGTGATCGAGACCGTCTTCATGGAACTCGTCGCCGCACATGCGCAGACCAACACAGAAATCCTTGCCGACCACTTCTCGCACCGCCTGGAGCACCTCCACGCCGAAGCGCATGCGGTTCTCGAGGCTACCGCCCCACTCGTCGGTGCGGAAATTCGTGCGCGGGCTCCAGAACTGGTCGATCAGATGCTGGTGCGCCGCCGAGATCTCGATGCCGTCCATGCCCGCGTCCTTCACGCGCCTGGCAGCGGCCGCGAAGTCCGCGATGATGCGGCGGATCTCCTCGACCTCGATGATCTTCGCGTTGCCGCGGTGCACGGGCTCGCGCACGCCCGACGGCGTCATCAGGTGCGGCCAGTGTTCGCCGTGGAACGCCGAGCGGCGTCCCATGTGCGTGGCCTGGATCATGATCTTGGCGCCGTGCCGGTGCATCGTTTCGGCGAGACGGGACAGCGGATCAATGATCTTGTCGGTCGAGAGATTGACCGACTTCCACCAGCCCTGGGGACTGTCGATCGACACCGGGCTCGAGCCGCCGCAAATCGCCAGGCCAACGCCGCCCTTGGCTTTTTCTTCGTAATAGCGAATGTAGCGGTCGCCGGGCAGGCCGCCCGGTTCGGCATACACTTCCGCGTGCGCCGTGCTGACGATGCGGTTGCGCAGCGTCAGCTGATTGAGCTGCAAAGGTTTGAACAAGTGGGGATAACGCATCGCGGACGGCCTCTGGCGTTGGTGTGTCTCGTATTTGTCGTAGTGCGGACGGGCTTCGGTGTCAGCGCGCGATCGGCGACACTGCGAACACGCAGTGATCGTGGCCATCGGCTGCGCACTGCACTTCCTTCGACTGCGCGCGCGGCGCGTCCTTGCCCGCGGGTGCGGTGTCGTTGACCCAGTCCATCGCGCCGGCGAACCAGCCCGCGAACATGTAGCAAAGCTTGCCGCTCTTCTCCGGCTGCTGCAGCACGAATGATGAGTGGCGCAGCGCAATGCGCGCGCTCGCCGTCGCCGGATCGGCCTCAAGGATCGAGAACAGCCCCCAGCCGCGCTGCGACAGGCGCTTCAGGTAGTGCTCGAACACGGCCATCCCGCTGATGCCGTGCAACTGCGCTTCCTTGTCGCACCAGTGGTAGGCCGACTTGTAGCCGGCCTTGTAGAGGATCTCTTCGTACGCATCGCGGCCGAGCGCCTCTTCGACAGCGACATGGTTGTTGGTGAAGAAATGGCGCGGCACGTAAAGCATGGGCAGCGCGTCGGTGGTCCAGACACCGGTTTCGGGATCAACGTCGATCGGCAGTTGTGGTTGCACGTGGTAACTCCGAAAAAGAAGAAAGCCGCTTGAATCGTTGTGCGGACGCGGCATCGCCCGCGAGCACGCGCGTATCGCGCGCGCCCGTCCCGTTTGTGGGATTTGCGTGAAAGATGGCGCTGGAATCAAGCGCCCCAGACTTCCTTGAAGACGCGCACCCAGTTCTCGCCCATGATCTTGCGGATGCGCGACGGCTTCCAGCCTGCGCGCTCCATCGCCGCGGTCAGGTTGGGGAAATCGCCGATCGTCCGGATGCCTTCCGGGTTGATCACCTTGCCAAAATTGGTCAGGCGCCGATAGCGGCCCTTGTCGTGCGTCAGCATGTCGAAGAACTCGGTGCTGTAGCCCTGCGTGAAGTCGGTGCCAATGCCGACCGCGTCCTCGCCGATCAGGTTGACGACATAGCCGATCGCCTCGATGTAGTCCTCGACCGTCGCCTCGATCCCGCGCTTGAGGAACGGCGCGAACATCGTCACGCCGACGAAGCCGCCCGCATCGGCGATCTCCTTCAGCTGCGCGTCGCTCTTGTTGCGCGGGTGCTCCTTGAGGCCCGATGGCAGACAGTGCGAGTAGCAGACCGGCTTCTTCGAAAACGCGATCGCCTCGGACGAGGTGTTGCCGCCGACATGCGACAGGTCGACCATGATCCCGACGCGGTTCATCTCGGTGATCACCTCGCGGCCGAAGTCCGACAGCCCGCCATCGCGCTCGTAGCACCCTGTGCCCACGAGGTTCTGCGTGTTGTAGCAGAGTTGCACGACGCGCACACCCATATCGGCGAAGGCTTCGACGTAGCCGAGGTTGTCCTCGAACGCGTGGGCGTTCTGGAAGCCGAGGATGACGCCGGTCTTGCCTTCATGCTTCGCGCGGTGTATGTCGTCGGTGGTGCGCACCAGCGTCAGCAGTTCGCTATTGTCGCGGATCTGCTTTTTCATCAGCGCAATGTTGTCGACGGTCCTGGTGAAGTTGTCCCAGACCGAGACGGTGCAGTTCGCGGCCGTGACGCCGCCCTTCTTCATGTCTTCGAACACCGACCGCTCGAACTTCGAGATGTTCAGGCCGTCGATGATGATGCTGTCCTGATGCAGCGGGCTCATAGGGGCTCCAGTCTTTTCGTTCGGTCAGATCAATAGATCGGGAAGCGGTCGCACAGCGCGAAGATCTGGCGGCGCACGCGCTGCTCGGTGGCGGCGTCACCGTCCGGATTCGCGCGTAGCGCTTCGAACACCTCGAGGATCAGGCGGCCGATCTCGCGAAACTCCGTAACGCCGAAACCGCGCGTCGTGGCAGCCGGTGTGCCGAGCCGGATCCCCGACGTGATCGTCGGCTTCTCGGTGTCGAACGGGATGCCGTTCTTGTTGCAGGTGATGCCGGCGCGCTCGAGCGCCTGCTCGACCTGCGTGCCCTTGAGCCCCTTGGGACGCAGATCGACCAGCAGCAGGTGGTTGTCGGTGCCGCCGGTCACGAGGTCGACGCCGCCCTCCTTCAACACCTCGCCGAGCGCCTTCGCGTTCGCGAGCACGTTGTCGATGTAGGTCCTGAACTCCGATGTCAGGGCTTCGCCGAACGCGACCGCCTTGCCGGCGATCACGTGCATCAAAGGGCCGCCCTGCAGGCCGGGGAACACGGCCGAGTTGATCTTCTTGGCGATCTCCTCGTCGTTGGTCAGCACGAAGCCGCCGCGCGGGCCGCGCAGGGTCTTGTGCGTGGTCGAGGTGACGACGTGGGCGTGCTCGACCGGATTCGAATGGCGGCCCGCAGCGATGACGCCGGCGATGTGCGCCATGTCGACCATCAGCTTGGCGCCTACGCTGTCGGCAATCGCGCGGAAGCGGGCGAAGTCGAGCTGGCGCGGATACGCGGAGAAGCCGGCGATGATCAGGCTTGGCTTGTGCTCCTTCGCGAGCGCTTCGACCTGGTCGTAGTCGATCAGCATCGACTCGCGGTTCACGCCATACTGCACGGCGTTGAACCACTTGCCCGACAGGGCCGGCTTCGCGCCATGGGTCAGGTGACCGCCGGCGTCGAGCGACATGCCGAGCACGGTGTCGCCTGGCTTGGTCAGCGCGAGCATCACCGAGCCGTTCGCCTGCGCCCCCGAGTGCGGCTGCACGTTGGCAAAGCCGGCGTTGAACAACTGCTTCACGCGCTCGATCGCGAGCGATTCGACTTCGTCCGCAAATTCGCAGCCGCCGTAGTAGCGCTTGCCCGGGTAACCCTCGGCGTACTTGTTGGTCAGTACCGAGCCTTGTGCTTCGAGGACCGCACGCGACACGATGTTTTCCGAGGCGATCAGCTCGACTTGCGACTGCTGACGTTCGAGTTCCTTCGAAAGGGCGCCGCGAACCAGCGCATCGCGCTCGGCCAGGGGCTGCGAGAAGAAAGACTGGGTGTTCGACATAGAGGTCCGTGTGGGATGGAGATACCTGACTGGGGGCGAGAGGCCCGCTGCGCCAGGCCTTTCCGACTGGTCGGCGCAGCGTTGCCGACGGCTCTATTCTTGTCGTTCGTGTTTTGGCCCGATTGATGAATTCAGACGCGTTCTTTTCCATTTCCGCCATTTGCGTCCGATTTGCACAAGTGGCCCTGGGACGGCACTGCGGCGGTGCCCGACGCGCATCACAGGTGCGGCGTGTCCCGATTGCGGTGCAACGAAAGCGGCGCCCGCCATGCCTCCAGTCGGGCACCCTACTAAAGAGCTAGGGTTTCGCCGTATGGCATGTTTGTTGCGGCTAACTTAACAATAAATAAAAACAGCATCCAGCCTTTCCCTCTGGGCTGGAAATGCACCTTAAAAATCCGAAGGACGCCCCCCATGTCGATCGATCGCACCGCGTCGTTATCTCACTTCGCGTTCATGCCGCTACCCAACTTCACCATGATCGCGTTCACTAATGCGATAGAAGTGCTGCGGATGGCCAATTACCTGAGCGGCCAGGAGCTGTACCGCTGGACCGTCATCAGCCCGGAAGGCGGATTGGTGACGGCAAGCAATGGCCTGGCGATCGACACCCACCGGGCGGACAGCGTCGGGCGTCCGGACATCATGTTCGTCTGCGGCGGCATCGACGTGCAGCGTTCGACGACAGCGGAGCACCTGTCCACGCTGCGCCGCGCGGCGCGCGAGGGCATCATGCTGGGGAGCCTCTGCACCGGCACGTATGCGCTCGCGAAATCGGGGCTGCTGGCCGGTTATGCCTGCGCGATCCACTGGGAGAACATGTCCGCACTCAAGGAGGAGTTTCCCGACACGCGCTTCCTGAAGGAATTGTTCGTGATCGACCGCGACCGCGTCACGTGCACGGGCGGCGTTGCGCCGTTGGACATGATGCTGAACCTGATCACACGTCGCGTCGGTACCGCGCGCGTCACGCAGATCGCTGAGCAGTTCATCGTCGAGCACGTACGCGACACGACCGCGCAGCAGAAGATGCCATTGGTTGCGCGGCTAGGCTCAGCGAAGAAGTCGCTGTTCGAGGTGGTCTCGCTGATGGAGAACAACATCGAGGAGCCGCTGTCGCGCGAAGAGCTCGCACGGCTGGCAAGCCTGTCGCAACGGCAATTGCAGCGCCTGTTCCGCGACCATCTTGGGATGACGCCGACCCATTACTACCTGACGCTGCGCCTGCGCCGCGCGCGCGAGCTGCTGCTGCAAACAGATATGTCGATCATGCACATCACGATGGCATGCGGCTTCCAGTCCGCGTGCCATTTCAGCAAGAGCTACCGCGACGCGTTCGGCGTCGCCCCGACGCGCGAGCGCAGGGCGCAGGGCGCGCCGCTGGCGAAGTTGTCGGGAAAAGGCGGCTCGGCGTACGCATCACCATCGACGGTGCTGCACGCGTGAGCGGCCTGGCGGCGCGGCAGCGAACCACTGCTGTGCCGAGGGACCGAAAAACGGGCGGCCGGTAAAGGCCGCCCGTGTCGTTTCCGACTGGCCGGTCAGGCCGCCATCAGCCCGTGCGGATCGATGACAAATTTGCGGGGCGCGCCGCCATCAAACTGCTTGTAGCCTTCCGGCGCCTGGTCGAGCGAAATTACCGACACATTGACGATCTCCGCGATCGGCAAACGATTGTGCAGGATCGCCTGCATCAGGTTGCGGTTGTACTTAAGCACGGGCGTCTGACCCGTATGGAAAGAGTGCGACTTCGCCCACCCGAGGCCAAAGCGGATACTGAGGCTGCCGCGCTGCGCTGCAGCCTCCTTGGCGCCAGGATCGTCGGTCACGTAGAGACCCGGAATCCCGATCGCACCGGCTGGCCGCGTGATTTCCATCAGCGAATTGAGCACGGTGGCGGGCGCCTCCTCCACATAGCCTGACGAGCCGTGGCCGTGTGCTTCGAAGCCGACGCAGTCCACAGCGGAGTCGATCTCGGGCGTGCCGAGAATCTCTGCGATCTGCTCGCCTAGGGTCGCGTCCTTCGACAGATCGACGACCTCAAAGCCCATCGCCTTCGCATGCGCGAGACGCGCCGGGTTCATGTCGCCGACGATCGTGCAGGCCGCGCCGAGCAGGCGCGCCGAAGCGGCAGCCGCCATGCCGACCGGGCCCGCGCCGGCGATGTAGACCGTCGACCCCGGCTTCACGCCCGCGGTCACGGCGCCGTGATAGCCCGTTGGCAGGATGTCCGACAGGCAGGTGAGATCGCGGATCTTTGCCATCGCCTGGTCGCGGTCGGGGAACCTCAGCAGGTTGAAGTCGGCATACGGCACCATCACGTACTCGGACTGCCCGCCGATCCAGCCGCCCATGTCGACATAGCCGTACGCCCCGCCCGCGCGCGACGGGTTGACACTCAGGCATACGCCGGTGTGCTGCTCCTTGCACATCGCGCAGCGGCCGCACGCGACGTTGAACGGCACCGACACCAGATCACCGATCCTCAATGTCTCGACGTCGCGGCCGATTTCGATGACCTCGCCGGTGATCTCGTGACCGAGCACGAGGCCGGTCGGTGCGGTCGTGCGGCCGCGCACCATGTGCTGGTCCGAGCCGCAGATGTTCGTGCTGACGACCTTGAGGATCACGCCGTGGCCAATTGCCCGGCCGCTGGGATCGACCATTTTCGGATAGTCGATCTTCTGCACCTCGACCTGGCCCGGGCCAAGATATACGACACCTCGGTTGCTGCTCATCGCATTGTCTCCATGTCTCGTTGAATCGTGCCGCAGCCACGCCGATCGGCGCGGCATGCGCGGCAGCGTCTTCGAGCGTATTCCGGGACACCAGGCCGCTATGTCCAAAACCCGACAGGCGCTTGCACAGCGCCGACATCGGTGAGCGTCGGCTCCGACCTCGGCATTGGGTACGCCGCGCGCGCCCACCGCGCGAGCCGGGCGGTACCGCCCCGACACTGGTCTGCCGATGTCGGATTTGCACAGACCGGCGACGGGTATTCTCCAGAGCGTGCGGCGATAACCACGTCTACTGAAGATTGGGGCCTGAAAGCAACCCGCTAAGAGGTCCTCATTTTTTCAAGGACGCCATGCCAACTCCCACCACCTCACCCACGCGCTCGAACGCCGCCGCGCGGCTCGAACGTCTGCCGTTTTCCGGCTACCACAAGCTGATCTTCGTCATCGTCGCGATTGCCTTCTTCTTCGACTCGGTCGATCTCGCCACCATGACGTTCATACTGGGCTCGATCAAGCAGGAGTTCGGGCTGTCCACCGCAATGACCGGCGTCGTCGCCAGCGCAAGCTTCTTCGGGATGGTGGTCGGCGCGGCGCTCGCCGGCCTGCTCGCGGACCGCTTCGGACGACGACCTGTGTTCCAGTGGAGCATGGTGCTGTGGGGCATAGCGTCGTATCTTTGCTCGACTGCGCAAAGCGTCGACGCGCTCATCGCCTGGCGCGTATTGCTCGGCATCGGCATGGGCATGGAGTTTCCGGTCGCGCAAACGCTGTTGTCCGAATTCGTCCCCACCGCGAATCGCGGCCGCCTGATCGCACTGATGGACGGTTTCTGGCCGCTCGGTTTTATCACCGCGGGGTTGTCTCTTACTTCGTGCTGCCGCAGTTCGGCTGGCGCACCGTGTTCGCGCTGCTCGCGATCCCGGCCGTGTTCGTGCTGATCGTTCGCCGCATCGTGCCCGAGTCGCCGCGCTGGCTCGAGCATGCGGGCAGGCACGCCGAGGCCGACGCGGTGATGCGTGGCATCGAGGCCAGGGTAATGCGTTCGGCCGGCGTCGCGATGCTGCCGCGACCGTCGCAGCAGCCAATGGCCGCGACAGTGCGCGGGCGCGGCGCGCTGCGCGAGATCTGGAGCGGCGCATACCGCCGCCGCACGACGATGGTCTGGCTACTGTGGTTCTTCGCGCTGCTCGGCTTCTACGGACTGACGTCCTGGCTTGGCGCGCTGCTGCAGCAGGCCGGCTTTGCGGTCACGCAATCGGTGTACTACACGGTACTGATCTCCCTCGGAGGCGTACCGGGCTTCCTGTGCGCAGCGTGGCTCGTCGAGCGCTGGGGGCGCAAGCCAACCTGCATCGCGTCGCTGCTCGGCGGCGGCATGATGGCGTACCTGTATGGCCAGAGTGCGCTGTATGGCGGCAGTGTCGCGCTGCTCGTCGGCACCGGCCTGGCGATGCAGTTCTTCCTGTTCGGCATGTGGGCGGTGCTATACACCTACACGCCGGAGCAGTATGGTACCGGCTCGCGTGCGACGGGATCGGGTTTCGCCTCGGCGGTCGGGCGGATCGGCTCGCTGATCGGCCCCTACGTGGTTGGCGTGGTGTTACCGGTATTCGGACAGGGCGGCGTGTTCACGCTCGGCGCGCTGTCGTTCGCGGTGGCGGCACTCGCTGTGTGGGTGCTGGGTATCGAGACCCGTGGCGTCGCACTGGAAGCGCTGGCGTCCGAGGACGCAACAGGTGAGACGGCGCTTTATCCCGCTGTAGCGGACAAGTCCTCCTGACGCGCAGGTCCGGTTCTCGCGAGAAGTGCCGGTCCAGGCCGCCTGCCACGAGTCGCTGTCGCGACTCGTGGCGACCGCCGGGAGGGAACAGGTTTAGAACTTGTGGCGAATCGCCGCACGGACCTGGAACTGATTCGACGTCGATGAAGCGTTCGACGCCCCGGGCAAGTCAGCCATGTCCAATGCGGTGCCGGTCTTGCCGCCGGCGACATGCTGGTAGGCACCCTGGATATAGACGTCCGTGCGCTTCGAGAAGCTGTAGTCCGCCATCAGGCCGACGGAATGAACTTTCGGCTTCGCCTCGCCCGACGACGCGTTGAAGTTTTCCAGGGTGAGCGTATACGCCCCGCCCGCGTAGAAGGCGGGCGTGAACTGATACTTGAAATTTACTTCCAGGTTCTGGAACCGGAGCGAGTTCAACGTGCCGCTGGCCGGCAGGATCGAGCCGGAGATGTACGAAGTGGACAGCGGTTCGGTCAGATTCGAGTTGGAGTAAGCGAAGCCTGCCGTCGCCGCGCCGAACGTGTAGTTGATGCCGGCTCCGAAGATGCGCAAACGCTTGGCAAGGAAGTTCTGGTCGCCGCCGTTATTGATGGCGCCCCCCGCCGTCGCCGACGGGTTGTCCGCCTGGAGATAGGCTGCAGCCAGCAACAAGCCTCCGTTCGCGTACTGCATCCCCGCACCGTACTGGCGGTTGTTGGCAAAGTTGGTGTCGTTGCTGAAACTGTAGGTGCCGCCGAACTGGAACCCGCCAAGCGAGGGACTCGTGTACTTGACGGTGTTGTTGACGCGGAACGAGTAGATCAGGTTGTCGTTATCGTAGGGGTGGCCGAACATGGTTCCCCCCCAATTGCCGGCAACGGTCGTCGGCGCGAGATAGTCGATCACCGAATCATACTGGCGCCCGAGCGTGACGCTCCCCCATTGATTGTCGGAAAGCCCGACGTAGGCCTGCCGACCGAACATCAGCCCGCCCTGTGCCGCCTTGCCGTTGCTTGCATTGAAACCGTTCTCGAGCTGAAACAACGCCTTGAGGCCGCCGCCCAGATCCTCCGTCCCCTTCAGGCCCCAACGGCTGCCTTGCGCAAAGCCGCTTGCCAGTTCGGTCAGGCTATGCCCGCCGACGTTATTCGTATAGTTGATGCCTTCGTCGATCACACCGTACAGCGTGACGCCGCTTTGGGCAAAGGCGGACGCGGAAAACATCAGCGCCAGAGCCGGGCCCGCAGTCGCTCCCATTTTCATTGGATTCTCTCCTTGTATTATCGTGACTCGCGCCGCTGCCGCGCCGGTCGGCGCGGCATGTGCGGCAGCGTCTTCGAGAGTAGTTCGCGAGACGGGAAAGCCTATGTCCAATACCGACACGCGTTTGAACAACGCCGACACGGCTCGGGCAACGACTATCCCGCCTTCCCGCTGCGCCTCAGGTAATCGGCGCGTGTCCACTCGAGTGCGACACCGACGCGTTGCGTGCCAGGCCGGATCTTCGGCTTGTGCACGGCAAGCGTCAGCGTGTCGAGCGCCGGCCATTCGCGAAACGACAGCTCCGCGATTTCGGCCACCAGCGTCTCGAGCAGCCGAGTATGCGGCTTGTGCGCGAGAAACGCGGCGAGGCGAGCACAATAGCCCTCGTAATCGATCCACTCGCCTTCCTCGCGCGGCTCGCAACGATAGCCGAGTCGTGCGTCGATGACGAGCGGCTGCGGTGCGTCGTGCTCATGCGGATGGATGCCAATCCGCACCGGCACCGCCAACGCATCGATGAACACGCTCCATCCCCTGCCCGGCAGGAGCGGCGCGTCGAGTGCACCGAGTGGTCCGTTGAACGCGTTATCGACGAGCTTCATGATGTCAGCGGCTGCGCCGCGTCGAGCATGATGCGGCAGAAGTAATCGGCAAAACTGCGGCGCACCACGATCTCGAAGCGGTCGACGCCGGTCGGCACGAGCACGATCGAGGCCTTGAAGTAGTGGCTCTGCAAACACTGCCCCGGCTTGAGCACGCGCGGATGCAGATCGAGCGGGCAGCCGCGCGCCAGCACGTCGCGCACGCGGCCCCCACTGATCTCGACGACCGTATAGCCGCTGCCGACGTCGACCGCCGCCGCGTAAGCTCCGGCGATCGCCTGAGCGAGCTTCGGCTCGAGTACGCCCGCCGGCACGGGGCCGTTCGACCGCACGAGCCACTCGTCGGGGCCGAGCCACAGCACGTCATAGTTGGTACTGCGCGCGACTGTGTTAGGGGCGGCTGGCGGACAGCACCCGACCACGCCCTCAAACGCGTCGACGAATACAGGATCGGACAGATCGCCGCGCACGTTGACGAGATCAAGGAAGGCGCGCTCGCGCATCACGAAGTGCTTCGATGCGCGCGCCTGCTGCGCGTTCAGCAGATCGGTCGCGCCGATGAACGGCGACTCGAGTCGGACGCCGCGCTGGCGCGCATCCGTCGCCGGCATGTCTGCGACCGGCGTAGCATTACCCGTTTCATTCCACATTCTGGCGCACTCCTTCGGTATCGTAGAAAACGGGGCTGGAGATCTTCGCCATCACGCGCCGGCCATTGGCCAGCGGGATCGCAACGCTCTGGCCCATCTTGCCCAGGCCGCCCTTCACCACGGCGAGCGCGATCGAACGCTTCAGGATCGGACTGTAGTAGCTCGACGTCACATGGCCGATCATCGGCGTTGGCTCGGTCGTCGACACGCGCGTGCCCGGCGCGAGGATCTGAGCGCCCTCGGGCAGGACGAACTCCGCGTCGTCGGTCAGCAGGCCGACGAACTGCTTGCGGCCTTCCTTCGCGGTATCCGAGCGCGTCAGCGAGCGCTTGCCGAGGAAGTCCTTCGACTTCGCGACGACGCCTCCCATCCCGAGGTCATACGGCGTGACCGAACCGTCTGTGTCCTGGCCGACGATGATGTAGCCCTTCTCCGCGCGCAGCACGTGCATCGTTTCCGTGCCGTACGGCGTGATGTCGAACTCGGCGCCAGCGGCCATCAGCGCTTCCCACACGGCACGGCCGGCGTTCGCGGGAATGTTCACTTCGTACGCCAGCTCGCCCGAGAAGCTGATCCGCATCACGCGTGCCTTTGCGCCGGCGACGGTGCCGTTCCGATAGCTCATGAACGGGAACGCGTCGTTGGCGAAGTCGATGTCATCGCAGACCTTGCGCAGCACCTTGCGGCTGTTCGGCCCGACCACCGCGAACGTCGCCCAGTGATCGGTCACCGATGAAAGCCGGACCTTCATGTGCGGCCATTCGGTCTGCAGCCAGCGCTCCAGCCAGGTCAGCACGCGCGCGGCGCCGCCCGTCGTCGTCGTCATCATGAAATGCTGCTCGCCGAGCCGCACCGTCACGCCGTCGTCGAAGACCATGCCGTTCTCGTCAAGCATCAGGCCATAACGGCACTTGCCGACTTCAAGCTTGTTCCACGGGTTGGTGTACATCCAGTTCAGCAGCGTCACCGCGTCCGGGCCCTGGATGTCGATCTTGCCGAGCGTCGACGCATCGAGGATGCCGACGCTGTTGCGCACCGCGAGGCACTCGCGCTTCACCGCCGCGTGCAGGTTCTCGCCCTTCTTCGGGAAGTACCATGGACGCTTCCAGTTGCCGACGTCTTCGAACAGCGCGCCATGCTCGACGTGCCATTCGTGGATGCAGGTCTTGCGGACCGGGTCAAGGAAGTCGCCGACTTCCCGCCCGGCGAACGTGCCGAACGTGACCGGCGTGTAGTTCGGGCGGAAGGTGGTCGTGCCGGTCTCGGGTATCGACTTGCCGAGCGCCTGTGCCAGGATCGCCATCCCGTTGATGTTGCCGAGCTTGCCCTGGTCGGTACCGAAGCCCATCGCGGTGTAGCGCTTGACATGTTCGACCGACTCGAAGCCTTCGCGCGCGGCGAGCAGGATGTCCGACGCAGCGACGTCGTTCTGGAAGTCGACGAACTGCTTCGGCCCGCGCGCCGCGGCCGCGCGGCTGCCGACGAGCCAAAGTGGCAGCAGGGCACCCTCGGCGACCGGCGTGACCTTCGGCGCGGCCAGCCGCTTTGCGGTACTGAAGCCGGCGGCTTTCGCCGCTTCGGCCCCCGCTTCCAGTGCGAGCGGCAGCGCCAGCGCAAGGTCGAACTCCCCCGCCGCCGCACCAACGCTCACCTCGGCCTGCAGCGACTTGCCCGGCACAAAGCACACCTTCTCATCGCTCCACTGCGCCTTGCCGCCCGACTGCGCGAACAGGTGAAGCACCGGGCTCAGGCCGCCCGACATGGCGACGAGATCGCAAGGGATCGTCGACACCTTGCCGCCTGCCTGTCCGTTCGCATAGGAGGTCACCTTGACCGACGTGACCTGCCGCTTGCCGGACGCGGCTATCACGACCGCTCCGTTCATGACGGTCACGCCCTGCCGCTTCGCGAAGGCGGGCAGCGCGCCATTGGTCGCGGTGCGCGGATCGACGACCGTCACCTTGGCGCCGCACGCCTTCAGGTCGAGCGCCGCCTGATAGCCGCGATCGTTGTTCGTAAACACGACCGCGTCACGCCCTGGCAGCACGCCGTAGCGATGGACGTAGGTCGACACCGCAGACGCCATCATTACGCCCGGCAGGTCGTTGTTACCGAAGACGATCGGTCGCTCGTGTGCGCCGGTCGCGAGGATCACCCGTTTTGCGCGGATTTTCCACAGTAACTCGCGCGAGCCATGACGCATCGATACAGACAAGTGGTCAGTGAGGCGTTGCGTAACGGTGACAAGATTGTGGTCCTGGTAACCGAACGCGTTGCTGCGCGTCAGGATCGTCACGTCCGGCAGCTTGCGCAGCTTGCTCTCGATCTCGCCAACCCACTGCAGTGCGGCCTTGCCGTTGATCTCGGTCCGCCCGGACAGCAGGCTGCCGCCGAGCTCCCGCTGGTCGTCGACGAGGATCACGCGCGCGCCTGTCTCTGCCGCCGCATGCGCGGCCGCAAGGCCGGCAGGGCCGCCGCCGACCACGAGCACGTCGCAATGCGCGTAGCATTTGTCGTAGCGATCGGCGTCCAGCGTCGTGGGCGCCTTGCCCAGGCCCGCCGCCTCGCGGATCTTCTCCTCATACTTCGGCCACATCTTGCGCGGCCACATGAAGGTCTTGTAGTAGAAGCCAGCCGGCATGAAGCGTGCAAACTTCTGGTTAACCGCCATGCGGTCGCGCTCCAGGTCCGGCTCCGCGTTCACGCTCGTCGCGACGAGTCCCTCATACAACTCAATCTCCGTTGCGCGCGCATTCGGCACGGTGTACGCGCCGCGTTCCAGTTGCACCACGGCATTTGGCTCGGCGACGTCGGCGGTCATAATGCCGCGCGGACGATGGTACTTGAAGCTGCGCGCGACGAAGCGCACGCCGTTGGCGAGCAGCGCCGAAGCCAGCGTGTCGCCCTGGTAGCCCTGATATGCGCGTCCGTTGAACGTGAAGGCCAGCGGCTGGCCGCGATTGATGCGGCCGCCCGTGCCGAGACGGTCTTTCTGGCTCATTGCTTGGCCCCTTTCTGCGGTGCGTTGGCGGTGGGCTGGACGAAGGTTTCGTAGCCCTTGATGTCGTAGGTGACGGTGTCGCGCTCGACCTTGAACCACCGGCGGCAGCCTTGGGCATGGATCCATTGCTCGCGATGCATGCCGCGGGTATTGGTACGCATGAACAGGTAGTCTCCCCATTCGCGGTCAGACAGCTTGTCGGTTTCGAGCGGGCGCGCGATGTCGGCCTCGCCGCCACACGAGAATTCTGATTCGGCGCGCGGGCCGCACCACGGACATTCGATCAGCAACATTTCTTTCTCCTCGGGGCGTTCAGTGCGCGACGGCGGCAGCGCCGTGCTCATCGATCAGGTGGCCGGTATAGAAGCGATCCAGTGCGAATGGCGCGTTCAGCGGATGCGGCTCGTCGCGCGCGATCGTGTGCGCGAATACCCAGCCCGATCCCGGCGTCGCCTTGAAGCCGCCCGTGCCCCAGCCGCAGTTGAAATAGAGGCCCTTCACGTCGGTCTTGCTGATGATCGGGCAGGCATCTGGCGACACGTCGACGATGCCGCCCCACTGGCGGTTCATCCGCACACGCGAGAACACCGGGAACATTTCGACGATTGCCTGCAAGGTCCCCTCGATGATGTGGAAGCTGCCACGCTGGCCGAAGCCGGTGTACTGGTCGATGCCCGCGCCGATCACCAGGTCGCCCTTGTCGGACTGGCTGATGTACGCGTGCACCGCGTTCGACATGATCACCGAATTGACGACTGGCTTGATCGGCTCCGACACCAGCGCCTGCAGCGGATGGCTCTCGATCGGCAGACGCACGCCGGCCATGTCCGCGAGTGTCGACGTGTTGCCGGCCGCGACCACCGCGACCTTCTTCGCCTTGATGAAGCCCTTCACCGTCTCGACGCCGACGACCGCGCCGCGGTCGCGGCGGATGCCGGTCACCTGGCAGTTCTGGATGATGTCTACGCCGGCGCGATCGGCGCCTCGCGCGAAGCCCCACGCGACCGCGTCGTGCCGGGCCACGCCGGCACGGCGCTGGATCGACGCGCCAAGCACGGGATAGCGGCTGTTCAGGTTGATCGTCGGTTCGATCTCCTTGATCTGCTGCGGCGTCAGGAACTCCGCGTCGACGCCGTTCAGGCGGTTCGCGTTCACCCTGCGCTCGGTATCGCGCACGTCCTGCAGCGTGTGGGCCAGGTTCATCACGCCGCGCTGGCTGAACATCACGTTGTAGTTCAGGTCCTGCGACAACCCCTCCCACAGTTTCATCGCCTTTTCATAGAGCCCCGCGGACTCATCCCACAGATAGTTCGAGCGGACGATCGTCGTGTTGCGCGCGGTATTGCCGCCGCCGATCCAGCCCTTCTCGAGCACCGCGACGTTCGTGATCCCGTGCTCCTTCGCAAGGTAGTACGCGGTCGCGAGACCGTGCCCGCCGCCGCCGACGATCACCACGTCATACTCACGCCTGGGCTCCGGGCTCTTCCATTGCTTCTCCCAGTTCTCGTGATAGGACAGGCCGTTGCGGAACAGACTGAATATCGAATAGCGGCTCATTTCATGGACCCTCGTTAGCATTCAATGACGTTCACGGCCAGGCCGCCGCGCGACGTCTCCTTGTACTTCGTCTTCATGTCGGCGCCGGTCTCGCGCATGGTCTTGATCACCGAGTCGAGCGACACGTAGTGCTGGCCGTCGCCCTTAAGCGCCATGCGGGATGCGTTGAGCGCCTTGATCGCGCCCATCGCATTGCGCTCGATACACGGAATCTGCACCAGTCCGCCGACCGGGTCGCAGGTCATTCCGAGGTTGTGCTCCATGCCGATTTCGGCGGCGTTCTCGACCTGATCGGGCGTACCGCCCATCACGGCGGCGAGCGCGGCCGCGGCCATCGAGCACGCGACGCCGACTTCTCCCTGGCAACCGACCTCGGCACCGGAGATGGAGGCCGTCTCCTTGTAGATCATCCCGATCGCGGCTGCCGTCAGCAGGAACTCGACGATGCCGTCGTCATTCGAACCTGGCACGAACTTCACGTAGTAGTGGAGCACCGCCGGGATCACGCCAGCCGCGCCGTTCGTCGGCGCGGTGACGACGCGGCCGCCCGCCGCGTTCTCCTCGTTGACGGCCATCGCATACAGGTTGACCCAGTCAAGCATCGACAGCGGATCACGCAGTGACTCCTCGGAACGTGTGCGCAAGCGGTGGTTGAGCTCGGCCGCGCGGCGTTTCACGCGCATCGGCCCGGGCAGCTCGCCCTCGACCTTGCAGCCACGCTCGACGCACGCGGCCATCGTTTGCCAGATCGCCAGCAGCCCGGCGCGCACGTCTTCGGCGGGGCGCAGCGCGCATTCATTGCGAAAGATCAGCTCCGCGATCGACAGCCCGCTGTCGCCGCATGCTTGCATCAGGTCGGCGCCGGTGCGGAACGGATACGGCACCTCGGCCGCCGCGCGCACGCCGTTCACGCGATCGCCGTCGCGATTGACCACGAAGCCGCCGCCGATCGAGTAGTACTCCTTTTCGACGAGCAACTGCCCCTGCTCGTCGAACGCCTGGAAACGCATGCCGTTCGGATGCACGACGTTGCCCGTGCCGCTCATCAGACGGCGAAAGAAGCCGATGTGCTCCTTTTCGTCGAAGGCGATCTCATGCTTGCCAAGCAGGAACAGGCGCTTGTCCTTGCGGATCTGCGCGAGGCGCGGCGCAATCCCGTCCGGGTCGATCCGGTCGGGCAGGCTCCCCTCGAGGCCGAGCAGCACCGCCTTGTCGCTGCCATGGCCCTTGCCGGTCGCGCCGAGCGAACCGTACAATTCGGCCCGCACACGGCGCACGAAGCCGAGCAGGTTTGCGTCTTCAAGATGCGATACGAATCGGCATGCGGCGATCATTGGGCCGACCGTATGCGAACTCGATGGACCGATGCCGATTTTGAACAGGTCGAAAACGCTGACATTCATCTGGCTGCCTCTTTGCTCTTGGCTGGTAGGTGTCGTTGGACGTCAGTACATCAAAGCGTAGAATTTGCTGATAGAACAAAAGCGGCATCAACGTGGGACGACGCCGTCAGGCGGGGGTCCCAACAGGCTGAAAATTCGCTTTGGCGATGATTCGCGTCGGAAATGTGCAAGTCCGCGACAGGTTGATCGGCGACGCTGTCTGTGACGGAGCCGCGTCGAGCGGATAGGCGGCGAGAGCTCCATGGATGCCGTATGCATCACCCGCATCGCCACCGAAGCGCAGCCGCCCCGCAACCCAGATCCGCGCGCTTGCGCCTGTCAAGATGGATGCCGCCATGACACCCGACGTTCCCATTTCCCCTGTCGCCGAGCCGGCGCCGCGGCGCGTGCGCTTCGGCATCGTGCTGCTGCCGAACTTCACGCTGACCGCGTTTTCGGGTTTCGTCGACATGCTGCGGCTGTCGGCGGACGATGGCGACTACAGCAAGCCGGTGCGGTGCGTCTGGAACGTGATCGGAAACACACTCGCGCCGGTACGCGCGAGCTGCGGGATCCAGGTCGCGCCATGGGAGACTTTCGACGACGCGGAGCCGTTCGATTACGTGGTCGTTGTCGGCGGGCTACTGCACTCGGGACCACAGGCCGGACCTGAGACGATTGACTTCATCCGTCGCGCGGCGCGCGGCGGCGCGACCATCGTCGGCATCTGCACCGGCGTATTCGCGCTGATGCGCGCCGGTGTGCTCGAGGGGCACCGCGCCTGCGTCAGCTGGTTCCATTACTGGGATTTCATGGAGCGTTTCCCGTCGGTGGATCCGGACCTGCTGATTGCCGACCGGCTGTTCGTGATTGACCGCCGGCGCATCACCTGCTCAGGCGGACGCGCGTCGATCGACGTCGCTGCCGCCATTCTGCTGCGCCACTTCGATCACGCCACCGTACAGAAGGCGCTGCGGATCCTGCTCGTCGGCGAGATGCAAAAGGGCAATGCGCCGCAGCCGCATCCGCCAGGCCTCGAGCCCGCGACGCATCCAAAGGTCAAGCGCGCGATTCTGCTGATGGAGCAGCACGTCGGCCGCGCGCTCCCGCTTGAGGCGCTCGCCTCCAAGCTCGACCTGTCGCCACGTCAGCTCGAGCGCCTGTTCAAGGCGGAGACCGGCAAGAGCCCGCAGGCATTCGCCAAGCATGTGCGGCTGCGGACCGCCGCGTGGTTGTTGACCAGCTCGGACCGCACGGTCGCCGACATCGCGTTGAGCTGCGGTTTTGCCGACGCATCGCACCTGGGCCGTGAATTTCGCAAACAGTTTGGAGTACCGCCTGCAACCTACCGCGACAAGGGCGCAGATCCGGCCGAGTCAATGCTCCCCGATGGCGATGCCGGCGATGTGTTGGCGCTCACTGAAAGTGAAAGCGAGGGTTGAACTTGTAGTTTCATGATAATGAAACGACATGTCTCGGCATTCCGGTACCCCTGATCGCCATGACGGTCGTCGGCCAACTTACCTCTGTCTTCGGACAAGTGCACGCCCAACGGACCATGACCATCGTCGGTCCGCCTATAGTTTGGCGCCAAAAGCTTATATCGAGAGAAGGATCAATGAAAACACGCGCAGCAGTTGCCTGGGGTGCGGGAAAGCCGCTGACCATCGAAGACGTGGACCTGGACGGCCCCCGTGCCGGTGAAGTGCTGGTGGAAATCAAGGCCACCGGCATCTGCCACACCGACTACTACACGCTGTCCGGCGCCGATCCGGAAGGCATCTTCCCCGCAATCCTGGGCCATGAGGGCGCGGGCATCGTCACCGACGTGGGCCCGGGCGTGACCTCGCTCAAGCCCGGCGACCATGTCATTCCGCTCTACACGCCGGAATGCCGCCAGTGCAAGTTCTGCCTGTCGCGCAAGACCAACCTGTGCCAGGCCATCCGCGCGACGCAGGGCAAGGGCCTGATGCCGGACGGCACCTCGCGCTTTTCCATCGACGGCAAGCCGATCTTCCACTACATGGGCACGTCGACATTTGCCAACCAC
>NZ_KB903205.1:0-14389 GCF_000379565.1 Cupriavidus sp. UYPR2.512 | reverse complement strand
CATCTCCTCATCGGACCAGTCGGCCTTGGCGACAAAGTGGTGCAGTGCCTGGTGCCGGGCGCTAGCGTGCAGCGGATCGACTCCAGCTGCCATCGGCTCCACACTCTTACGCGATAGCGGCAGCATCAGACCTGTGCAGTAGCCCTTGAGCCCAGCATGGCGGTCCGCATGCCCCAGTCCCGCCGCTAAATGTTCCATGTATTGCTCAAATCGCTCGCTCGCGCTCATCGCTCTTCATGAACTGTGCCAAGAAGTTTATAGTATGGCACATTTATGACACAGTAAGACTAGAAGCCCCCTCAAGGAGTTCCACTGGAGGCTCTGGAAATGACTGCCGGCCCTATTGAACACCTTTTCACCCTTCAACGATCTCCCATTGCACTGGCCCCAGTCATCCATCAGTTCTTCGCAAGCTCCCGGCCTCGCGAACGAGATTTGTTGCTTAGCTACCTGGTGCTTCCCATGGTGCTGTTTCCCGCCATGCAGTCGTACCTTCTTACCGTAAGGAAAACGAGCAACCTACGCACTCTCTGTAAAGAACAGTCCAGGCTTGTGGGGCTTACCCGTAACGCTCAGGAGTCACGCTGCGCTGCTCATCCTCAATGCAGAGCAAAGCATTGAAATCACAAATGACTTGACGGTGAAATCGGTAGGCGATGTCAGAGTCGCTAATGCCAATCCGAAACAACTCGAAGCCGCTCGCCGGCTGTCTATGGTCTGCGCTGAAGTGGACGTCGTTTCCATCTACAGAATGTTAGGATTCAAGTCGCTATGAAATGCTTTTTGCGGTACATCGGCGTTGTGGATACCCAAGAGAAGCTTCACCACGTGCGCTTGGAGCCTGGGCTCAACATCATCACTGGTAAGTCCTCCACGGGTAAAAGTGCGATTCTCGAAATTTTCGATTACTGCCTAGGCAGTACAGAAGATACGATTCCCGTCGGAAAGATCACTGAGCGAGCTGAGACCTTCTTCATCGCACTGCAATTTCCCCGCTACCTTCTCGTGGCTGCACGGAAGCAAAAATCCGATCGCTGCTTTCTGCTAGAGGTGCATGGTACCGATGCAGATCAGTTGCTGAAATTTATCGAGAGGCCAAAAGCATTTTTTGATTCCAAATACTACATGCCGCTTTCCGATTTTAAGAAAAGCCTCGGGCGGTATTTTGCAATCACCTTAGAAAATGTTGATGAAGATCCGTTCCTCAAAGCATCTGGCCGTAAAAAATCTGCAACCCCGTCGGTTCGAAGTTTTTCGTCCTTCATGCTTCAGCACCAGAATCTCATAGCGAACAAGCATGCAATTTTCTATCGTTTCGACGAGAAGGAGAAGCGCGACCAAGCGATAAATCATTTCAAAATCCTCATGGGCCTCGTGGACGAGATATATTTCGACATCCATAAGGAACACGAGATCGCGAAATACGAGCTCAAGAAAATACAGTCGCAGATCCCCAAGCAGGTGCAGCGTAAAGAGGCGGCCATTTCCCGCTACAATCGCTATCTAGCCGAATTCAAAAGCTTGGCGGGACATCCGCTTGTAGATGCCACAGCCGAGGAAATCTACGCGAAGCCAAAGCTTTTTCTGAAAGTTATCTCCGGACGATCCGTCAAAATCGACGTGCTTTCGGATCAAGTGGAAGTACGCCGGGCAGAACTTCAAGCGCAGCGATCCGACTCGCTTATGAGCAAACGCAAGCTTCAGGGCCAAATGAGATTGATCAATGAATCCCTCACCTCGGCCACTCAGTTTAGCTTGGGCATGACGGCGGAGAGTCTTCCCACCTCCACGGTGCTATCTGAGGATGCGCACTGCCCCCTGTGCGAGGCTCAAACTTCAGCCCCCGCCGTCGAAGCCAACAGGCTTGTAGGCGCCATTGAGTGGCTGAACGCGGAGCTCAAACTCTCTTCTTATGCCCGAGAGAGCTTCGCCGGCGAGCGCCGCAAGATACAAGAAGAGCTCGACGCTGTGAATGAGCAGCTTCGTCGCATTCAAGCCGACATCCGGCCGCTCGATGAAGAGATCGAGAAGCTCAAAACCTCAAAATCAATTGATGAGCAGGCGACAAAGGCGAAGCTCCGACTAGAGATCGCCATCCAGGATCAGTTAGACAAGCCTGAATCGGAACTATCTGAGCAAGAAGAGCTTTGGCTAAAAGAGGTAGAACGGCTCGCCGGACTGCTCGCCCAGTACGACATTAAGGACAAGCTCCACATACTGAGCCAAGACATCGATGCCAAAATGTGCGAATTGGGCGATCGCTTCGACTTTGAGGAAACGTACAAACCTTCGGCCCTTCGTTTCGACGTAGAGACGTTCGATCTGTGGTACCAGCAGGACGCTAAAACGCGCGTGTATCTGCGATCAATGGGAAGCGGTGCGAATTGGTTGTACTCGCATCTGGCACTCTTCATGGCATTGCACTACCAGTTTGCCGCGCGTTCAGCGAGTGGGTGCAAAATTCCGCCCATCCTCTTCCTGGATCAACCGACCCAAGTCTACTTCCCCGCTTCTCTAGATGATGCGGATGAATTTGACGCTGAGGTGCTCGCAAAACAAGCCAAACGCGAAAACGACGTCGACGACGACATGAACGCGGTGAACAACATGTTCACCCAACTGGCGAAATTCTGCGCGGATACTGGCAAGACTACCGGGGTAACTCCCCAGGTCATCGTCTCGGATCACGCTGATAAGCTCATTCTCGGCGAGGGATATAAGTTTCAGGATTACGTTCGCGCGACTTGGCGGACGCGTGGCTTCATTGTGGGGGATTGATATGGGCCTTGGGAGGCCGCTCCCACTGCTTGGCTTGTTGTATCGGGGGTAATGCAGGCTTAAGGCAGGGGCGATAACCGCTTTCAGCCCTGGAGGTCGTTCGCTATACGATGGCCGACGGTCCGCGTCCATGAAGCAACATTCGTCGTCGCCTATCGAACGGTCGTTTTCTGTTGCGGAGTCTACGTCCGAACGTCCCAGCCAAGAGAGGTGCGCATGTCCCTTCCTGGCCGGAGGCGGCCATCCGCGAGGCGCCGGCGCGGCCGCGAATGCCGTAACGACAATTCTGCGTCAACCGGCTAGGCATGGGTGGAGGGCCTAGTTGGCCGATTAGCAGACTTTCGTCACTGCGAGCCGCACGCTGATTATGTGGAAATTCTGAGCCCGGTCCGAGAATCAGGGCGCCGGATTTACAGCCGCAGCGTCGACTGCGAGAGCATCCGGAACATCAACCTGCCTGACCCCGATGCTTCGGACAGCCAGTAGAGCGCCTGGAAATGCAGCACCATTAAGGTCGTCCTGGCGAATATTTGTGCCGTGAACGTGAAAATTCACAGTCAGGCTCCACAGCCCGCGGTGGATGCCGTGGTGTCGAAGCAGGATGGTAGTGAGCTCCAGCGGGCTGTTCTCAAAGGTGGCTAGCGGCATGGTGGAGACCTGTAAGCGCTCGGGAGCGAGCAAGTCCCTGCGTTACGCGCGTTCTTGGACTTCGGTTGCCTCCGCCCATGGGTCGTCGCTGTGAAGCAGCGCAAAATCATCGGGGAACAGCCCGCGAAAGGGCGGGGGGTATTGAAATGCCAGCACCGGTTCGAGTTTTTGCTGGTCGGTTACAACAAACACCTCAATGAGACGGCGTTGGCCGATGTAGTCCCGGGCATGAACGTAGTAGTACCTGACGTCCTGCCAGACCAACGATTCAGCAATGTAGGGCCCGACGATCCCTGGGATCAGGCTGAAGGCCTTGAATTGCTCCAACGCCTGGTTGACATACTCGGCTTCGGATAACTCAGGTCCCATGGCCGCTGCCATGAGCCTCAGACGTCGGGCTTTCGTCATATCGTGATGTAAGGCGCCGTTGGAAAACCGCTTTCATTATTACGGCGACACCCTGACGTGACAAGCCCACACGCCCGGGAGATGGGTTCTCTGGCTCGAAGGGCGGCGGCTCGGCCGCTACACTGTCAGCTTCTCGGCGCCAATGCGCTTGGTGCGGCAGATGCGTTGAGGGGGGGCTGCGAGTTGTTGGGCGAATCGGGCAAATCGCTGAGTCGACATGCTCAGCCTCAATCACTCGGGTGCAAACTTTCAAGCGACTTTGCGACCGTGGCGCATCCATCGTTGCATTGCCAGACGATCGGTGGTGTCGAGATACTGGGAGACCCGATCGAGCAACCGCAAGTCAATGCCAGCCGAATCCGCCAGCTTCTTCGCCAAGTGCAAATCCTTGCTAACGACATTGTGAAGCGAAGCGAATGCAGCTTCGGATCGAGCCCATGCAGCGTATTGGCTTCGGCCGATCCCGGCATCCTCTGTAAGAAAGTTGCGTCCGGTACTGACGTTCAGGATGGGCGCCAGGCTCTCAAAGCTGACGCCGTAGCGTTCCGCAAGGTCCATAGCTTCAGCCGTCAGGAACATGTTTGCGATACAAAGCATGTTGTTGATGACTTTCACAACCTCGCCAGAGCCAAGGGCCCCACAGTGGAAGATGTTGTTTCCCATCGATCTCATCAACGGCATGACAGCAGCCACATCTTCTGGGGCGCCCCCCATCATGACCGTCAGAGTAGCTTGCTCTGCGCCGACGATCCCGCCGCTGACAGGCGCATCGATGAGGCGCGCGCCGGATGCTTGCAAGCCAGCGCAGAGGGTCTGAAGCGTATCAGGTAACGTCGTGCTCATGATGCAAACGACTGGCTGGTGCCCCGTCGGGATTGCGTCCGCAAGTCCGCCCGTCCCGAGCACCGATTCCAGGATCTGGGCGTCGTTGGCAAGCAGGACGACGATCGCATCCGCAGAGGCGCAATCCGCGACCGAGGTTGTCACGCGCGTCCCCTCGCCCGAAAAGGCGTCGAGTACGGCCTGATTCCGATCGCAGATTATGAGATCGAATCCTGCCCGACGCGCACAGCGAGCCATGGGCGCACCCATGCTTCCCGCGCCGATAAAAGCCACCTTCATTATTTCCTTCATGTCATCTCCTTCAGAATGGCTGGCTCCGTGCCATCAGGCTGAAGAGCGCTGCGAGAAAACTGGTGCATGCCCTTCTTGCAGAGAGGACAGCCCGAAAATCGGCACGGCCTGACGCAGCCAGTTATTCAACGCATATGTGGTCCAGCGGATTGCTGATGGTGCGCCGGATACGTGCTTTGCCGCTACGTGCACCGCCCGAAACGCCGCAAATGGAATCAGCCATCAGACCAGTCCGGTCGTGTAGAAAACCCCGATCACGAAGAACACCGCGAGCGTCTTGATCACGGTAATGGCGAAGATGTCGCGATACGATTCGCGGTGCGTGAGGCCGGTGACGGCCAGCAGCGTGATGACCGCGCCGTTATGGGGCAGCGTGTCCATGCCGCCGCTGGCCATCGAGACGACGCGATGCAGTACCTCCAAGGGAATCTGCGCGGCGTGCACGCCCTGGACGAACGCGTCAGACATTGCGGCCAGCGCGATGCTCATGCCGCCGGATGCCGAGCCGGTGATGCCGGCCAGCGTGCTGACCGAAATAGCCGCGTTGACGAGCGGGTTCGGAACTACGCGCAACGCGTCGCTGACCACGAGGAAGCCTGGCAGTGCGGCGATCACACCGCCGAATCCGTACTCTGACGCGGTATTCATCGACGCCAATAGTGCACCCGAGATGGCTGCCTTGGTGCCTTCCGCAAAGTGGCGACGCACCGCGCCGAAGGCAGTCACGAGCACCACGACGATGCCCAGGACCAACGCACCTTCCACGGCCCAAATCGCCGTCACGCTGGGAACCTTGGTTTCGATTGGCTTCGACAAGCCCGGCAACGACACGCTGTGGGCGTGGCCGTACCAGAGCGGAATCAAGCGCGTGAGCCAGAAGTTCGACACGCCGACCACAATCAGCGGCAGGATGGCCAGCAGGGGCGAGACCAGCTTGCTTCCTTCGACACGTTGCGGCTCGTTGACAAGGTTGATGCCGTAGCCCTCGCCGCGTATGGCTGCGGCGCGCCGGCGGGATTCCAGATAGAACAGGCCGACGACGACAAGGAACAGGGACCCCAGAATGCCGAGCATCGGCGCAGCCCACGAAGTGGTCTTGAAGAATGTGGTCGGGATGATGTTCTGGATCTGCGGCGTGCCGGGCAGCGAATCCATGGTGAACGAGAATGCACCCAGTGCGATGGCGCCCGGCATCAATCGCTTCGGGATATTGCCCTGACGGTAGAGTTCGGCGGCGAACGGATAGACCGCGAACACGACTACGAATACCGACACGCCACCGTAGGTCAACAGTCCACAGACCGCCACAATGACCAGATTGGCGCGCGCAGAGCCGATGTACCGGATCGCGGTGGCGACGATCGATTGTGAAAAGCCCGCAAGTTCAATCACCTTGCCGAACACGGCGCCGAGCATGAATACGGGAAAGTACAGCTTCACGAAGCCGACCATCTTTTCCATGAAGACCCCGGAGAAGACCGGCGCGATCGCTGCCGGATCGGTCAGCAGCACAGCGCCCAGCGCGGCCAGTGGGGCGAATAGGATAACGCTGTAGCCGCGATAGGCGGCCACCATCAGGCACGCCAGTGCGGCGAGCGCGACAACGACGGACATAGGTGTCTCCAACATTTGTCTTGAGATGCTCGAGCACGGGTGTGGCGGTCGCTACGCTGGCGCGCCATGTCCGACTCCGGTGAGTCGGCTCGAGGTGTTAGAGATTATGTGTATTGCTTTTTTGCACGACAACGGCAAATATGCAAGATTACTGTGCATCAATGCACATTTGGAAATGCCATGCGGAAACATCCGGAATGGAATGACTTCAGGTTTTTTCTCGAACTTGCGCGGAACGGGAAGATTTCGCTGACGGGCGAAAAGCTTGGTGTCGAGCACTCAACCGTGTCGCGCAGGATCGACCGATTGGAGGAAAGCCTGGGCACGGTGCTGTTCGACCGGCGCCGCAATGGCTATTCACTTACCGACGCCGGCAAGGCGCTGGTTCCACATGCGGAGAGGATGGAGAACGCATTGCTCGGTGCTATCGAAGAGAGTGAGGGCCAGTCGGGTGATGTCGTCGGCACGGTGCGAGTTGGCACGCCAGAGGCGTTTGGCATCAACATGCTGGCGCCTAGCCTGGTGGATCTCTATGCCCGACATCCAGATTTGCATGTCGAGTTGATGGCGCAGCCCCAGTTTCCCAGCCTCGTGACGCGCGAGGTTGAGATCCTGGTGACACTGGAGCCGCCGCAGATCGGCCGCTATACGACTGCGCGTCTGGCCGAAGTGGACTACTTTCTCTATGGCTCGCCAGCGTATCTGGAGGCCCGCCCTGCAATCGAAACGCTTGCCGATGTTGCAGAGCATGCGTTCGTAGACTACATCCACGACGGCTCGGTCAGCGAGCGGTATCGCATCCTCGAAGAACTGACGCCGAGTCCCAGACGACACTTCACCACGACGAGCGTCCTGGCCCAGCGGGCCGCCGCTGCAGCGGGGATGGGCCTGGTCCTGCTCACGCCCTACGTCGCTGGCACCGGCTCGGATCTCGTAAGCATCTTCCCCAACCAGCCGCTCATCACGCGCACGTTGTGGATCGCCGCGCCGGAAGACCTGTTTCGGATTAGGCGTATTCGCTGTGTGTGGGACTTCATTCGCGAAGTCGTTTCCCGTCACCCGGACGAGTTTCGGCGATAGGAGACTGCGACACCGCTTTTGCGCAACCCCTCCACTCCATAGTTGTGCATCCACGCACATCCACCTTGCGTCCATTGCCGTTGTTGTCAAAAAAAGCACGAACAATAATGGACAGCACGACAGGGACGTCAGGCTCGCCTCCCCGACTGAGCTGTCCGAACCCCTTGTCAGAAGTGGATGGTGATGGAGATGAACAAACTATTCAAAAGCGCCATGGACGCGCTCGATGGAATTGTCGAGAACAGACAGACCATAGCAGTCGGAGGATTCGGTCTCTGTGGCATTCCCGCAGCCCTGATCAATGCATTGCGCGATACCGGCGTGACTGGTCTCACATGTATCAGCAATAACGCCGGCGTTGACGATTTTGGACTGGGCCTTCTGCTCCAGACCCGCCAGATCAGCAAAATGATTGCGTCCTATGTAGGCGAGAACAAGGAATTCGAGCGCCAGTATCTCAGCGGGGAACTGGCTCTCGAATTCAATCCCCAGGGCACCTTGGCGGAGAGGTTGCGCGCCGGCGGCGCCGGCATTCCGGCGTTCTACACACGGACTGGCGTTGGTACCGTCGTGGCGGACAACAAGGAAGTACGCGAGTTCGACGGCGAGCGCTATGTCATGGAGCGCGGCCTCAAGGCCGATATTGCGCTGGTGAAGGCGCGAGTCGCCGACCGTGCTGGCAATCTCATGTTCGGCCGTACCGCCCGCAACTTCAATCCGGAAGTTGCGATGGCCGGGCGCATTACGGTGGTGGAAGTGGAAAAGCTTGTGGAAGTCGGTCAGCTCGATCCCGACGAGATCCATCTGCCCGGCATCTATGTCGACCGTCTGATTGTCGTTCCCGATCCGGAGAAGCGTATTGAACGCAAGAGCTTTCGCTCGCGCGGCAACAAGGAGGCGGGACATGGCGTGGACGCATGAGCAAATGGCCGCGAAGGCGGCGGCTGAACTTCGCGACGGGGATTATGTGAACCTGGGGATCGGCTTGCCTACCAAGGTCGTCGGGCACGTGCCAGCGGGCATGCAGGTTTGGCTTCAATCGGAAAACGGCTTGATTGGGATTGGACCTCCTCCCTATGAAGACGAAATCGATCCCGACCTGATCGATGCCGCCAAGCAGACCATCACGATGGTGCCAGGCGCATCCATTTGCTCCTCATCGATGTCCTTCGCGATGATCCGCGGCGGTCATATGGATCTCACAATCCTGGGGGGCATGCAGGTCAGCGCGGCCGGGGACCTGGCGAACTGGATGATTCCTGGAAAGATGGTCAAGGGCATGGGGGGCGCGATGGATCTCGTCGGCGGCGTGCGTCGCGTCGTGGTGATGATGGAACACAACACGCGCGATGGCGAAATGAAAATCCTGGAGCGCTGTTCGTTGCCGCTCACTGGAGCGGGAGTGGTCAACCGCATCATCACCGACCTGGCCGTTATCGACGTGACTGGCGACGGCCTCATCGTCCGGGAGATGGCACCCGGCGTTTCCAGGGATGTGCTCCAAGCCAGGACGGAACCAACGCTAAGCTTCGATTGTCCGCGTTAGCCAGCTTCAGAGGAGGCCGTAGTCTCACGAGAGGTGCCTGGAAAAGGCCAGGCTTGCCACACGATTGGCAAGAGCGAAGCGCGGCCCCGGGTCAGAAAGGTTCACTTTCGCCGACGAATGGCCGTTGCCGCCCATGGCACTTCTTGAGCGACTGTGATCGATCAAAACACAAAAACGTCGACGTATCATCACGCAGCCGAGTGTAGTCGAACCGCGCTGATAGGCCGACGAATACATCGCCAACGAAAGGAATCAACATGCAAAAGCAGTCCGACATGAACCCTTCCAGCGCCGCTCGGCGCCATCTCGCCGCAGCAGTGCTGGCGGTGTGCACCGGCGCCGCCGCCTTGTTGAGTGCTCCCCAAGTTTCAGCGCAAACTGTCAGGGCCGCGACAAGCAAGAAGCCTGTCGACGTGGTCAAGGATTTTCTACAAAACACTGCTCCAGACAAAGTCGACGCCGCCGCCAAGCGTCTGGTGGCGCCAGACGCCACCTATATCTCGCTCAGCTTCGACAACCCAGAGCTCAAACAGATTGAACCGTGGGCCGGCACCTCTAAAGGGCCGGAGGCATTCAGCAGTACTTTTAGCCGTGTGGCCAAATACTGGACTATTGAGGACTTCAAAGTGACCGACATATTCGGCGCGGGGGACGATGTCGCTGTGTTTGGCACCTTCACCTATCGTTCGGTAGCGGTTGGTACATCTTTCCGCTCGCCCTTCTCGATCCACGCAAAGGTCAAGAACGGCAAGATCACCTACTTCCAATTCATGGAAGACACTTATGCGTCGGCCTCCTCCTTCAGGCAGAGTGGGAGCTGGACTGTTAAGACGGACCCGTCGGCCGCTTCGTACGAAGTAGGCAAAGCCAAGTAACGCACGGGGACCAATTGCTCCGGTGTCTTCGAGGAGGCAGAGATAGCGATGCTCTCTCTGTAGTGATACGGGGCGTCCGTTGCGCGTCCAATGCATAGTACGCTGGCATTGCACAACTCAGGTATGCCGTATTTTCTTGGGCGCGGTTCGGGTTGCGTGATGCTCTTCGCCGTCCTGGGCTGGGAAGTCTTCTACGAGTCGACGCGGCTGGCACGTATGCCAGCCGCCGCGGCCTCCAGTCAGCGGAAGCCATTGATTGGCGTATTAAGCCGCTTTTTTGGTGGGCGACCTAGCGTACTTGCACACGGTCACTCGGCAGCCCATCATTTAGTACAGTTCCAGCTAGTACCTTTGGTTGGGTCACTACCCTCAAATCGCGGCCATAGCGGATACTGGCACATTGGTTTGCTCGAGATCGTGGCGAACGGAGGCGTCGGGTCCTTCTGCGCAAGCATGATGGAGTCGGGCGGTACTTGGTTGCTCACTGCCCACTTGTCGAGGTAATCGACCATATCGACCTGCGATGGAATCGCATCACCATAAGCTCCCTTTTGAACAGTATTGTCCCACATTGAGTGAGTGAGGCCCGGCGCGACAAAGAAACGGAGGAATGAATCAACCTTCTCTTGCCCCATGACGCCAACGACGCGGTTGTAGTATCTGATTGTCTCCCGATAATTAGCGGTCTGATCCCCGCTGTTTGCCTTGAGGATCAGCTTGCCACCATGCGCGAGGAACCTGGATAGATCAGGATTGAGGGCATCGACGTTTGTGGAAGCCGTGACGAACTGGTTCTTCCAATTTGCCGGATCCCAGGTCATCTGGGCAAAGGTAAGAGTCCCCGTAATCAGGGCCTTCCAGAATTGCGGGAAAATTCCGCCGCTGTATGTCGCCGTGGGCATTGTGTACTCGCCGAGCCATGTCTGACCACTCGGTCCCACACCATAAGCGGCGTAACCAGGCGCTCCGTAGGCTAAGTCGTAGCCATAGTGAATATCGCTATGCATTGCATTGAGCGTACCGATTTGTGCGTCAGACAGGCAAGTCGTACCCTCATCGGTGCCGGTCGCGCAGCGGATCTTGGCCCACGGCGCAGCCGTTGCCGAGGGATTGATGAAGCGCATGTTGCAGCCCTCATAGTCGCTGATGACGCCGTCTGCGATTCCATCGAGTGCATCACACTGGCGCAAGACCTCGTTTTCGATGAGAGTTTGCTTGGTGGGAGGAATCCACGTATCTGCAGTCGTTTGCATTTGCGCGCGAACCGTTCCGACCAGCGATAGAGACAGGAGGTTAATGGCCGGTACCTGAGCAATTATTCCGTCGTAGTCCTCCGGAAAGTTTTGCGCCATCATCAATGCCTGACGGCCACCTTGAGATGAGCCGAACCAGTAGAAGAGCTTCGGCTTTTGTCCGAAGTATTGATTGGCCAGCTCTACTGCAACGTCATGCGTTTTTTTCATTTCACCGTAGGCGTAATTAGTGACCGCTTCTTGATTAAGAAGCCAATCGCTGCCGAAGCCTTGGTGTCCCCCGTCGCTACCTAATGTAATGTAGCCCTTCGAAAGTGGTCCTCCTACATCGACGGGCTGTGACTCAGGAGCGTTTCGATCCGTGTTCAATGCAGGGGGAATCGATCCGTTTAGGCCGCTTCCGCCCAGTTGCGCTGCACGCTGGTTCCAAGCTGTCGGCAGGTTTATCTGGAAGTTAATCAGCGGCGCGGTGGGATCGACAGGCGCGATGGTTCCAATCACCTTGCAAAATTCGGGCTTCGCCGGTTGCCAAATCGCCGACGTACCGACGCCCGTCATAGCGCCGGTTGAGGGGGCGACGAGAGTTGCTGACGTAATCGTTGCCGCGCCCGAAGCGATCTGAAAGATAGTGGACGGGATGACTTCGGCTGCCAATGAGGAACATCCGACTTTGGGATACACCGTATCCAATACCAAGGCCGGTTTGGTCGGGTTGCTCGGCACCGATTGAGCGGGGCTTGGCTGGGACGCAGTACTATCGTCTGCGCCACAGCCGGGTAGACCTAATACTATTGGCACGCTTGCGATCAGAACTCCCGCTTTTAATACGGATGATCGTTTCATATTTCTCCTCCATTTTTTTGTACTTCTTTGGGTTACAAGCGCCCGAGAGAGAGGCCTCCGTACCCGCTGCGGAGGATGTCTCCATATCTTTTTGTGGAGACATTAATGACTGGCTGGTCTCGGGAATCCCAACCAACACACGTAGCATCAGGGTGGCGTCGAGTGGTTTAAAAAAATTACCTAGTGACTACGCTGTGAAACGCGGCGGATTGGGAGTAGCAATGTCCGCGATTTAAATTAAAAATGAGGGGGAGAAACTTTATGTTTTCTGAAGCGGCCGGATGAGAATACTTGTGCGCTGCAGTGAAAGAACGGGATCCATCATGGCCACAGTGTTTCTGTGGCAGGGGTAAAGGGCGGCATATCGACGTCGTCTTGGGTTGGACAAACTATCGTCCACGCCCGCATCTAAGTCAAGAACATGACGTATATGTTTGTGCTATCTTAGGGTTTACGCGGCGTTTGCCAAGAATGGTGCCTATAAGTAGGTAAGGATGCAGATACAATGGCTTCGACGGCGCGGATAGCCACAGAGCGGAAGGGCGGGAGACCGATGCGAATAGACGTGCGCCCTGGTGGGAGACAAGTTGGAAGATATTCCGAGGTATCTTTTAACGCATCCGCTACCTTCGGTGCTGCCAATGGACGGCGACAACTCAGCGTAGACCGAAAGGTATCCCCCGCAGCGAATTGGCTGGTTGTCTTTTCCGTTTATCGGAAGAGTAATTTCCGCCACGCGCGTATTTCTTCGAGGACGACTACATTACCATCAATTCAAGCGATTTCTTTGCGAAGTGAGCGAAGGATTCGTCGCAACAGAGGTTCTGGACGGTGCGGTACGCCAAAGGTAAGTGGTGCTTCCTCTTTCAAGAGAAGGTGGCCACACATGGACGTGCGCTCGCAATCGCCGAACGGCTGCTGTTCTCGTCGGCATTGAGCCGTTGACTAAATGAAAAGGAGATGGTTCCCATCATGGAAGATCAAGCAACGCAAACGAAGGCTCTCGTCAAGAGCGTCAACCATACCAGCTTCACCGTCACGGATCTCGATCGAACGATTGCGTTCCTTTGCGATGGCCTCGGCTTTCGCTTGCTGGACAAGAGTCCGCGTGATCCGGCGGGCATCGAGAAGGTCGTCGGGATTAAGGGCGCCGACATGATGATCGCGTTCGTTCAGGCTCCTGGTCACCGAATCGAGCTGATCAAATACTTGGGTCCGGAGGACCGCAAGGTCGTGGTCGTTCGTCCCTGCGACACGGGTTTTGCGCATTTGGCTCTGGACGTGAACGACATCGATGCAACCATCGAGGTAGCTGCCCAATATCAGGTGAAGCCGATCAACGATCCGGTCGAGGTCAGCCATGGTCCGAATGCTGGCCTGTATTGCGCCTATATGCGGGATCCGGACGGGGTCACGTTCGAAGTTATCGGCCCGCGACTGAAATAAGTCGCTCTATAGGTTCGCGGGCGGGTTACCGCCCGCGTTGGACGGGTAGATGGCACCCATCGGGTAAGTTACAGGTGACGTACCCCATCGGACCGGAGCGAACTTAACCAGGGATGTCTGGGAACTCGCTTTCTCAATTCTTGAGTGCACTTAACTGTCCCAGCCGAAGTGCCAAAAAAAGTGGGCCCCGGGGGGCTTCACTGCCGCGGTTGCATTAAAGCTTCGCGACAAATGCGCGCTTCAATTAACGTTGACCGCCGCCCGTGCCAGAGCTCGGGCGAATTCCCCATTCTAATGTTTACG
This sequence comes from Cupriavidus sp. UYPR2.512, assembly GCF_000379565.1. NCBI lineage: Bacteria > Pseudomonadati > Pseudomonadota > Betaproteobacteria > Burkholderiales > Burkholderiaceae > Cupriavidus > Cupriavidus sp. UYPR2.512. Next base: position 461 of record NZ_KB903205.1, on the reverse strand, counting down.
CACTCTGTCGCTTAAATCAAAAAGTGCCGATAGCGACTCGTTCCCAGTTTGGACGTGACATCTGCCCATCCCCATAGCTTTCCTATCCTGGTCGCCGAGAAATCGCTTCGAAGTGGCATAGGGGAATCCCTGATCGGCCAGCTCTTGGGACCCGAGCGGTCAATCCACCCAAGATAAGGACATCAGCAAGCCTTATAGGCGGCATGTCGATGAGGTTTCTGGCGAGGCGGACGTGGTTTAGCGCGATCCGGTCGCACGCGATGGGTACGTGTTGCGATCAAGGCCAAGGTCTCATTCAGCGCAGCCTTGGCCCAGCGCAGTCCCAGTAGCGCCGCTGGCAGGACAGGTTTGAGAGCGGTGATGGCGTAGGTTCGGATGATCCGATAGTTCGAGTCAATCTCATGTTCCTGCACGGCGCTGAAGCAGCATAGAGCGTGCAGGTTATCACTGAGGATTTTGGC